>CAKTEB010000006.1 GCA_934546685.1 uncultured Oscillospiraceae bacterium
ATGTTGGTCAGGTTGTAGAGCACCACCAGGGCCAGAGCCGCCGCGGAGATGATAATGATGGTCACCGCCGCGTTGACGGCCTTCATGTTCTCCTCAAAGTTGTGGGCCGCCGCGCCGATGTTGGATACCGCCGTGACCCCCGCCTGCTCCATGAGCCGGGAGGACATGGCCTCCATGGCCTCATCGCCGGTGTCCTTCGCCGTCACCAGCAGCTCATTGGGGGTGTACGCCCCGTCGAAAATCTCCGTATAGAGTCCCGCCGTCATGTAGACATAGTGCCTTACATAGTGCTCGGTGATGCCCGCCACCTTGGCCTGGGCCTTGCTGCCGCACTCTAAGGTGATGGTGCCGCCTACCTTCAGCCCCAGCAGCTCCGCCAGCTTCTCGCTGATGACCACGCCGTCCTCGGGGATCTCCACCTGGTCTCCCCGCTTCATATCCCGAAGGGTGATCTGGCTGTACAGGCTTTCGGGGTCGTCGGTGACGGTGATATAGCCGTCCTGGCTGCCCGTCCCGCTGGAGGCGGTCATGGCCCGGGTGTAGATCTCCGCCACCGAGGCGGTATTCTCGTCCGCCGCCGTCTTTTCCTGAATGGCCGCCGGATCCCCGGTGTCGGGATCCATAGACACCTGTAGGTTGTACCGGTAGATGTCCCCGTACTGGATGTCGATGATGCTGAAAATGCTGGACCGGAGCCCCAGGCCCGCGATCATCAGGGCCGTGCAGCCCGCAATGCCGATGACTGTCATGAAGAACCGCTTTTTATACCGGAACAGGTTCCGGCAGCAGACCTTCACGGAGAAGCTGAAATGCTTCCATAGGAACGTGACATGTTCCAGCAGAATCCGCTTGCCCGCCTTGGGCGTCTTGGGCCGCATCAGGGCCGCCGGGGTCTCCCGGGCCGTTGCCAGCATGGCCCATAGTGTCGCGCCCACGGTGCAGGCCACTCCCGCGCCGATGGAGCCCAGGCTCAGGCCCCAGTAGAGCTCCAAATGGAGACTTGGCAGGTTGTACATGATCCCGTAGGAGGTGAAAATCACCCAGGGAATCAGGGTGGTTCCGATGGCCACGCCCACAATGCCGCCCCCGATGGCCGCAATGGCTCCGTAGAGCAGATATTTCATGGCGATGGTGCCGGTGCCGTAGCCCATGGCCTTGATGGAGCCGATCTCCGTGCGCTCCTCCTCCACCATCCGGGTCATGGTGGTCAGACACACCAGAGCCGCCACGATAAAGAAGATCACCGGGAACATATTGGCCAGGTTGTCCATGCGCTGGGCGTTCTGGTCATAGCTCACAAAGCCGTAGTTGCTGTTCCGATCCAGAATGTAGACCGTGGCGGGCTCCAAATCGTCCACCTTGGCCTGGGCGTCGTCGATGTCCTGCTGGGCCTGGGTCAGCTGATCCTGGGCCTCCTGCTTGGCCGTCTCCAGCTCCGCCTTCTTTTCGGCGTACTGGGTCTCTCCGTCCTCCAGGGTCTGCTGGTTTTCATCCAGAGCCGGAACGTCCAGCTCTCCCGCCAGAGACCGGGCCATGCTGAGATCCTGCCAGCCCCGATCCAGCTCCGCCCGGGCATCCTCCAGCTGGCTCTCGCCATCGGCGATTTGGTCGTCGGCCTCCTGCTGGGCCTCCTCCAGCTGCTGCTTTGCCTCGTCCACCTTGGCCTGGGCCTCGTCCTTTACGTCCTGATAACGCTTTTCGCTTTGGGCGTCCATGGTCTCGGTGAGACGATCCGTCAGGTCGTCGATTTTGGCCTGATATTCGTCAGAATAGGCGTCCATCGCCTTGGCTCCGGCGGCGGTGACGTTGCAGACGGTGTAATAATCTAGCTGGAAGCTGTCCTCCGGCAGAAGGATATAGGCGTCCACGCTGCCATCCCCCAGGGTGCTGGTACCCCGCTCGATGGAGATATACAATGGGCTCTGCACCACGCCGGTGATGGTATAGGTTTCCTCCGCCAGGGCGTCGGACTGATCCTCTCCGGGGGTGATGGTCACCTGATCCCCCACCTTGACGTGGAAATACTGGAGGAGCTTTTCCTCCACGGCGCATTCGTTCTGCTGCTCCGGCAGCCGCCCCTCTACTAAAATGGGCTCGTTGATGCCCGAGGGCGACAGGCTCAGGAGCTTCACCACCTGGTCGCTGTCCGGCAGGGAGCAGATGGCGTCCAGGGCCCAGCCCCCCTCGGCGGTATCCACGCCCTCCACCTGGGACAGCGCGTCGATGTCCTCGTCGGTGAGCCCCAGGGTGGACATCACCTGGATGTCCATGAAGTTCTGGTCGTCGAAATACTCGTCGGCGGTCTTCCGCATATCCGGGGCCGCGGACCGCAGGCCCACCAGAAACATACAGCCCAGACCTACCATCACGAAGATGGACAGGAACCGGGTAAAGGAGCCCCGGATCTCCCGAAACAGCTCTTTTCTGAGACTCCGGTTCATTACCACTCGATCCTTTCTATGGGCTCCGGGTGTTCATTCCGGTACATATTGCTGACCTTGCCGCTGCGGATCTGGATCACCCGGTCTCCCATAGGCATCAGGGCAGAGTTGTGGGTGATGATGATGACGGTCATGCCGTCCTTCCGGCAGGTGTCCTGCAGGAGCTGCAAGACCTCCTTGCCGGTGTTGTAGTCCAGCGCGCCCGTGGGCTCGTCGCAGAGCAGGAGCTTGGGCCGCTTGGCCAGGGCCCGGGCGATGGCCACCCGCTGCTGCTCGCCGCCGGAGAGCTGCGCCGGGAAGTTATTCATGCGCTCCCCCAGGCCCACCCGCCGGAGGGCCTCCGCCGCGTCCATGGGATCCGGGCAGATCTCGCTGGCCAGCTCCACATTTTCCAGGGCCGTGAGATTCCCCACCAGGTTATAGAACTGAAACACAAAGCCGATGTCATACCGGCGGTACCGGGTGAGCTTCTTCCCCCGGAGCCCTGCGATCTCCTGGCCGTCCACCAGGATGGAGCCGGAGGTGGGCTCGTCCATGCCGCCCAAAAGGTTCAGCACCGTGGTCTTGCCCGCGCCGCTGGGGCCCACCACAATGCACAGCTCCCCCTTTTCCACCTGAAAATCCACGCCGTCCAGCGCCCGGATGCCGCCGTTGCCTCCGGGATACACTCTGGTCACGTCCTTTAGTTCAATATACGCCATAAACTGACCTCACTTTATGCAGAATGCCGTTTTTCTCAGGCAATACCGCACAAATCGCCAAAGGGGTCTGGCGGAAGATTTTTCGTCAGAAAAAGGTGTAAAACCGCAGACGCATTTGCACGGTGTTGCCCTTACATTATAATATACTTCCGAGAAAATGTACAGAAAGGAGCCTGTAACCAAAGTGTGAATTTTCCGTGTGGACGGCCGTATTCCCTGGAGCTATAGACCATAACCAACCGATATCAGCATCCGCATCCCGATTATGCTATAATATTTCCATATCGCAAGGAATAAGGAGGAAATCGAACATGACCAATCCCTACTCGCATCTGCTCTCCCCACTGACCATTGGGAACGTGACCCTGAAAAACCGCATCATGGGCTCCAAGTGCGCCCTCCAGAGCTTCACCCTGGAGCAGGCCCGGGAGTTCTACGCGGATATGGCGAAAAACGGCGCGGCCACCGTTACCGTGGCCATGGGCGACCATCCGGAGCGGAACCTGAATCTCCCGGACAAGGACGGACGGATGCCCCATATGGACGGCACCGGCAACGACATGCGGGATCCCGCCGTGGCGGAGGGCTACCGGAGGATCGCTGAGGCCGTCCACCAGTACGGCACCCTGGCCTCCGCCTCCCTCATGGACATCGAGCCCACGGACGTGAACATCTCCGACACCCCCAACTGGGACGAGATCCCCAAAAACGGCGACTACAACTCTGCCGTCTTCCGCAACAAGCCCGGCATCAGCCAGGAGCGGCTCCAGACCCTCATTGAGGAATTCGCCTTCCGGGCCAAGGAGGCAAAGGACATGGGCTATGACATGTGTACCTTCTACATGTCCTACCGCTCCTCCATTCTGGCCTGCTCCATGTCTCCCCTGCTGAATCAGCGGACGGACAAGTACGGCGGCAAAACCATGGCCCAGCGGGCCACTCTGGCAAAGGAGGTCTGCGCTCGGGTCAAGGAGGTCTGCGGAAAGGACTTCCTGATCGAGGCCCAGATCTCCGCCGAGGAGGAGGCCCCGGGCTATACCTTTGAGGACTTTCTGGACTTCTGTCAGGCCCTGGAGGGCTATGTGGACATCATCCAGATCCGGGGCGTGGATGGCTCCGCCACCCATGTCAACGGCCTCAACTACCGGAAGGGCCACCCCAAGTCCATTGATTACGCCGCGGCCTTCAAGGCCCGGGACATCAAAATTGCCTGCGCCCCCGTGGGCGGCTATGGGGATCCGGAGATGATGGAGCGGTTCCTGGCCGAGGGCAAGACCGACCTGTTCGCCATGGCACGGCAGTTCTTGGCCGACGACCACTACTATGAAAAGATCACCGCCGGATGTCCTTCCGAGGAGATCGTTCCCTGCATTCTCTGCAACGGCTGCCACGGCCATCACACCTGCTCCGTCAATCCCCGGCTGGGCCGGAAGCGGGATCTGTTCGCCGAGACCACTACGCCCAAAAAGGTCGCCGTGGTGGGCGGCGGCCCCGGCGGCCTCATGGCGGCGCTGACCGCAGCCCGGCGGGGCCATACCGTGACTCTCTATGAGAAGGCCCCGGTGCTGGGCGGCCAGCTGGTGGCGGCCAGCGTTCCGGACTACAAGTGGCCCATCGCCGACTATCTGGCCTATCTCCTGCGGGAGCTAGACAAAGCGCACGTCACGATCCATACCGGCACCGCTGCCACCCCGGAGCTGCTGAAATCCCAGGGCTATGACGCCATTCTCTGCGCCCTGGGCTCTGAGCCCCAGCGTCCCCCGGTTCCCGGTGCGGACACCGCGTGGCTGGCCGAGAACGTATTCGGCCACGAGGCGCAGCTGGGCCACCGGGTAGTGGTCATCGGCGGCGCGGACACTGGCCGGGATGTGAGCCTGTATCTGGCCCGGGCAGGCCATCAGGTGACCATGGTGACCCGGGGCCAGATTCAGCTGGCCGACGATATGCACACCGAGCGTCTCCAGCGGGAGTCCTTTGAAAACGAGCCCAATTTCTCCTATGTGGACTTTGCCGCCACAAAGGAGATTGCCTCTGGCCGGGTGGAGCTCCATGTGCAGACCAACGGTGTCCATGGCTTCATCCCTCTGATGGGGCCCCAGGACGATGAGGATGCCTATTATCAGGATCAGCACGCGGGCGGCCCCGGCGGTCCCGGCGGCCCTGGCGGTCCTGGCGGTCCTGGCGGTCCTGGCGGTCCTGGCGGTCCCGGTGGTCCTGGCGGCCCCTTCGGCGCTCCCGCGGAGCCCCCGGAGCCCATCTATGAGGACCGCACCCTGACCTGCGACGACGTGGTGGTCTCCGGCGGCCGAAAGCCCCGGACGGAGCTGGCGGAATCCTTCCAGGGCGCCGCCCCCATCGTCACCGTCATCGGCGACGCGGTAAAGGTCTCCAATATCAAGCGAGCCACCTATTCCGGCTATAAGGCGGCAATGCTGCTATAATAATTAAGGCAACAAACGGGTGCTGAGCGATTGTCTCAGCACCCGTTTTATTTTTGATTAAACCTGTCCAATTTTACCGCCGAGCCACAGTCCCGCCGCCGTTCCGAGCAAACAGCAGCCAAGACTCAAAGCCACATAGAGGATCCCCAGTCCATACCGCCCGTTTTGCAGCAGCATCACCGTTTCCAGCGAAAAGGTGGAAAACGTGGTAAAGCCGCCGCAGATGCCGGTTTTCAGGAACAGCACGCCCCTGGAGGAAAGCCGCCCGGCCTGGGCCGCGATAAGCCCGATAAGGAACGCCCCCAGAAAATTGGTCAGCAGTGTGGCCCCCGGGAACTCCCGGGAGATAGGCAGCAGACTGAGGCCATACCGAAGGGCCGCGCCGATGCCGCCGCCCAGGGCCACTGCCAGAACGTTCATCTCTGCTCCTCCAGCCACTCCAGGGCCATTTCCATGGCCCGCTGGGTGGCCGCCGTCTGCACTTGCCCCCGGTCTCCGGGGAACACATGGCGCTCCACCACGGTCTCTCCCTTGGCGTACCGCCCCAGGAACACTGTCCCCACGGGCTGCACCCCGTCGCCCTCCGGGCCCGCAAGGCCCGTGGCCGACAGGGCAAGATCCGTTTCCATGACCCTTGCCGCGCCCTTTGCCATAGCCGCCGCCACGGGCTCCGATACGGCGGTATATTGATCCAGCAGCTCCTGGGGCACCCCCAGCACCTGATGCTTCACCCGGTCGCAGTAGCTGACAATGCCCCCGGGGAACACCTGGGAGCTCCCGGGCACCCCGGTGATGGCTGAGGCGATGCGGCCCCCGGTGCAGGACTCCGCCGTGGTGATAGTGAGTCCCTTCTCCCGGAGCAGCGTTACTAATTTCTCGTTACGATTCAACACGGATATACACCGGCTCGGTGGCCTCCACGGCCTCCTTCACCAGAGCCTCCACGTCCATTCTGGCCTCCGCCTTCTCGATCTCCGCCAGCTGGGGGCGGGTCTTGGGATGCTTGGGGGTGAACACCGTGCAGCAGTCCTCATAGGGCAGGATGGAGGTCTCCATGGTGTCGATCTTCCGGGCGATGGCGATGATCTCCTCCTTGTCCATGCCGATGACGGGCCGGAATACGGGCAGCCTGCATACCGCGTTGGTGACCATCATGGCCTGCATGGTCTGGGACGCCACCTGGCCCAGGCTCTCGCCGGTGGTGAGGCTCATGCAGCCCAGCTTCTCCGCCAGGCCCTCGGAGATCCGCATCATCATCCGCCGCATAATGAGGGTGAAATACTCCTCGGGGCAGTTGTCCCGGATCGCCTCCTGGATCTTCGTAAAGGGCACCACATGGACGGTGAGCCGTCCGCAGTACCGGGTCATGATCCGGGCCAGATCCAGCACCTTTTCCTTGGCCCGCTCGGAGGTATAGGGATAGCTGAAGAAGTGGACGCACTCCAGCTCCACGCCCCGCTTGGCCATCATATAGCCCGCCACAGGGCTGTCGATGCCGCCGGACAGCAGCAGGGCGGATTTTCCGCCCACGCCCACGGGCAGTCCGCCCGCGCCGGGCTCCGCGGGGCCATGGACAAAGGCCCGCTCCTCCCGCACCTCCACATATACCGTGTAGTCGGGATGGTGGACATCCACCTCCACCTCCGGGAAGGCCTCAGCCAGCCGTCCGCCGATCTCCTGGGAGATCTGGATGGAGTTCAGGGGGAAGCGCTTGTCCGCCCGCTTGGACTCCACCTTAAAGGACCTCGCGCAGGCGATATCGTCCCCCAGGTAATCCCGGCAGGCGTTGAAGATGGCGTCCAAGTCCTTGTCGCAGCCCCGGCTCCGGCACCGGGAGATCACGCCGAAGACCCGTCCGCAGGCCTCCCAGGCCCCGTCCATGTCGCAGTCGTCATTCTCCGGCTCCACATACACCGTGGACTGGAGCAGCCGGATCTTAAACTTGCCATAGTGCTTCAGCCGGCGGCTCAGATTGCTGTGGAGACGGCCCTCGAAGCTGGCCCGGTTCAGGCCCTTGAGCACGATCTCGCCCATTTTCAGCAGGAACATTTCATTCATGTCTATATCCTCATTCTTCTATAGTATAGGTATGTTTGTCAGAGGAATTATACACGAATTACATCGCTTTTGCAATCTCCGATCACGCCGGTGCCCCGGTTTTTCCGTCGGAAAGCTGCCGATAGGTCTTGATAATGATGGTCAAGGCGAAGAAAAATGTCAGAATATCCGCCAGCGGGATCTGGGCATACTGGCTCTGGCCGAAGATGGGATCCAGCGCGCCGTATTTCGTGCACATATTCTGGAACGCCGCCATGGACAGCACCAGAGCGATCTGTGAGAGAAAGCTGGTGAGCCCCAGGGCCAGGAACTGCCGCATGAGCCCGCCCCAAAACCCGAAGCTCCCGCGGCTCAGGCGCACCGCCTTCATGTGGAACAGATACCAGACGCTGAGGCCCGCCGTCAGGATCTGACCCATCACTGTGGCCACCGCCGCGCCCATCATGCCCAGCTTCATGGGATAGATGAAGATGGGATCCAGTACCAGATTCGTAAAGGCCCCGGCCAGGGTGGCGGCCATGGCGAATTTGGGGCTGCCGTCGGAGCGGATAATGGGGTTCATGGCCTGACCGAACATGTAAAAGGGCACGCCCAGGGCGATCCAGAGGAAATACTCCCTGGCACAGTCATGGGTCTCGGGATTCACATTGCCGCCGAACAGGCTCAGAATGGGCTCCATAAAGATAAGATACGCCGCCGTCAGCAGCACGCTCAACAGGATGCACAGCAGGATGGCGCTCCCGATGCTTTTGTGGGCGTCCTCCCTCCGGCCCGCGCCCAGGGAGATGCTCACAAAGGCGCAGCAGCCGTCGCCGATGAGCACCGCAATGGCCAGGGCCACTACGGTCAGCGGAAATACCACCGTGTTGGCCGCGTTGCCGTAGGAGCCCAGATAGTCCGCGTTGGCGATAAAAATCTGATCCACCACATTGTACAGCGCCGCCACCAGCAGCGAGATCACGCAGGGCACCGAATACCGCCGCATGAGGCTCCCCACCGGAGCCGTTTCCAGAAAGGCATTTGACTTTTCTTCCACAGCAAAAAACCTCCTTGGGCAACGCCGCGCAAATACGCCTAGTGATTTGTGCGGTATTGCCCTGAGACAGAAAAAGCGCGCGGTCTCCGGCTGGATTTACGTCCGAAAAGACCACACGCTGTTTTGTCCCAGATTCAAAATAAAACGAGCGGCAGCAACTGGATTTACGCAGTTACTGCCACTCGTCATTCCGTATTTTAGCGGATTTTTTCCGGTTTGTCAAAGGGAAATTGACAACCTTTTTCTGACAAGGAATCTCCCGACAGACGCTCTTGCCGATTTGTGCGGTATGGCCTTAATTTCGTCCCAGCCGATAGGTCCGATATTGGATGGCCTCAGCCAGATGCTCCGGGGCGATCTCCCGGCTTCCCGCCAGATCCGCAATGGTTCGGGCCACCCGAAGGATCCGGTCATAGCTCCGGGCCGTCAGGTTCATGGATTCAAAGGCCATTTTCATGAGGCCCGTGCAGGTCTCGTCCAGCCCGCAGTATTTCTGCACCGCCGCCGGAGGCATGGCCCCGTTGCAGGCGATGTTCTGGCCGGAAAAGCGCAGCTGCTGCCGCTCCCGGGCCTCGTCCACCCGGGCCTTAATGGCCGCCGAGGACTCCCCGGGAGCCTTGGAGGACAGGGCCTCAAACTCCACCGCCGGAACCTCCACGATCATGTCGATGCGGTCCAGCAGGGGCCCGGACAGCCGGGAGAGATACTGCTCCACAGACTTTTGCGTACAGCTGCACCGGCCCGAGGGGTGCCCGTACCACCCGCATTTGCAGGGGTTCATGGCGCACACCAGCATAAACCGGCTGGGGTAGGAGCAGGATCCGCTGACCCGGGAGATGGTGACCTTTCCGTCCTCCAGGGGCTGGCGCATGATCTCCAGAGCTTCTTTGGAAAACTCGGGTAATTCATCTAAGAACAAAATTCCGTTGTGAGCCAGGCTGATCTCTCCGGGCTTGGGATTGGAGCCGCCGCCCGCCAGTCCCGCGGGAGACACCGTATGGTGGGGCGACCGGAAGGGCCGGGTGGTCACCAGGGGCCGTTCCTTGGTCAAAAGTCCCATCACCGAATAGATCTGGCTCACCTCCAGAGATTCCTCCCGGGTCATGTCCGGGAGAATAGAGGGCAGGCGCTTGGCCAGCATGCTCTTTCCCGCGCCGGGAGGGCCTACCATTAAAATATTGTGGGAGCCCGCCGCGGCGATCTCCAGGGCACGCTTTACGTTTTCCTGTCCCTTCACATCCGCAAAGTCCAGGCTGGGGCCCTGATCCCGCTCCGGCGTCCAGGGAGCCACCGGCTCCATCTCCCGGATCCCGGTGAGATGGTCGCAGAGCTCCCCCACGGTTCTGGGGGCGTAGACAGTGAGCTCCCCGGCCAGGGTGGCCTCCGGGCCGTTTTCCGCCGGGACTACGATGGTATCGATGCCAGCCCGCTTGGCGGACAGGGCCATGGGCAGCACCCCGGAGACACTCCGGAGCTCTCCGCTCATGCTGACCTCCCCCAAGAAGGCCCAGCTCTTCCCCGGCAGCCGCAGCTGGCCGGAGGTGGCCAGGATGCCCAATAAAATGGGCAAGTCATAGAGGGTGCCGGACTTTTTCGTGCCCGCCGGGGCCAGGTTGATGGTGATGCGGGTGGCAGGGAACTTGAAGCCGGTGCTGGTAATGGCCGCCCGGACCCGCTCCCGGGATTCCTTCACCGCCGCGTCGGGCAGTCCCACGATGTCGAAGCCCGGAAGCCCCGAGGCAATGCAGCACTCCGCCTCCACCACATATCCCAGGATCCCCGCAAGGCCCATGGTTCGCAGCTGAAATACCATCAAGCTCCCCCTTTCGCTTCAGAACGTCCGTGAAGGACTGCCATTTTTATCAGTCATGACCATTCAAAACGTCTCATACAAGTCATGGATTTTCTCATTCCAGTTCCATTCCATTTTAACGTATTTCTTGTGAAATTTCAAACAATTCTTTTATGCAACTTCACACGCTTCTTTATTACTTTAGCGGGTTTACTTGTCATATTCTGCAAACTTTCAAAAATAATCTTGCAGACGATTTACAAGGCCCCCGGTTTTTGATACAATAGAGGTGCTGCGAGCCAGGCTATCGTGACACATACCCTGGCTGCGGGCGAATCATCGAGTCTAACCTGACACTTTTTGACGCCCAAACGATTCAAGGAGGAATTACTTTGGCTAGAAAGCTGAAAACCATGGACGGCAACAACGCCGCCGCACATGTGGCGTATGCGTTCACCGACGTTGCCGCGATCTACCCCATCACCCCGTCCTCTGTTATGGCAGAGCACATCGATGAATGGGCTGCCGCGGGCCGGAAGAATCTCTTCGGCCAGACGGTAAAAGTCGCCGAGATGCAGTCCGAGGGCGGCGCCGCCGGCGCTGTACACGGAAGCCTGCTGTCCGGCGCGCTGACTACGACCTTTACCGCATCTCAGGGTCTGCTCCTGATGATCCCCAACATGTATAAGATCGCCGCGGAGAATCTCCCCTGCGTCATGCACGTCTCCGCCCGCGCTCTGGCTACCCATGCCCTGTCCATTTTCGGCGACCACAGCGACGTGATGGCATGTCGCGGCACCGGCTTCGCCATGCTGGCTTCTTCCAACCCCCAGGAGGTCATGGATCTGGCCGCTGTGGCGCATCTTTCCGCCATTGAGGGCTCCGCTTCCTTCCTGCATTTCTTCGACGGCTTCCGGACCTCCCACGAGATCCAGAAGATCGGCGTGTGGGACTACGCGGATCTGGACGAAATGCTGGACAAGGACAAGGTTCAGGCCTTCCGTGACGCCGCGCTGAACCCCAACCATCCCCATATCAAGGGCTCCGCTCAGAACCCCGATATCTTCTTCCAGACCCGTGAGGCCTGCAACACCCACTATAACGAGCTCCCTGCCGTTGTGGTGAAGTACATGGACAAGGTCAACGAGAAGCTGGGCACCGATTATAAGCCCTTCAACTACTACGGCGCCCCTGACGCCGAGTACGTCATCATCTCCATGGGCTCCTCCTGCGACGCTCTCATGGAGGTCTGCGATTACCTCAATTCCACCGGCAAGAAGGTGGGCATGGTGAATGTACACCTGTACCGCCCCTTCTGTCCGAATTATCTCATCGATGTGCTGCCTGAGACCGTCAAGGGCATCGCGGTGCTGGATCGCTGCAAGGAGCCCGGCGCCCTGGGCGAGCCCCTGTACCTGGATGTGGTCACGGCCCTGGCCGGCTCCAAGTTCGGCTCCGTGCCCGTCATCGGCGGCCGCTACGGCCTGGGCTCCAAGGACGTGGGCACCGGCTGCCTGATCTCCGCCTACCTGAACCTGATGGCGGACAAGCCCCAGGCTCCCTTTACCCTGGGCATCAACGACGACGTGACCCATCTGAGCCTGCCCATCACCGACAACACCGACTGCCAGGCCAAGGGCAACACCGCCTGCAAGTTCTGGGGTCTCGGCTCCGACGGCACCGTTGGCGCAAACAAGAACTCCATCAAGATCATCGGCGACAACACCGATCTCAACGCCCAGGCCTACTTCCAGTACGACTCCAAGAAGTCCGGCGGCGTGACCATCTCCCATCTGCGGTTCGGCCCTGAGCCCATCCGCTCCAGCTACTATGTCACCGCCTCCGATTTCGTGGCCTGCCATAATGCCTCTTATCTCGAGAAGTATCCCATGGCCCAGGACTGCAAGCCCGGCGGCACCTTCCTCATCAACTGCTCCTACGATGTGGAGGAGCTGGGCAAGGTGCTCCCCGTGGAGGCCAAGCAGTATATCGCCAAGAACCACGTCAACGTCTACACCATTGACGCCGTGAAGATCGGCAAGGAGCTGGGCCTCGGCACCAAGTACAACATGGTGCTCATGTCCGCCTTCTTCAAGCTGGCCAACATCATTCCCATCGACGACGCCGTCCGCTACATGAAGGAGGCCTGCCAGACCTCCTACGGCAAGCTGGGCGACGAGGTGGTCAACAAGAACAAGAACGCAGTCGACGCGGGCCTCACCGGCATCGTAAAGCTGGAGATCCCCCAGGCATGGGCCACCACCACCGAGGGCGGCGTCGAACCCCTGCCCGCCGCCTCCGGCAACAAGACCCTGGACACCTTTGTGAAGGACGTTCTGGTGCCCGCCAACGCCATGCGCGGCGACGAGGTGCCTGTCTCCAAGCTCATGCCTCAGGCTGACGGCTCGCTGCCCTCCGGCACCGCCGCCTTTGAAAAGCGCGGCATCGCCGTGGAGGTTCCCCAGTGGATCCCCGAGAACTGCATCCAGTGCAACCGCTGCTCCTATGTGTGCCCCCACGCGGTGATCCGGCCCATCGTCATGAACGATGAGGAGCTAAAGAATGCCCCCGAAGGCATTAAGTCCACCAAGATGATGGGCAAGGGCACCGAGGATCTCCACTTCACCATGGCCATCTCTCCCATGGACTGCACCGGCTGCGGCTCCTGCATCAACGTCTGCCCCGCCAAGAACAAGGCCCTGGTCTCCAAGCCTCTGGCCGAGTCCATGGAGCAGGAGACCGTCTTCGAGTATGCCACCAAGGCCGTTACCGAGAAGCCCGTGCCCTTCAAGGCCGGTACCGTCAAGGGCTCTCAGTTCAAGACCCCGCTGTTCGAGTTCTCCGGCGCCTGCGCGGGCTGCGGCGAGACTCCCTATGTCAAGCTCATCACCCAGCTGTTCGGCGACCGCATGATGATCGCCAACGCCACCGGCTGCTCCTCCATCTGGGGTGCCAGTGCTCCCTCCATCCCCTACACCACCAACAAGTGCGGCAAGGGTCCCGCCTGGGCCAACTCCCTGTTCGAGGACAATGCCGAGTTCGGCTACGGCATGATGCTGGGCGCTCAGCAGCGCCGGGCAAAGCTCCAGGGCCTGGTGGCTGACCTGGTGAAGGAGGATATCCCCGCCGACCTGAAGGCTGCCGCCGAGACCTGGCTGGCCGCCAGCAACGAGGGCGAGGGCTCCCGGATCCCCTCCGCGGAGTTTGAAGCTAAGATCAAGGCCCATGAGGCCGACGTGCCCGCCCTGGGCGAGATCTCCAAGATGACCGACATGCTGGTGAAGCCCTCTCAGTGGATCTTCGGCGGCGACGGCTGGGCCTACGATATCGGCTACGGCGGCGTGGATCATGTGCTGGCCCAGAACCAGAACGTGAACATCTTCGTCCTCGACACCGAGGTCTACTCCAACACCGGCGGACAGGCCTCCAAGGCGACCCCCATCGGCGCTGTGGCAGAGTTTGCCGCCGCCGGTAAGGCCGTGAAGAAAAAGGATCTGGCTCAGATCGCCATGACCTACGGCTATGTCTATGTGGCGCAGATCGCCATGGGCGCTGACTATCAGCAGACCCTCAACGCCATCATGGAAGCCGAGGCCTATGACGGCCCCTCCCTGATCATCGCCTACGCGCCCTGCATCAACCACCACGCAAAGGCCGGCATGGGCAAGGCCATGGAGACCATGGAGCGTGCCGTGAAGGCTGGCTACTGGCACCTGTTCCGGTTCAACCCGGAGAAGGAGAAGCCCTTCACCCTGGACTCCAAGGAGCCCACGGATCGGTACAATGACTACATCATGTCCGAGAGCCGCTACAGCTCCCTGGCTAAGAGCTTCCCGGACCGTGCGAAGGTGCTCTTCGCCGAGGCAGAGGAGTTCGCCGCGGAGAAGTATCAGGATCTGACCAAGCGTCAGGCAAATCAGTAATCTTACGGCAGTGCCGCACAGAGATGTGCGGCACTGCTTTTGTTTAGGGAATGCGTGAGTATCCAGATGCTCCGAGCAAAGTACCTTGCACAACGTAATTCGCTCAGAGCACCGCAGTAGGCACGAAGGGGGCGGAAGCAGTGCCGCAGGCATGCCGCCCCCTGATTAAAATTCGGGCTAGGCACCAATGCGAATACGTCTGGAACCGATTCGTCAAGGCCTGTCCCTATTAACTCCACGGGGATGCAAGGGGCCGCAGCCCCTTGCCACGTCTTTCTCCCCCATCTTTCGTCGTGTAACGAAAGATGGGGCCGCCAGAGGCCGTAGGTTCTTGTATTGCACCAAGAATCACCCCATCCCAAAACTACGCCAATCCTGCAAAACCGTCCCAATTCCTCTCAAATCTCCATTTTCCCATTGCATTTTCCCTATCCCCTCTCCCATTCCCTCAATTTTTTGCATTTCTCCGTAAATTACTTGCAAAATTCTGTCCGGAGCCCTTGACAGCCGAGCGGTTTTGTACTAGAATATGGGCATAGCAAAACGTTCGATACGTTTTGTGACAAATGGTACCATCGGTGTGTCACCCGGTGCTATCGTTTTTCGTTCGCTTCCTCCCGGCTGTCTGTTCAGGTCACCTCCCTGAGTCGTAGCCAGACAGTCGGTTCGGATAGCGGCCCCGGGATGACGGATCTTTTTGCTCAGCGCAAAATGATTCGTCTTTTTCCTGCTTAGGCTTGCTTTTTTCGGATTTTTTGCTATACTAAATAGAAAAAAGGAATCTGGTTTGGGTTCCAAGTATTTCATTTTTAGGTGATATAGAATGAGTTCTACCAATAGTTTGATTCTGAACGCAAAGCTATCTCTGGACAGCGACGTACCACTTTATAACCAGTTGGTAGCGATCATTAAGCGTTACATCTCCGCAGGCATCCTCGTTCCCGGTGATCTGCTCCCCTCTGAGTCTGAGCTCTGCAAGGCTCTGTCCATCTCCCGTTCCACGGTTCGCCAGGCCATCGGCGCCCTGGAGTCTGAGGGTCTGGTGGTTCGCCGCCAGGGCAAGGGCACCTTTGTGGCCGAGCCCAAGGTCCATCGGAAGACCGAACGGGTCTACTCCTTCACCGCGGAAATGACCGCCATGGGCCTGACGCCCTCCTCCGACCTCATCGAGTTCAACGTCATCACCCCCACCCCGGACATCGTGAAGATGCTGGAGCTTCGGAGCAGCGATACCAAGGTCTATAAGTTTACCCGTATCCGCAAGGTCAATGGGGAGCCCCTGATGCTGGAGACCTCCTTCTATCCCCAGTACATCTACCCCAACCTGACCCCCGAGCTGCTGACCACCCACTCCTTCTACTCCCTGCTCTACGATGTGGGCGTGATCCCCTACACCGCCGTGGATTCCTATGAGGCGGTAAAGTTCAGCAAGTCCGACGCGGAGCTGCTCCACTGCCGTGCCGGCAGCGCAGGCTTCTTCGTTCAGCGCCAGACCCGCACCGAGAGCGGCGAGTGCTACGAGTTCACCCAGACCTATATGCGCGGTGACCGGGCCTCCCTGGATATCGTCCTCCACAAGGACGGCGTGACCTTCTCCCGCAGCGTGGACAAGACCCATACGGACTGATATCTCCATCGGAACCCCACAGGGACTGTTGTTTTTTCAACAGTCCCTGTTTTTTGCACTTGTGCAATTCACACTTCTGTATTATAATAAGGTGATTTAGAATGACCATATAGGGCCCATGAGCCCTTGAACTAGGAGGAACCAACATTGCTTCATCACTCCACACAGGAAATGGCTGAATACCTCAAGCCCGGCAAGCACGTCCATCTCATCGGCATCGGCGGCGTATCCATGTGCGCCCTGGGCATGGTGCTCCACGGCATGGGCATCTCTGTCACCGGCTCTGATATGAACAAGAGCAAGGCCACCGATCATCTGGTCGAGACCGGCATTCCCGTGGCCATCGGCCACCGTGCCGAGAACATTCAGGGAGCGGACTGCATCATCCGCACCGCCGCTGTCCACGACGAAAACCCGGAGATCGCCGCCGCGATCCAGGCCGGGATCCCGGTATTTGAGCGGGCCCAGTCCTGGGGCTATATCATGACCGCCTATAAGAACGCCGTCTGCTTCTCCGGCACCCACGGCAAGACCACCGCCACCTCCATGATGACCCATATCGCCATGGAGGCGGGCATCGACCCCACGGTCATGATCGGTGGCTACCTGAACCGGCTGGACGCAGGCCATCGGGTGGGCCACGGCGACACCATCATCATGGAATCCTGCGAGTACTGCAACTCCTTCCTGAACTTCACTCCCACCATCGCCGTGATCCTGGACATCGATGCGGATCATCTGGACTTCTTCAAGGATCTGGAGGACATCAAGCACTCCTTCCGGCAGTTCGCGGAGCTGACCCCCGCCGACCGGGGCATCGTCATCGCCAATGGCATGGACAAAAACACCATGGACGCCCTGAAGGGCATTGACCGGCGGCTCATCACCTTCGGCCTGACCCCGGACATGGACGTGTACCCGGTGCACTTTGACCGTGGCCATTCCAGCTTCGACGTCATGTGCAAGGGCAGCTTCTACACCCACATCGACCTGCGGGTCCTGGGCAAGCACAACTGCATGGACGCGCTGGCCGCCATCGCCGCCGCCTGGGCCCTGGGCATCGAGCCCGAGGCCGTGACCCGGGGCCTGGTGTCCTTCACCGGCGCCGCCCGGCGCATGGAGTTCAAGGGCGTGTACCACGGAGCCGATATCTATGACGACTACGCCCACCATCCCGGCGAGCTGAAGGCCACCCTGGACGCGGTGCCCGAGCGGGGCTACAGCCGCACCATCGTGGTGTTCCAGCCCCACACCTACTCCCGCACCAAGGCCCTGTTCCCGGAGTTTGTGGAGCAGCTGCGCCGCCCGGATCTCACCATTCTGGCGGAGATCTACGCCGCCCGGGAGAGCAACACCTACGGCATCTCCTCCAAGGATCTGGCGGATCAGATCCCCGGTGCGGAGTATTACAAGACCTTTGATGAGATCACCCAGCGCCTCAAGGAGATCGCCGCCCCCGGCGACCTGATCCTCACCATCGGCGCGGGCAACATCTATCAGGTGGGTGAGAACCTGGCCAACGCAGAATAAACGTGCATCACAAAAGCGCCGCAGCCATTGCGGCGCTTTTTCGCTCCGGATCAATCCCCTTAACCATTTCTTAAAGGGTCGTCCCCTTTGTTCTTAATTCCAAATTTGCTACACTATATTCGGAAGGTGTGAAGAGATATGTACAAGATCCTCATCTGCGACGATGAAACCGATATCCGCAATGCCCTGAACATCTATTTGAGCGCCCAGGGCTATGAGACCGTGCTCTGTGCCAACGGCCAGGAGGCCCTGGACGCCGTGGAGAAGGGGGATATCGGCCTGGTGCTGCTGGACATCATGATGCCTGTCATGGACGGCATCACCGTTCTGTCCAAGCTCCGTAAGGCCAGCAACGTCCCCGTGATCCTCCTGACGGCCAAGGGAGAGGACACCGACAAGGTGCTGGGCCTGGACGTGGGCGCAGATGACTACATCACAAAGCCCTTTAACCCCATGGAGGTGCTGGCCCGGGTAAAATCCCAGCTGCGCCGTTACCTCCAGCTGGGCGCGGCTGTGACCCCCACCACCGAGCTTAGCTGCGGCCCCGTGTCCATGGATGACCGGGCCAAGATCGTCAAGGTGGACGGCGACCCCATCAGCCTGACCCCCACGGAGTATGAGATCCTCAAGCTGTTCCTCACCCATCCGGGCCAGGTGTTCTCCATTGCCGAGATCTACCGCCAGGTCTGGAAGGAGTCCCCCCTGGGCGCCGAGGGCACCGTGGCTGTACATATCCGGCACCTGCGCGAAAAAATCGAGATAGACCCGGCCAATCCCCGCTGCCTGAAGGTGGTCTGGGGCCAGGGCTATAAGTTTGTCTCTGCCTGATCGGAGTGATGTTCTGATGCCCGCATTCCTCAAAAAAACCGGCGTCAAGGTCCTGGGCGCGATCCTCTGCGTCCTGCTTCTGGCCGCCGGGCTCTTTTCGGGCCTGCTGGCCCTGTACTCTGCCCTGGCCGGGGGCTTTTCCAGCCAATCGGATCTGTTCCGGGACATGGTGCAAAACCGTTTTTACCGGGACTCTGACCTCATTATGGAGGGCTACTTTGACCCCAGCGATCCCAGCCACCCCTGGGTCTCCTACTTCACCGGCCCCATCTATTCCGGCAAGAATTCCAATATGCTCTGGGAGATCATAGACGACGAAACCGGCGAAACGGTGCTCTCCACCTATGACGGCCAGGATTCCATGCTGGACTTTACCGGAGGCTACGCCTTTACCACCCAGCAGTCCACATCCCGGGACCGCTATACCGTTGCCAGCCAGCTGTTCTACTGCGACGGTCAGCTCTACACCTACAATGAGGACGGCGACTATTTCTCCCAGGTGGAGACCCGCTCCAAGGACGCCATCTCCGGCATTGACGAGCTGGACCCGCTGGCCTTGCAGCTGGGCTTTACCTATAACGGGTCCCACTATGAATATGACAAGGACAACAACGAATTTAACTGGGTGGACGATACCACCGAGATCTATACGGACATCGACACCAGCTATGTGATCCACTGCTATCTGCTAAACGGCCTCCCCTACCCGGACAAATATCAGCAGATTTATACTCTGTGCACCCAGCTGTTCCAGGCCCGCTATCTGCTCTGCGGTGTTGCCGCGGGCTGCCTGCTTCTCGGGCTGATCCTGCTGGTGCTGCTGTGCTGCAACGTGGGCCGGGTGAACGGCAAGACGGAAGCCGTGCTGAATCCCATCCACAAGCTGCCGGGAGATCTGATGCTGCTGATTCTGGTTTTGTGGCTTGCCTTGGGAATCTCCCTGACGGAGTTCGACTTCTCCTACCTGGCTGCCTCCCTGATCGGCCTGGGTGTGGCCTCCGGGCTCATGGCCCTGAGTCTCACCTATCTGCTGCCCTCCCTGTGTGTCCGGATCAAGACCCACACCCTGCTGAAAAACACCGTCTGCTATCGGCTGGGCCGGTGCCTTAAAAAGCTGGGCGGCTCCCTGGGCAAGGCCGTGTCGGCGGTATTCCTGCACCTGCCCCTGTTCTGGAAGGTCATGGCCGCCTATCTGGCCCTGTGCATTCTGGAGCTCATTGGCCTGACCATGATCTACTACGGAAACGGTCTGCTCTACCTACTCTGGCTGGTGGAAAAGCTTCTGGTGGGCGGCGTCATCGCCTATGTCTGCATGTGCTTCCTGCGGCTGAAGACCGGTGCGGAGCGGATCTCCGCCGGGGACTACAATACCAAGGTCTCCACAGAGCATCTGGTTCTGGAGTTCAAGTCCACCGCCGAGGCCCTGAACCACATTCAGGACGGCATCGGCACCGCCGTGGATCGCCGGATGCGCTCCGAGCGGCTGAAAACCGAGCTCATCACCAATGTGTCTCACGACCTCAAAACGCCTCTCACCTCCATCGTCAGCTATGTGGATCTTCTCAAGCAGGAGCCCGCGGGCTCCCCCGCCGCCCAGGAGTATCTCCAGGTGCTGGATCGACAGTCCGCCCGCCTGAAAAAGCTCATTGAGGATCTGGTGGAAGCCAGCAAGGCCTCCACAGGCAATATCACCGTCCACGCCGCGCCCCTGGACTTCTCCATGATGCTGGGTCAGGCCCTGGGCGAGTACAGCGAGCGGCTGGAGAAGGCCGGGCTCACCCCGGTGCCCAAGCTGCCGGAGGTCCCGGTGATGATCAATGCCGACGGGCGGCTCCTGTGGCGGATCCTGGACAATCTTCTGGGCAACGCTGTGAAATACGCCATGCCCGGCACCCGGCTCTATGTGACCCTGACCGCCGACTCCCACGCCATCGTTACCTTCCGGAACATTTCCCGGGATCCCCTGGACGTGACCCCGGAGGAGCTCATGGAGCGGTTCGTCCGGGGTGATTCCTCCCGGCACACCGAGGGCAGCGGCCTGGGCCTCTCCATTGCCCGGAGCCTGGCGGAATCCATGGGCGGCGAGTTCATCCTGTCCGTGGACGGAGACCTGTTCAAGGCCGCCGTGATCTTCCCGGTGCTGCCCCAGAGCCCGGAGGCTCCCGCCGAGCCCCCTGCGGAGCCCCCCGCACTGTAATTTCATCCTTCAGCGCGCAGACAGTCCTACAAAATAGCGGACTGTCTGCGCGTTTGTTTTCTCCCGCCTACGCGGATCACCCGCAGAATGCGCCCAAAAAGTTCGATTTGGTTGGTTCCGTCAGGTTTATCATGACAATTCTGTGACTTTGGAGTAAAATAGATTTGACCATAAACGGCGGTAGAAATCGCCGGAGAAAGCGAGAGATGAATATGAAACGGAAAACCTATCTGCGCTGCGGCGCAGCGGCCATGGCCCTCAGCGTGCTTCTGGCCTCCAGCGCATTGGCTACAGACGTGCCCCCTGGCGGCTTCGGCGGCGGCGGGAATGTGCCTCCACCCCCGCCCGGCGGCGGCTCCATGACCTTCTACACCGGCGACGCGGTGACGGATCTCGAATCCGGAGATTATACCAATGAGACCTTCCCGGATTCCACCGGCGAAACCGAGGTGGCCCTGCGGGTGGGCCCCGGGGTGACGGCCACCCTGAAGGATTCCACCGTCACCAAATCCGCCGGTGACATGACCGGCGACGACGGCAGCTTCTACGGCGTGAACTCCGGCGTGCTGGCCTACTCCGAGGACGCCTCCACCCCTGCAAATCTCACCATCCAGGGCGGCAGGGTAGAGACCAACGCCAGCGGCGGCAACGGCGTGTTTGCCTACGGCTCCTCCACCATCAACATTGAGGACGCCACGGTGACCACCACCGGCGAGGGCGGCTCCGGCGGTATTATGGTGGCCGGCGGCGGCACCCTCTACGCCAAGGACTGCACCGTCACCACCGAGGGCGGCTCCTCCGCAGCCATCCGCTCTGACCGGGGCTCCGGCCTCATGGTGGTAGACGGCGGTACCTATATCGCAAACGGCTCCAAGGGCACCGGCTCCCCGGCCATTTACTGCGTAGCGGATATCACCGTGTCCAACGCCACCATGCAGGCGGGCAACGCCCAGGCCATCTGCTTCGAGGGCCGGAACCCCGCCCACATCTATAACTCCTACCTGGAGGGCAACTACACCGCCTCCGACGACGACGAGAACTGCAACGTCATGGTCTATCAGTCCATGTCCGGCGACTCCGAGGAGGGCACCACCTACTGCACCATGGTGGGCGGCGTGCTGAAGGCCAACAATGTCTCGGAAAACGGCAACGCCAAGATGTTCTACACCACCAATACCTACTGCTACATCAGCCTCAGCCAGGTGGAAATGGTCTACCCCGAGGGCATGGACACCTTCCTGCTCTGTGCCTGCAACACCAATGAGCGGGGCTGGGGCACCGCCGGAGCCAACGGCTCGGAGTGCGTGCTCTACACCGTGGATCAGGATATGGACGGCAACATCATCTATGACACCTGGAGCTATCTGGGCTGCTACCTGACCCAGGATTCCACCCTCAGCGGCGCGATCCTCTGCAGGGAGGACAACGGCGACCGGGGCTGCGACGTGTACATGGACAAATCCGCCGTCTGGACCGTCACCGGCGACAGCCAGGTCCGGGACTTCTACACCGGCGGCGCGGAGCTTCTCGATGACAGCGGCAAGGCCGTCACCATCGCCGCCCCCGACGGCACCGCCTATGTGGAGGGCGACAGCGATTATACCGTTACCGTCACCGGCGCCTTTGGCACGGATGATCTCACCGCCTATGAAAATGTCCCCGGCATCGGCACCGTGGCCGACGGCGAATACACCTTCGACACCAACATCGACAGCTATGTAAATCTCGACTACATCCCCACCGCTCCCGACGGCACTGTCTACACCGAGGCAGCCTGGGGCGACGCAGCGGAGCCCGCGGCTGAGCCCGCGGCTGAGCCCGAGGCCTCCGTTCAGGAATCCACTCAGGAAACCCTCAGCGCCGAGCCCGCTGCCGAAGAATCCGCTCAGGAGCCCGCCGAGGCCGAGACCCCCGCTCCCACGCCGGAGCCCGAGGCAGAGGCCGCCCAAGCTCCCGCCGAGACCGAAAGCAGCAGCTCTGCGGCGGTGATCGTGGTCATTGTGATTTTGGCCGTGGTGATTATCGCGGCAGTGGTGATCGTCAGCAAGAAGAAAAAGAAATCGTAAGCACAGAAGCTGCGGCGCACCCATTCCGGGTGCGCCGCTTTTTCGCCGCCTTAAGGAAACCTTAACTTGTGTTGTCCAGTCCCTCATGCTATAATCGTATTAACAACATTAGTACAGTTGGACACACCGTGGACACAGCGGTATCCGAAAATATTTTTAGAAATATGAAACCCTGCCCCCGGTTTCTACGTCTATACATTATGAATCCAGAACGGAAGGAGGGAGCCCATGAAGCGGCCAAACCTGCGCCGGAGTCCCCGGCAGAACAAAGAGCGTGTTTCCCTGACCCCCAGCGAACGGCGGCAGCGCCGGAAGGAGCGGCTCATCAGCCTGGCCTTTATCTCCCCCAGCCTCATCGGCGTGCTGATCTTCTTTGTGCTCCCCTTCTTTGTGGTGATCTACTACGCCTTTGTAAACAACCCGGTGCTCCACGAGTTTGTGGGCTTCGACAACTTCCGGAACCTGTTCCAGAACCAATCCTTCCTTTTGGCGGCCAAAAATACCGCCATCTTCTCCCTGATCTCCGTGCCCGCGGCGGTCTGCGGCTCCCTACTGCTGGCCTGTATGCTCAGCCAGAAGCTCCCCCTGCGGAGCCAGATCCGGACGTTTATGCTGACCCCCATGATGGTGCCTGTGGCCTCCATTGTGCTGATCTGGCAGGTGATCTTCAGCAACAACGGCGCGCTCAACGCCTTTCTCGCCCACTTCGGCGTGGACAAGATCGACTGGATGAAGTCCGAGTTCAACCGCTATGTGGTCATCCTCCTGTATCTCTGGAAGAACCTCGGCTATGATATGATCCTGTTTCTGGCGGCCCTGTCCAACGTCCCCGTGGACATTCAGGAGATGGCCATGCTGGAGGGCGCCAGCGCCACCCGGATCTTCTTCCAGATCAAGCTCCGGTACATCTTCCCCACGATCCTGTTCGTGACGATTTTAAGCCTCATCAACTCCATGAAGATCTTTCGGGAGGTCTACCTGCTCACCGGCAAATACCCCTATGACGGGCTGTACCTGCTCCAGCACTTCATGAACAATACCTTTGAGAGCATGGACTATCAGAAGCTCTCCGCCGCCGCCCTGGTGATGGCCGCTGTGATGGTGGTGGTCATCGGTCTGCTGTTCCTGGTGGACAGCAAAATGGGAAAGGATGTGGAAGAGGAATGAAACGCCGCGTCCATACGCCCCAGGCTTCTTCGGTTCACAGCCGCAGCTATTACCGCCGCCGGAGGCTCATCGTCAAAATCATCCTGACGGCCATCGCCCTGAGTATGGCCATCCTGTTTCTGATGCCCATTGTTCTGACCGTCACCAACTCCTTTATGACCCAGGACGAGATCACCGCCAACTATGGCGTGGTCTTCGGCAGCAGCTCCAGCGGCGACCAGAGCCAAAACCAGGCGGTAACCAGCTACATCTCCCAGCGGGTGAACCTAAAGTTCATCCCGGATATGGTGTCCTTTAAGCAGTACTGGACCGTGCTGTTCAACAGTCCCTCCTATCTGCTGAAATTCTGGAATTCCGTGATCCTCACGGTGCCCATTGTGATCTTCCAGGTGGCCCTGGCCTCCCTGGCCGCCTACGGCTTTTCCCGGTATCGGGGTCGGGTGCGGGAGATCGTGTTCTTCGGGTACATCATTCTGATGCTGATGCCCTACCAGGTGACGCTGGTGCCCAACTACCTGGTCTCCAAGTGGCTGGGACTTCTGGACACCAACTGGGCCATCATCCTTCCGGGCATCTTCGCCCCCTTCAGCGTGTTCCTGCTCACCAAAAACATGCGCCGAATCCCCAAATCCTACATTGAGGCGGCAGAGCTGGACGGAGCCGGAGAATGGCAGATCTTTTCGAGAGTCTGCCTGCCCATGTGCAAGAGCGCCCTGGTCAGTGTGGCCATGCTGGTGTTCATCGACTACTGGAACATGGTCGAGCAGCCCCTGATCCTGTTCACCGATCAGGAAAAATATCCCCTCAGCGTGTTTTTAAGCGAGATCAACAGCGGCGAGGTGGGCGTGGCCTTTGCGGTGGCCGTGATCTATATGGTGCCCACCCTGCTGATGTTCCTGTGGGGTGAGGAATACCTGGAGGAGGGCATCACCTACTCCGGCGGTATCAAGGGATAAAAGAGACGAGGTGTATCAGCCATGACAAACGAATATGAGTATGAAGTGGAGACCGGCCGCAAGAAGAAGCGCAGCCGCCGAGACTGGGTCAAGAACGCCCTGATCGTCTTTCTGGCGGTGCTGCTGGTGCTGACCTTCTTTTCCAATACCATTATGAACTACTCTCTGCCGGAGGTGGCGGCCCAGTACCCCCAGTCCACGGCCATCACCACCAAGATCCGGGGCAGCGGCACCGTGGAATCCGCTCAGAGCTATAACGTCACCGTTCAGGAGACCCGCACCGTGGCATCCGTCAACGTGAAAAAGGGCGACACAATCGCCGCAGGAGACGTACTTCTGACCCTGGACGCCACCGAGAGCCAGGAGCTCACCGACGCCCGGACCAATCTGGCCTCTTTACAGCTGGACTACGCCAAGATGCAGCTTCCAAAGACCGAGGACGGCGCGGCGGCCCAGGCCGCTTCCCTGTCCCAGGCCCAGGCAGCCGTCAGCAAGGCGGAGACGGATCTGGCGAACGCGAAAAAGAACGCTGACAGCCTTAAGAGCTATCAGAATTCAGTGGCCTCCGCCCAGAGCGGCGTTGCCACTGCCACCCAGAATAAAACCAAAGCTGACGCCGCGGTGGACTCCATCCAGACCCAGCTGGACAACGTGGAAAATTCCAACGCCGACTATCTAAGCGCCGTAAAGGCCGCGGAGTCCGACGACACCGGCGAGGCCGCCGCCCGGGCCCAGCAGATCTACGATCAGCAGATCGCCCCTCGGAAGGCCGAGCTCACCCAGCAGCTGATCTCCGCCAAGCAGGCCGCCACCGACGCGGGGGTGGCCCTGGAGAACGCCAACGCCGCCGTGACCAGCGCCCAGAACGCCCTGGACTCCTATCAGTCCTCCCTTACCGGCAGCACCGATGTAAGCTCTGCGGAGGCGGCCCTCCAGTCCGCCAAGGACGCCCTGGCTACCGCCCAGGCTTCCGCCCAGGACACTGCCAACTCCAACGCCTATAACGACTCCGTCTCCCAGCTGGAGCTTGAAGCCAAGGCCAAAGAGGTCGCCGACGCCGAGGCCAAGGTCAAGGCCCTGGAGGAGAAGTCCTCCGCCGCCAATATCGTCAGCCGCTACCCCGGCGTGGTCACGGAGATCAATGTGGCCGCCGGTGATACCACCACCGCCGACTCCCCCCTGATGGTGGTGGAGCTCACGGAAAAGGGCTACACCCTGAAAGCCACCGTGAAAAAGGATCAGGCCAAGTTCTTAAAAGAGGGCCTCCAGGCGGAGATCACCAACCTCTGGGACAGCGGCATCACCATGACCCTGACCTCCATCACCGCCGATCAGAGCGATCCCTCCGGCAGCCGGCTTCTCACCTTCTCCGTCACCGGGGATAATGTCACCGTGGGCCAGAGTCTCAGCTTCTCCGTGGGCGATAAAAACTCCAACTATGACCTGGTGATTCCCTCCTCCTGCATCCATACAGACTCGGACGGCAGCTTTGTCTATGTGGTGCAGGTAAAGTCCAGCCCCCTGGGCAACCGATATTCCGTCAAGAAGAAGACGGTCACCGTGCTGGCCTCTGACGACACCAACAGCGCCGTATCCGGCGATCTCCAGTCCTCGGACTTTGTCATCACCACCGCCACCGTTCCCCTGGACGTGGGAAGCCAGGTGCGGATTGCAGAGTGAGGTGAGGGCCCTTGAAAAAAATACTGCGCTGGGTGCTCCAGCGCTGGAAATGGATGCTCTGGGGGCTTGCCGTTCTGGTAAGCCTAGGGGTCTTCTGGGGGCTGCATCGGAGCGACAGGGATGTGGTCTCCTCTCTCACCGATCAGACCGCCTATGTCCGCTGGGAGGCTGAGGACAAGCCCTATGCTCAGGCCTCAGTATATCTCCCCGAAGACAACGCCGTTTCCTCCGCCGATCTCTCCTCTCTGCGGCTGGCGGTGGAAAACGCCCTGACGGCGGCGGGCGTGCCCTCCCAGGAATACCCCTGGTTCTATGCCGCCTCCCGATCCACCCAGGCCGCCCTGCAAAATGACAACGGCAATCTCACCACCACCGTAGAGCTCACTCTGGTGGCCGGGGATTACTTCCGAATGCACCCCATGGTGCTGCGCACCGGCTGGTACATGTCGGAATCCGACGTGATGCACGATCGGATCGTCCTGGACCGGCAGACCGCCTGGAACCTCTTCTACACCGATGATATCATCGGTCAGTTTCTCTGGTGGAACGGCCAAAGATATCAGGTGGCCGCCGTGGTGGACTACCCGGAGGGCCGCTACAATGAAAAAGCCGCGGGAGATACCTGCCGGGCCTGGGTCTTCTGGGATTCCCCGGGCGCTCAGTCCTCGTCCCTGACCACGGCCGCCGACACTGCGGCAAGCACCGCTGGAAGCACGGGCGGAAGCACCGCCGGAACCACCGGCGACACCACAGGCAAGGACAGCGCCCCCGTCCCCGCCAGCTCCGAAATCGGCTTTACCTGTCTGGAGATGGTACTGCCCCAGCCGGTGAAGAACTTTGCCCTGTCCACCCTCCAATCGGCGCTGAAGGACATTCTGCCAGAGAACACCGTCTATACGGACAACGCCGGGCGATTCTCCCTGCAAAGCCGCTGGAGCATCCTCCGGAGCTATTCTCTCCGGGGCATCTCCACCGAGGCCGTGGGCTATCCCTGGTATGAAAACGCCGCCCAGCTGGCGGAAAATCACCTGGCGCTGCGGCTGATCCCCGAGGCCATCTTTCTGATTTTCCCGGCCATCAGCCTTCTCATCTGGCTGATCCTTTTGAACCGGAAGCGTACCTGGGGCCTCTACAGCATCCCTCAGGCCGTCTCCCGGGCCATTGACCGCCGGAACGCCCGAAACTATGAGGCCCGGCTCCAGGACGAGGAGCCCCAGCCCCGATTCCGGCGCAAAAGGCGCTCCAAGCGTCCCAAGCCCTCGCCGGAGCTCCGTTATTCTCATAAACCCCGCCGTTTCCGCAGGAAATGATCCTGCGCCGCGGCGTGAAGCTCATTGGGGAATGTATCCCCGGAAAGGAAGAACTATGAAGCAACTTTGGAAGCGCGGCATCTCCCTGGCCCTGGCCGGGACCCTGTGCCTGAGCATGGCCGCCTGCGGCAAAAAGAGCGGCGACAGCTCAGACGGCGGCAAATCCACCACCAACTCCACCTCCGCCCTGGCCACGGAGCTGGGCTACGGCTATCTCTCCGAGTACCATGAACTGAATGTGGACGCGGACTACATCAACTCCAACAACGTCTCCACCGCCGGCGGCAAGCTCTATTTCGCCAGCGAAAAGTACAGCGACGACGGCAATTACCAGCCGCTTCTGTACTGTGTGGATCCCGCCACCGGAGAGACCACCCAGATTCCCACCCCCAGCTATGACAACTCCGGCAACACCAGCACCTATGTCCAGAACGTCATGGTGACCCCGGACGCCAGCGCCTACTGGCTTCTCACCAACACCTACACCATGGACATGAGCTATGACGATTCCATCGACGGTACCGTCTCCGGCGACGCCTATGGCACCAGCGAGGAGACCGGCGAAGTCGAGGAGACGCGGATCGATGCCGAGGCCGCCGAGGACACCGTCTCCGGCGACGCCTACGGCACCGGCGAGGCCCAGTCTGAGGCCGCCGAGGCTCCCATTGACGACACCGTTTCCGGCGACGCCTACGGCACCGGAGAGACTGCCGCCGCCGAGGACAGCACCGTCTATGACGACGCCTACGGCGACACCGCCAGCTCCGGCGAACCCGGCATCACCTACACCGCCGCCAAGTACGATATGTCCGGCAACCTGATCTCCCAGTTTGCGATCACCCCCGACAGCGGCTCCGATTCTTTCTATCCCATGTACGCTGTCCAGGATAAAAACGGCGACCTGCTCTTCGGCGACGATACCACCGTCTATCAGTACGGCGACGACGGCACGCTGAAGGGCACTGTGGACCTGGACGCCAGCTGGGTCATGAACATCCTCGCCAGCGGCGATGGAACCGTGGTCATCAGCTACTATCCCAACAATGACGCGGGCAGCGCGGTCCTTGCCACCATTGAAAACGGCGCCGTCTCCGAGCCCCTGAACATCACCGGTGTCACAGAGACCAATACGCTCAGCTACTTCCCCGGCAACGGCAGCACCCTCATGGCTTCCGACGGCACCTATCTCTACAGCATCGATCTCACCACCGGCACGGCCACCAAGCTGCTGTCCTGGCTGGACTCCGATATCAACTCCTCCAATATGAACGGCATCGCCGCTCCCACCGAGGACACGATTCTGGTGCTCACCACCACCTATCACCAGAAGAGCGGCGCCAACACCTACGAGCTGGGCACCCTCACCAAGACCCCCGCGGATCAGCTGCCCCAGCGCACCATTCTGACCCTGGGCGCGGAGTATCTGGACGATACCATCCGCAACGCCGTCATCGCCTACAACCGCAAGAGCAACGACTACCGGATCACCCTGGTAGACTACAGCCAGTACAACACCGAGGACGACTACACCAAGTCCACCGAGCAGCTGGACCGTGACGTGATCTCCGGCAACTGCCCGGACATTATCTCCCTGTCCACCGGCCATGAGGCCCGGTACATCGCCAAGGGCGTTCTGGCGGACATGAGCGCCCTGATGGACAAGGACGACTCCGTTTCCATGGATCAGCTGGTATCCTCCGCCCTCCAGGCCTATACCGTGGGCGGCAAGCTCTACGGCATGCCCACCAGCTTCAGCCTCCAGACCGTGCTGGCCAGCCTCAAGCTGGTCGGAGACCGCACCTCCTGGACCATCTCGGAGCTGGGCGAGATCATCGACGGCCTGGATGAGGGCACCCAGGTCATGACCTACACCTCCCAGGACAGCTTCCTCAACATGATGACCTATCAGAACCTCAGCCAGTTCGTGGACTTCGGCGCGGCCACCTGCTCCTTTGACTCCGACGAATTCAAGCAGCTGCTGGCGGTCTCCGCCAAGCTGCCCACCCAGGACGAGATCGATCAGGCCCTGAACAGTGACACCTACGGGGTCAGCAACCAGGACGAGTATTCTATGCTCCAGTCCGGCGACCTGCTGATGACCACCTCCTACCTCTCCGGCTACAGCTACTCCATGAAGGAATTCTACAACGTCTGCAATAAGGATCACGGCATCGTGCCCATTGGCTATCCCCTGTCCTCCGGCAACGGCGTAAAGCTCTCCGTCTCCGGCGGCCTGGCCATCTCCGCAAAATCCAAGAACATCGACGCGGCCTGGGACTTCGTAAAGACCATGCTGGACGACAGCATCCAGCAGGATCTCTGGGACTTCCCTGTGACCCGCTCCGCCCTGGATACGCTCCTTCAGGATGCCGCCCAGCCCGAAACCTATGTGGACGAGAACGGCGAGACCCAGGTGGTGGAATCCTCCACCTACATCGGCGACACCGAGTACACCATGGAGCCCCTGACCCAGGAGCAGGTGGAGGACTTTAAGTCCCTCATCGACGGTGCCTTCTGCTCCGGCAGCTATGACGCCGACATCATGAACATCATCAGCGAGGAATCCGCCGCCTACTTCTCCGGCGATAAGACCGCCGACGATGTGGCAAAGCTGATCCAGAACCGCGTCTCCATCTATCTGGGCGAGATCAGCTAAAATCACCAAATATCAGCAAATTACCAGATTTGTCAGACAAAAATGGGCGCGAAAGCGTCCATTTTTGCGTCTTCCCGGTTGCACATTATCCGCTGCTGTGGTACAATCTTTTTATTACAGATTGTAACCATTGAAAGGAGCACGCCATGAAGATCAAGCGACTCTGTCTGACCCTGGCCGCTGCAATGGTATTGCAGCTGGGGCTCATGTGCCCGGCCATGGCCGCCGATACCGATACATATGAGGAGGATCCTCAGATTTGGCGGGAGGAGCAGCAATATGACTCCCTGGAGAATCCGGAGCTGGAGGCCGAGGCCAGCTACAAGTTTTCCGCTTTCACCCCCCGGGCGCTCCAGCAGGGGGAGACTCTGAAAAAGGGCGTGGACGTCTCCGTCTACCAAAAAGTCATCGACTGGGAAAAGGCAGCCGCCGACGGAGTTGACTTTGCCTTTATCCGCGCGGGCTATCGGGGCTGGGGCAGCGGCAAGCTGGTGGACGACAGCTATATGCAGACCAACATCGAAAATGCCCTGAAAAGCGGCGTTCAGGTGGGCGTCTACGTCTACTCCCAGGCCACCACCATTGAAGAAGCCCAGGAGGAGGCAGACTACCTGATTTCCCGCGTCAAGGGCTACGATATCACCCTGCCCCTGGTCATCGACTTTGAGTATGCCGAGCAGAACGGCAGCTACACTGGCCGCCTGTATGAGGCCCAGCTGACCCGGGCTGAAGCTACGGAGATCTGCAACGCCTTCTGCGCCAAGGTGGAGGCCGCTGGCTACCGCAGCGCCGTCTATGCCAACAAGTACATGGTAGAAAAGAAGCTGAACGCCGGCGACCTCGGCACCCTGTGGCTGGCCAACTACTGCCTGGACCAGAGCGCTACGGGCCAGTATGCCTACAAGGGCGACCACGAATTTTGGCAGTGCACCTCCAGCGGCACCGTAGACGGTATCCCCGGCCGCACCGATCTGAACTTCTGGTACGACAGCGGCAAGACCGGCGGCATCACCCTCCCCTTCACCGATGTGGAGCGCACTCGCTGGAGCTACAACGACATTCTCCATGCCTATGAAAAGGGCCTCATCAAGGGCCGCACCACCACCACCTTTGATCCCAGCACCGCCACCATCCGTGCTGAGCTGGCCCTGATGCTCTACCGCATGGCCGGTTCCCCCGCCGTGACCACCACCTCCACCTGTACAGATCTGGAGGACTACTTCCGGGCCGCAGTCACCTGGGCTCAGGCAGAGGGTGTTGTCACAGGCCGCAGCGCCACCATCTTCGATCCCCAGTCTCCCATTTCCCGGCAGGACTTAGTGACCATGCTCTACCGCATGGCCGGAAAACCAGAGACCAGCGGCTCTCTGAAGAACTTCAATGACGGGGATCAGGTAGCCAGCTATGCTCTGCCCGCCGTGCGCTGGGCCGTAGAAAACGGTCTGCTCCAGGGCAGCTACGGCAACATCGATCCCAATGGCAGCGCCACCCGGGAGCAGGTAGCCGCGTTCCTGATCCGGTACATGAGCTATCAGGAATCCCTGCGCCAGACCGGCTCCGGTGACGATCCCGCCGAGGACAGCGATAAGGATACAGACGACAAGGACACCCCGGCAGCGGACGATCAGACTGCTCCGGCGGAGGACAGCAAGGACGACACCAAGGAGCCCGACAAGGCCCCGGAGGAGGCACCGGAGGGGGCACCGGATACCGCCCCCGGCACCCCGGCAGCGCCCGGACAGGGCGACCCGGAGGCCGCAGGCTGATCCCCTTCACATAGAAAATATGCCCCCGGCAGTGCGTTGGCACTGCCGGGGGCTTTTGCGCTGTATCGAATTACTCCTTGTCCAGATAGAACACCCGCATGGCCTTGGTGGTCTCATAGCAGTCCAGCTTGCTGACCACCTCAATGGGTGCGTGCATGCTCAGCACCGGCACACCGGCGTCCAGGGTCAGAATGTTCCGGTCGGCCATATACTGGGCCACGGTTCCGCCGCCGCCGGCGTCCACCTTGCCCAGCTCGCCCATCTGCCAGATCACGCCGCCCTGATCGCAGAGCCGGCGGATCTTCGCCACAAACTCCGCGGGCGCGTCGGAGGAGCCGGATTTGCCCCGGGCGCCGGTGTACTTCAGGAAGCACACGCCCTTGTTGATGTGGGAGTTGTTCCGGGGATCGCAGGTATCCTTGTAGGTGGGATCGTAGGCGTTGGTCACGTCCGCGGACAGGCACTGGGAATGAGCAAAGCAGTCCATAAGGCTGGCGCCCTGGCTGCGGCACAGCCGCTCCATGAAGTACTCAAAGGCCTGAGACTGCATGCCGGTGATGCCCATGGAGCCGATCTCCTCCTTGTCTGCCAGGCAGCAGACGGCGGTATACTCGGGGATCTCCTCCAGCCGCATCATGGCGTCCAGGGCGGCGTAGGAGCAGCTCCGGTCGTCGTGGCCGTAGGCGGCGATCATGCTCCGGTCAAAGCCCAGCTCCCGGGCCTTGGCGGCAGGGGTCAGGGTGATCTCGGCGGACAAGAAGTCCTCCTCGGTGATGCCGTAGGTCTCATAGAGATACAGCAGCACCGCCAGCTTCACCCGATCCTTGCCCTCGGTGTCGGGCAGGGGGCAAGAGCCCACCAGCAGGTTCAGGTTCTCGCCGGTAACGCCGGTGGCCAGGGTCTTCTTCATCTGCTCCTCGGAGAGATGGACCAGCAGGTCGGTGACGATGAATACGGGGTCGGAGTCCTTCTCGCCAATGCAGATCTCCACCACGGTGCCGTCCTTCTTCACCACAGCGCCGTGGATGGCCATGGGCACGGTGGTCCACTGATACTTCTTGATGCCGCCATAGTAATGGGTCTTGAACAGGGCCAGCTCGTCCTCCTCATAGAGGGGATTGGGCTTCAGATCCAGCCGGGGATTATCGATGTGGGCGGCGGTGATCCGGGTGCCCTCAGCCAGGGGCTTCCTGCCGATGACTGCCAGGTTCAGGGCCTTGGCGTTGTTTACGCAGTAGACCTTGGTGCCGGGCTTTAAGTCCATGCCCTCGGTGTAGGCCGCAAAGCCAGCGGCCTCCGCCTGCCGGACCGCCTCATGGACAGCCTCCCGCTCGGTCTTGGCGGCATCCAGGAACGCCATATACCGCTGGCAGTAGTCCTCCATCTGGGTCTTGTCCTGAGCGCTCAGCCGGTCATAGCCGTTCTTGGGCGCGTAGGTCAGCCGCTCCCGCAGCTCCTTGTATTCCTTTTCATTCATAATTGTCATCCTTTCTGCTGCTCCAGCAGGCTGCGGAACAGTGTCTCGCACCGCTGGGCAAATTCCTCCTGTGTCCCCTCTCCGTTCCGGAGGGTGTGGTCACAGCGGTCTTCAAAATATTCGTTGGGCTGCTGGGCAGAGATCCGCAGCCGGGCATAGTCCTCGGAGATCTGATCCCGGGCCATGAGCCGCTTCACTCTGGTCTCCACGGGAGCCGTCACCGCCACGGTGGTATCGCACCGCTCCGGCAGTTCTCCCTCCAGAAGATTGATGGCGTCGATGGCCGCCAGAGGGAGCCCCTGGTCTCTGGCCGCCTTAAGCTGCCGATCCATCTCCGCGAGAATATACTTGCCGGTAATGGCGTTGAGATCCCGGAGGGCCGCCTCATCGGAAAATACGATGGCCCCCAGTGCCTTGCGGTCCAGAGTGCCGTTTCGGATCACCCCGGGAAAGCGCTCATCCAGCTCTCGGATCAGGCTCTGATCCGAGAGCAGCAGCCCGTGATACACCGCGTCAAGATCCAGCACGCAGCCGCCGAGCTTCCGAATGCTGTCAAGGGCCGTGGTCTTGCCGCTGCCGGTGGGACCGGTAATGCCAACTACCATCATGGTGCCTTCTCTCCTTCCACAATGTGAAATCCCGCGGCTTTTTTCAGCCGGTTTGCCACCGCGTAGGTGACGCCGCCGCCGCTGGGGCACCGGGCATAGATGGTGGGGATCTCCCCGCTGTCCAGATCTCTCAGGGCCCCAAAGAGGCCGTGGGCCAGGGTGCTGGGATCCTTCTCGCTGCCATAGGCCAGGGCCACGCCCTGGGGGTAGAGCCCCAGCTCCTCCTGATAGCACAGCACCCGATCCCCGGGCCCTAAGTGCCGCAGGATATACCGGGCGGCCTCCTCCCCGGTGCCGGTGACGATGATGACGTCCCCAGCGGGGGTATAGTGGGTGTACTTCATGCCCGGAGCCCGAACCACCGCGTCCTGGGCGATTTCGCCCACCACGGCCTTGTCGATGTCGATCTCCCCCAGCTCCGCCCGGAGCTGCTCCGGGGTCACGCCGCCGGGCCGCAGGAGCCTTGGCCGCTCCCCGGTAAGATCCACAATGGTGGATTCCACACCCACCCGGCATTCGCCGCCGTCCACTATGGCCTGGACCTTCCCTGCCATGTCGTGGTAGACGTGCTGGGCGGTGGTGGGGCTGGGCTTCCCGGAGATATTGGCCGAGGGGGCCGCGATGGGCACTCCCGCCCGGCGGATGATCTCCCGGGTGGTAGCGTTGTCCGGGCACCGAACGCCCACGGTGGAGAGCCCCGCTGTGGTGCGCCTGGGCACCAGATCACGGGCCGGCAAGATCAGGGTCAGGGGCCCGGGCCAGAACTTGTCCATGAGCCCCCAGGCCGCCTCCGGCACGTCGTGGCAGAAGTCCTCCACCTGGTCCTTCCCGGCCACATGGAGGATCAGGGGGTTATCCTGGGGCCGCCCCTTGGCCTCAAAAATCTTTAATACCGCATCGGCGTCCAGGCCGTTGGCCCCCAGGCCGTAGACCGTCTCCGTAGGGATGCCCAGAAGGCCCCCGGTGCGGATGATCTCCGCCGCCTCATTCAGCGTCCCCGGATCCCTGGGATCCAGAATTTTCGTGTTCACTGTCTATCGCTCTCCTGACTGTGCTGGAGCTTTTCCGCCTGGTCGGCGGTGATCAGCGCGTCGATGATCTCGTCCAGGTTTCCGTCCAAAATCTCCCCCAGCTTGTAGAGGGTCAGGCCAATGCGATGATCCGTGACCCGGGACTGCGGGAAGTTGTAGGTGCGGATCTTCTCGTTCCGCATGCCCATACCCACCTGGCTGCGCTTCTCCGCGGAGATCTCCGCCGCCTGGGCCTCCTGCTGGGCCTGATAGAGCCGGGAATAGAGGATACGCATGGCCTTCTCCCGGTTCTGCACCTGGCTCCGCTCCTGCTGGCATTCCACCACGGTGTTGGTGGGCAGATGGATCAGCCGCACCGCTGAGGAGGTCTTGTTGATGTGCTGGCCGCCGGCGCCGGAGGATCGGAACACCTCCATTTTGATGTCCGCGGGATTCAGGTCCACGCTGACCTCGTCCACCTCCGGTAGCATGGCCACGGTGGCGGTGGAGGTATGCACCCGGCCGCCGGATTCCGTCTCCGGCACCCGCTGGACCCGGTGTACTCCGGTCTCGAATTTCAGCCGGGAATAGGCTCCCTGGCCGGTAATCATGCAGACCAGCTCCTTGATGCCCCCCAGCTCCGTTTCATTGAGGGTGGTGATCTCGATATTCCAGCCCTTCTTCTCCGCGTACATAGCGTACATCCGGTAGAGGGAGTGGGCAAACAGGGCGCTTTCCTCCCCGCCGACGCCCGCCCGGATTTCCAAAATCACGTTCTTGTCATCGTTGGGATCCTTGGGCAGCAGCAGGATCTTGAGCTCCTGCTCTAATTCCGGCAGCTGGGCCTTGCTCTCCGCCAGCTCCTCCTGGCAGAGCTCCTTCATCTCCGGATCCAGTGGCCCGGACAGCATCTCCAGCATATCGTCCACATTTTGCTTGGCCGCGCAGTACCGGCGATAGGCCGACACCACCGGCTCCAGGGACCGCTGCTCCTTGAGAAGCGCCGCGGCCTTCTTGGGGTCGTCATAGAAATCTGGCCGCCCGGACATATTCTCCAGCTCCAGATACCGGCTTTCCACCAGCCGCAGTTTTTCTAACATACTATCTCCTCGGGGCAACACCCCATAGGGGTATTGCCCCATTTTCATTATATTTTCGTGCAGCTCATAAATTGATGTGCCTAATCTGTATTGTATCACAATGCAGGAACAGTTGCAACGCTTTGATACAGGCGCAATATTACCTGCACGCGATCCCGGAGCTCTGTGGCCGCCTGGGCCCGGGCCGCCCCCTCTCGGCTGATGCGCCAGAGGTGGGGCGTCATGGTCAAAAGCTGCATGATCTCCTCATTGGTGTGGAGCTCCAGGTCGAATTCTATCGTGCGCTCCTCTGCCAGCCGGAAGCCCGGATATTCCTTGGCGCTGTTTTCCTGCTTCTCCGTGATCTCCGGGTAGATGAGCGCCTTCAGCGCCATAAGATGCCCCCGGCCCGCGGTGACCTCCAGAAAGTATCCCCCTTCCTTCAGCACCCGCCGAAATTCCTCTGGCACCGTCAGGGCGAACATGCTCATGACCCCGTCCAGGCTCCCGGACCGGATGGGCAGATGGGCCGCTGAGGCGGTGAGCCACCGGGCTTCCTTGCTGCGGCCCGCCGCATAGCGCACCGCGTCCTTGGAGATGTCCACTCCGTAAAAATCGCCGTCCCGGAGACGCTCCATGAGCTGGGTCATGTAATAGCCTTCCCCGCAGCCCGCGTCCAATACCTTCGGCTTCTCCGGCAGCCGCGCTCCAAACAGCTCCCACACCGCCTGGGCGATGGGCCGGTAATAGCCCCGATCCAAAAAGGCCCGGCGGGCCGCCACCATGTCCCGGGTGTCGCCGGGGTGCTTGGAGTGCTTCTGGGTCACCGGCAGCAGGTTCACATAGCCCTGCCGTGCGATGTCGAAGCAGTGGTTTTTGCTCACAGGCCAGGGTCTTATCCCGCTGGCTCAAGGGTCTCCCGCAGATGGGGCAGATCAAGATGGATTCCATATCAGCAGCTCCTCATCAGCCGCATGAAAAACTTCACGGCGTTCTCCGTGTTTTCAATGCGGATCCGTTCGTTGTTTCCGTGTACCGTTGCCTTTTCCTCTCCGGTGACGTACTTACCGGAGAACCGGTACACATGGTCGCAGATGCTCCGCCAGTGCCGGGAATCCGTGCAGGCCACCATCTGATAGGGGCTCACCACTGCCTGGGGCCAGGTGGCCTCGATGGCCGCCTTCAGCCGGTCAAACTCCGGCCCCAGCAGGGATTCCGGCCCCGGGTCGGTGCCGGGATTCACGGTGATCTCCACCTGGGGATCGCGAATCTTTTTCCGCAGCCGCTCCGCCGCGCTCTCCTGGGTGTCGCCCCACATGAGCCGGAGATTGGCAAACATCTTGGCCTCCGCCGGGATCACGTTCCCCGCCTGGCTGCCCTGGCTCTGGGTCAGGGCAAAGGTGGTGCAGGCCCCGGCCTCGAGCATGCCCCCCTGCTTCCGGAGCCACCGGTAATACAGGGGCCGCAGGATATGGCGGTTTGCCAGCAGCACCCGGGTCTTATAGCCGCAGTACCGCCCCATGGTGTCCACCATGGCCTCCAGGGCCGGGCCCGGGCGCATGGGGAAGGGCCGGGAGCCGATGCGGGTCATGGCCCTGCAGAGCCTGGGCAGGGGATTTCCGGGATTCGGCACCGAGGAATGGCCCCCGGGGCTTTTCGCCGTGAACCAGAGGTTGGCCACGCCCTTCTCCCCCACGCCCACCATGGCGCAGGGCACCGTGGTGCCCGGAAAAAAGCCATCCATAATGTCGCCGCCCTCATCGATGACAAAGGCCGGGGTGATGCCCCGTTCCCGGATCAGATCCCGGATGGAGGCCGCCGAGGGGCCCATGATCTCCTCCTCCCCGGACAGGGCGAAGTAGATATCGTGCTTCGGTGTAAAGCCCTGCTCCAGCAGCGTCTCCGCCGCCTCCAGCATAGCGCACAGCTGATTTTTCATATCCAGGGTGCCCCGGCCCCAGAGCACTCCGTTCTCCAGGATCCCCGCAAAGGGCGGCTTCTCCCAGGCGTTCTCCTGGGCGGGCACCACGTCATAGTGGGAGAGCAGCACCGCCGGATCCCCCGGCTCCCGGCCCTTTAGATGGATCAGCACGCCGGTGGTGTCCACCCGCTCCACCTCCGCCTTCTCCCACAGCAGGGGATAGAATTCCGGCAGCAGGGCCCGAAATTTCTCGAATTCCGCCTCATCCCGGTGCTCCGGAGTGGAGATGGTTTTGCAGCGGATCATGGCCTGCAGATGCCGTACCGCCCGTTCCCGGTCCACCACTGGTTCTTCCTCCTGAACTTCCCCTCGCTCCGGCGGCACGAATCTGGCTCCCCGCAGAACCAGCACCCCCAAGCATACGATCACCGCCGCCAATATCAAAAGTCCCGCCAGCATATCTGTTCCCCGCTTTCCTCTGTGGTTTTCTCCGTTATTCTACCGCATTTCCCCCGCCGGGTCAAACCCCAGGGGGGCAAATCCCAGGGAAAACACCTTGCCACCGGGCTCCGGCTGTGTTATGATGTAGAAAAACATTGTTGGAGGCTGCGTATTGTGGCAATTTTGAAGGATTTTATTGACCAGGTTTCCTTTGACGAGGCCTGGGCGCTGCTGGGCCATGGCCGGGAGAATATGGAGCAGTATAAGGACGCCTATCAGTCCATCTACTCTGAGCTCAAGGCCGCCGAGCCCGCAGAAAACACTGATCATATGACCATCAAATTCGTCATGGAGGAGGAGCCCGAGTGGTCCTTCTACTTTGACACCGATGATTCCGAATCCGAGGACGAGGCCCCGGAGGAGGAAGAGGAGGAGGGCCCCACCCTCCAGGTCTACGGCTTCATTCCCGGAGATGAGGAGGGCTACGCCATCGGCCTCAAGCCCCCGGAGATCCTGCTGGGTCTGGACGTGGATCCCGACACCGCCAGAGACTACACCCCCCAGGAGATCGTGGCCAACTGTCTGGCCGAGATGACCTATTCCTCCACCGTGGCCTCCAGCGCCTACGGCACGGAAAAGGACATGGCCGGCGGCGGTCTGCTGGCCTCCCAGAACTGCATGCAGGAGGACATCCAGAACATCGACCTGGAAAAGCTCCGGCAGGAGCTGGGCGTGCTGCCCAAGCCCGAGGAGGACTACAAAACGAAATACGGCTTCCTGTTCTAAAAAGCGCAGACAGGGTGCACTGCAAGTTCCGCAGTGCACCCTGTCTTTTTATAGATAGCCCCGGCTTTTGAGAAATGCGCCGTACCGCCGCCGCTGGCTGGGGATCATGTCCTCCCGTACAAAGGCCGGGAATTCCTCCGGGGGGATCCAGCGGAAATCCACGGTCTCTCCCTCCTGGAGCACCACCGAAGCCTTGTCACAGTCCGTCTCCGCCCGGTACATATAAAAGATGGAGTGGGCGGGGTCGCTGACCTCCCGGCGGAGCAGCTCCAGCTGCTCCGGCCGGATGCCGGTCTCCTCCCGAAGCTCCCGGAGGGCACACTCCAAGGATCCCTCGCCCCTCAGCGCAGAGCCTCCGGCGGTGGTCTCCCACGCCCCAGGATGGTTGGGCTTCCGGGGATCCCGGCGCATGGCCAAAATACTGCCGTCCCGGTGCTCCACGATGATCTCACAGACCAGGTGGTAGAGCCCCTCCGGCACCTTCTCTCCCCGGATCAGGTTCACCCCAGCCAAGGTGCCGTCCGCCCGATAGCCGTCCCAGATCTCCATATTACGCCTCTTTTCTCACTTTCCCAGCCGCCGCTGGATGAATTTGATAAGCTCCATGATCGGAATGATGCTCACGGCCAGCCCCAGCGCCACCGCGTACTCCATGATGGAGATGTGCTGGAACTGGAAGGCATCCCGCAGGAACGGCACATAGATCACCGCCGTAGTCAGCACCAGGGACAGGAGCATGGCCCCCCAGAGCCACTTGTTCTGGCCCTTCAGGGTGAAGATGGACTTCCGCCGGGAGCGCATATCGAAGGAGTGGAAGATCTCCACCATGGACAGCGTCAGGAATGCCATGGTCATGCCGTCCAGGCTGTTGGTGATCTCCCATATCCCCGCCTCGATGCGATGGCCCACGAAGTAGGAAAGCAGCGTCAGGCCGGTGATGATAATGCCCTGGAGAGCGATATCCAGGCCCATGCCACCGGAGAAAATGCCGTCCTTGGCGTCCCGGGGCTTCCGCTCCATGATGTCCGCCTCGCCGGGCTCCATGCCCAGGGCCAGCGCCGGGAAGCAGTCGGTGATCAGGTTGATCCACAGCAGGTGCACCGGCTCCAGAATCGTAAAGCCCAGAAGCGTCGCAAAGAAGATGGACAGCACCTCAGACATATTGGAGGCCAGGAGGAAGCCAATGGCCTTGCGGATATTGTCGTAGATTCTCCGTCCCTCGGCCACCGCCGAGACGATGGTGGCAAAGTTATCGTCCGCCAATACCATATCCGCCACATTTTTCGTGACGTCCGTGCCGGTGATGCCCATACCCACGCCGATATCCGCGGATTTGATGGAGGGCGCGTCGTTGACGCCGTCGCCGGTCATGGCGGTGATGCAGCCGTTTTTCTTCCAGGCGTTCACAATGCGCACCTTGTGCTCCGGCTGCACCCGGGCATAGACGGAATATTCCCCGATGTGCCGCGAGAGCTGCTCATCGCTGAGCTCATTCAGCTCCGATCCGGTGATGGCCTTCTGCCCGGGCTCCAAAATGCCCAGCTGATTGGCGATGGCCACGGCGGTATCCCGGTGGTCGCCGGTGATCATAATGGGCCGGATCCCTGCCTGACGGCACTCACGGATGGCGTCCTTCACCTCCGGTCGAATGGGGTCGATCATGCCGGAAAGGCCCAGATAGCAGAGCTCCTGCTCCAGATATTCCGGCTCATAGTTTTCCGGCTCCCCGCTCCAGATCCGCTGGGCCCCGCAGAGCACCCGCAGGGCCTGATCCGCCATGGCCTTGTTGGCAGCGAGGATCTCTTTCCGCTTTTCCTCCGTCATAGGACAGACCTTTTCGCCGTCCCACCAGCCGGTGCAGCGCTCCAGCACCACATCCGGGGCGCCCTTGGTAAACTGGAGAATGCCGCCCTCCGGGGTTCTGTGCACCGTGGACATCATCTTCCGTCCGGAATCAAAGGGGGCCTCGCCAATCCGGGGATAGCGCTGCTCCTGAGCGGGTTTATCCAGCCCCATGGCCGTGCCGTCGTTCACCAGGGCACACTCCGTGGGCTCGCCCTGGGCCTGACCGCCAGAGCCCAGGGTCGCATCGGAGCAGAGCTCCATAGCCAGCACCAGCCGCCGCTCATCGGCCCCGGAGCGCTCCACCACGGTCATTTTATTCTGGGTCAGGGTGCCGGTCTTGTCGGAGCAGATGATCTGAGTGCAGCCCAGGGTCTCCACTGCCGTGAGCTTCCGGATAATGGCCTTGTTGGCGGACATCTTCGTCACACCGATGGAGAGAACAATGGTCACCACCGCCGCCAGTCCTTCGGGAATCGCCGCCACCGCCAGGCTCACCGCCACCATAAAGGTATCCAGCATCCCCTCAGGCGTGACATTGGGATACGCCCGGATCAGGTCCAGCAGGAAGATCACCGCGCAGATGCCGATGACCAGGAAGGATAGGATCTTGCTGAGCTGCCCCAGCTTGAGCTGCAAGGGGGTCTGCTCCTCCTGGGCCGTGGCCAGCGCGTCGGCGATCTTGCCCATCTCTGTTTCCATGCCGGTGCCGGTGACCACCATGCGTCCCCGGCCGTAGACCACCGTGGAGCCCATATAGACCATGTTCTTCCGATCTCCCAGGGGGATATCCTTCTCCGCGCCCAGCGCCAGGCTGTCCGCGTGCTTGCTCACCGGCACGGATTCGCCGGTCAGGGCTGCCTCCTCCACCTTCATGCTGGCAGAGGACAGGATCCGCCCGTCAGCGGGCACCGCGTCCCCGGCCTCCAGGATCACGATATCCCCGGGCACCAGCTCCTGGCTGTGCAGAGTCACGATCTCCCCATCCCGGAGCACCTTGGAGGTGGCCGCAGCGATCTCCTGGAGGGCCGCAATGGCCTTCTCCGCCTTGCTCTCCTGGGCCACACCCAATACTGCGTTGATGATCACCACGATCAGGATGATGATCACATCCGTGAAGGAGTCACCGGAGTAGGCCGCCGTGATGCCCGAGATCGCCGCCGCTACCAGCAGAATAATAATCATGGGATCCGCCAGCTCCCCCAGGAACCGGTGGAAGAGGCTCTCCTTCTTCCCCTCCTGGAGCCGGTTGGGGCCATGTTCTTCCAGCCGCTTTTCCGCCTCCTGGGCCGTGAGCCCCTGGGCGCTGGTGTTCATTTGCGAAAGCACTTCTTCCTGTGAAATCAAATACGCTTTCATAGCTGCCTCCTTTTATGGGGCAACACTGCTCAAATGTGGTGCGACAATTTGTACAGTGCTGCATTTTACACTCGTTTACCCAACATCGCTTCCTGGTTTATCCTCCGAAAAACAGATGCTCGATGAGGATCTTCACGCCGATGGCGATGAGCACCAGTCCACCGAAGAACTCTGCCTTGGCCTCGAAGCGGTTGCCGAACACATTGCCGATCTTCACGCCCACGAAGGAGCATACGAAGGTAGTGAGGCCGATAAACGTGACGGCCGGCACAATGGCTACATCCAAGAACGCAAAGGTCACGCCCACGGCCAGAGCGTCGATGCTGGTAGCCACGGCCAGGGTCAGCATGGTCTTAAAGGTAAAGGACGCGTCTGGACATTCCTCCTCGTCCTCCTTGCTCCGGGACTCCTTGATCATGTTGATACCGATGATCCCCAGCAGAATAAAGGCGATCCAGTGATCCACGTTGGTGATCAGGGACTGGAACCGGATGCCCAGCAGCCAGCCGATCAGGGGCATCAGGGCCTGGAACCCGCCGAAGTACAGTCCGCAGATCAGACAGTGCTTCGCCTCCAGCTTCTGAACCGACAGGCCCTTGCAGATGGACACGGCAAAGGCATCCATGCTCAGGCCCACGGCCAGAATAAACAGCTCAACAAAACTCATGTGTACATTCCTCCCAAATATAAAAAAAGAGACCTATCTGCCCCTATGGCAGATAAGTCTGGTCATTTCATACGGAGCCAGAGTGCATACGCACTCAGGATGTTGGCCCCATAACGCCGGAGTCGGCGCTGACTACTCCCTTAGCTTGTGGTTACTATATCATGATTTAGCCGGACTGTCAAGGGGATTTTCCGTCCCTTTGGAGCAAAAAATGTCCGAGCCGGGCTCGGACATTTTTCGTCTTTTTACTTACCGGGAGGGGGCGGCATGCCGGGGCCACCGGGGCCGCCAGGAGGGGGCATGCCAGGGCCGCCGGGGCCGCCGGGAGGGGGCCCTCCTGCGGGCATGGGCGGAGCCTCAACGGGCCGGGACTCGGTGGAAAACTCCACCACAACGCCCTCCATGCCGCCGGTGAAGGTCATTTTGCCCTCCACATTGCCGTTTTCCTCTACCCTGCCCACATAATTGCGGATCAGGCCGCCCTGCTCGATTTTGAAGGCAAAGCTGCCGTCCGGCTGGATCTCCGCCTGCTCCAGGAAGGGTACCGTGGCCCACTGGCCGGGGGCGATATCCACCCGAGCGGTCTGGGCGCTAAAATCAATGGTGGTCTCGCGTTCCGCGCCGGGGGTGTGCTCATATACCATAAATGCCATAGTTCGATCTCCTTTTTGCGGCAGCACCTCATAAATGTGGTATTGCCCTAGATATGATAGAATTACTTCCATCTGTCACATCTATTATATAGAGTCAGAACTATTTCCGCAAGAAAAACCGCTCACCGGGACATAAATGCAACAATCTCGTCCCATTTGGCGCTGACGGAGCCCTGGACAAAGCCCGGCTTGCCGCCACCCCGGCCGCCGAGGGCCCCGTTGAGCTCCCTGACCCAGTCCCGGAGGTTGCCGTCTTTTTGTCCCACGGCATATTTATAGCCGCTGTTCTCGTCCCCGGAGAACACCGCCGCGCGGCCTCCGCAGGTCTCCTGGATGGCGATGGCCGCCCGGCGCACGCCATCGGCGCTGAGGCCGTCCAGCTTCACCAGCACGTCTCCCTTATTCCGGAGCTCCTCCGCCTTGGCGGCAAATTGGGCGCTCTCCATGGCAAACAGCTGCTGCCGCAGGCCCTCCAGCTCCCCTGAGAGCTTGTCCACAGCCTTGGCGGTCTCCAGCACCTTGGCAGAGAGCTTCTGGGACACCAGCCGGTTCTGCTCCTGGATCTGACTCAGGTAGTTTATGGCCCGGCCACCCGCCAGCATCTCCACCCGGACGCCGCTGTGGAACTTCTCCACGGACACGATCTTTACCAGGCCAATCTCTCCGGTGCGCGCCACATGGGTGCCGCAGCAGGCGCAGATATCCGCCCCTGGGAATTCCACGATTCGCACCCTCCCGGTGAGCTCCTTTTTGCTCCGGTAGGGGATCTCCTTCAGCTCCTCCGGCTCCGGGTACCAGCACTTCACCGGCGTATCCAGCCAGATTCTCTGGTTGACCTCCCGCTCCACCTCTAGCAGCTGCTCCAGCGTCAAAATTCCGCTGAAATCAATGGTCACCATGTCCGCTCCCATGTGGAAGCCCACGTTGTCGTAGCCATAGATCCGGTGGACAACGCCCGAAACCATGTGCTCCCCGGAGTGCTGCTGGGTCAGGTCAAAGCGCCGATCCCAGTCAATGATCCCATGTACCTCTGTGCCCGCCTCGATGGGCTCCGCGGTGCAGTGGAGCACCAGGCCGTCCTTCTCGTGGGTATCGGTGACCGGGATGCCGTTCAGGGTTCCCTTGTCCCCGGGCTGACCGCCGCCCTCGGGGTAGAAGCAAGTCTGATCCAGCACGATCTCATACCCCTGCTTTCCCTGCCGGCATTCCAGCACCCGGGCGGTCATCTCCCGCTGATAGGCATCCCCATAAAATAGCTTTTCTGTTTCCATGATCCACGCCTCCATAGGCCATTATTTTTGCTTATCTTAGCACAAATCCATCCCGGATGCAATTCAGCGCGTATTTCTCAAAGAATTCCGGCAAAATCATTGACAGGGCCCCAGGGGCCCAGGATATAATTGGGGTAACACACCACGGAA
>CAKTEB010000007.1 GCA_934546685.1 uncultured Oscillospiraceae bacterium
TGGCCAGCTCCACAGGATCTCCCGCCTCCCGGAGGTCCACCAAGTTCACGCCCTTGACCACCCGGCCGTTCTTCACGTCCAGGCAGGGGATGATTCGTTTTGCCAGCATTACTCCGCCTCCTTCACCGCCAGGCCCAGGTCGATGGTCCCGGCATAGTAGGCCTTGCCGATGATGGCCCCGTCCATGGCTGCGGCCTTCAGATTCCGGATATCCCCATTGCAGGATACGCCGCCGCTGGCGGTGATACAGCAGGATACCGCCTCCCGCAGCGCCTCCAGGCGCTGGAGATTGGGGCCGGACAGGGCGCCATCGGTGGCAATATCCGTGAAAATGATCCACTGAACCCCTAGGGCTTCCATACGCTTGGCAAAGTCCAGATAGTCAAGGCCGCTGCCGTCGATCCAGCCCGCGGTCTTCACCTCGCCGTCCAGCGCGTCGATGCCCACGGCGATCCGTTCTCCGTACCTTTGTACAGCCTCCGCCACGAATTCCGGATCCGACACCGCCGCCGAGCCGATCACCGCGCGGCTGACGCCCAAATCGAACACTGCCTCCAGATCCGCCATGGAGCGAATACCGCCGCCCAGCTCCACCTGGAGTCCGCTGTTTCGGCATACAGCCTCCACGATGGCGCTGTTCTTCCGGACGCCGTCCTTGGCCCCGTCCAGATCCACCATGTGGATCCACTGGGCCCCGGCCTCCCGGAAGGCTCTGGCAGTCTCCAGGGGATCCTCTGCCACCTGGTGCACGGTGGCAAAGTCGCCCTTTAACAGTCGGACGCACTTTCCGTCCTTCAAATCAATGGCCGGTAATAGGATCATTTCGTCAGCTCCCCAAAATTTTTCAGAATCGTCATGCCCACATCCCCGCTTTTCTCCGGGTGGAACTGGCAGCCGAACACATTGCCCCGGGCCACCATGGCGGTGACGGCTGGGCCGTAGTCCGTAGTCATGGCCAGGTCTGATCGCTCCAAAGGCATTGCGCAGAAGCTGTGGACAAAGTATACATAGTCGCCGTCCCGGAGGCCCTGGGTCAGGGCGTTGGGCCGCAGGATCCTCAGACTGTTCCATCCGATGTGCGGCAGCTTTAGATCCGCTTTAATCTTTTCTACCGTGCCAGGGATCAGTCCCAGCCCCCGGTCACCGCCCATCTCCGTGCTGGAATCCAGCAGCATCTGCATTCCCAGGCAGATGCCGAGCAATGGCTTTTTCTCTGCCTGACGGATAATTTCCATGTCTATGCCGCTTTCCCGCAGGGCCGCCATGCACATGGGAAACGCCCCCACGCCGGGCAGGATCATTCCGTCCGCCCGTTCCAGTTCCTCCGGGCGCTCCGCCAAATAGCTGTCATAGCCCAGGTAGTCAAGGGCCTTGGTGACGCTTTTCAGATTGCCCGCTCCGTAATCGATCACCGCAATACTCATGCCAGCGCTCCTTTGGTAGAGGTCACCTGATCCGACACCACCTCCACCGCAGACTTGAGGCTCAGGCCCAGAGCCTTAAACAGTCCCTCGGTGATGTGATGGGCGTTTTCGCCGTATTCGGTCTTTAGATGCAGGGTGATGCCGCTGTTCATGGCGAAGGCCTGCATGAACTCCTTGGTGAGGCAGCTGTCATACTGGCCGATCATGGGCTGGGGCATGGGCGCGTTCATCACCAGGTAGGGCCGCCCGGAAATATCCAGGGCGCAGAACTCCAAGCTCTCGTCCATGGGCACAAAGCTGCTGGCAAAGCGCCGGATGCCGGTCTTGTCCCCCAGTGCCTGCCGGAGAGCCTGACCTAGGACAATGCCCACATCCTCCACGGAGTGGTGGCCGTCCACATACAGGTCGCCCTTGCAGCGCACCGTACCGCCGAAGCCTGCGTAGAACAGCAGGGCGTGGAGCATATGGTCAAAGAATCCGATGCCCGTATCGATATCCAGTTCTCCCCCCTCCAGGCTCAGGGTCACCTGCACCTGGGTCTCCTTGGTATTCCGTGTGATCTCTGCCTGTCTCATATCAGAACCTCACTTTAATGGAATTGGCATGGGCCGTGAGATGCTCGCTCTCCGCCATGGCGATGATCTCATCCTTCACGGAGGCCAGAGCCTCCCGGCTGAAATCAATGACGCTCATTTTTTTCAAGAAGCTCTCCACGCTGAGGGGAGAGAAAAACCGTGCGGTACCGGAGGTAGGCAGCACATGGCAGGGCCCCGCCATATAGTCCCCCAGCGGCTCGGGCGTATTCTGGCCCAGGAACACCGCGCCGGCATTGAGGATCTTGGGAAGCCAGGTTCTCGGCTCCTTCACCATCAGCTCCAGATGCTCCGGGGCAATCTCATTGGCCAGGCCGCAGCACTGCTCCAGGCTGTCGCAGACCATGATCGCGCCGTAGTCCCGCAGGGACTGCTCGATCACGTCCTTCCGGCTCAGATACCCGGTCTGCCGCTCCATCTCCTGTGCCACCTGCTCCGCCAGAGTCTGGGAGGTGGTCAGCAGCACGGCACTGGCCATTACATCATGCTCCGCCTGGGACAGCAGGTCCGCCGCCGTATAGACGGGATCCGCGGTCTCGTCGGCGATCACCAGCACCTCAGAGGGCCCGGCTACCATGTCGATATCCAAAGTGCCGTAGGCCATCCGCTTGGCCGCCGCCACAAAGGCATTGCCCGGGCCCACCAGCTTGTCCACTCTGGGAATAAAGCCAGCCCCATAGGTCAGGGCCGCCACAGCCTGGACACCGCCCACCGCAATGACCCGATCCACCTTGGCCACCCATGCCGCCGCCAGCACCGCGTCATTGAGGTTCTCCGTAGGCGGCGTGACCATGATGATCTCTCCGCAGCCCGCCACCTTGGCGGGGATCACGTTCATCAGCACAGAGCTGGGATAGGCCGCCCGGCCGCCCGGCACATAGACGCCCACGCGGCTCAGGCCCCGGACGATCTGGCCCACAGTACCCCCGGCCATAGGACTCTCCCACTCCCGGGTCTTGGCCAGCAGCTCCGACTGATAGGCCCAGATATTGTCCGCACTCTGCTGGAATGCCGCCAGCAGCTTTGGATCAATGCGCTCCGCCGCGGCCTTTAGGGTATCCTGAGAGATCTCATAGGGCTCCGCCCCATCGAATTTCAGCGAGTATTCCCTGACGGCCTCATAGCCCCTTTGGCGCACCGCCTCCATGATCTCCCGGGCGGACTTCTCAATGCCCGCGCCGGTCTCGGCGGCCCGCTGGCGCATGGCCGCGATCTGCTTTTTCTCTGCCGTTCCGTCGGCCCTTACAATGGTAATCATCCCAAACACCCCTCGATCCGATCGATAAAGTCGAATATTTCCTGATGACACAGCTTTAAGCTGGCTGTATTCACAATGAGCCGTGCGCTCACGGGCGCAACAGTCTCGATGGGCACCAGTCCGTTTTCCTTGAGTGTGGTGCCGGTCTGCACAATATCCACGATGCCGTTGGACAGTCCCACCAGCGGAGCCAGCTCTACGCTGCCCTCGATCTTGATGACGGACACGTCCATGCCCTTCCCAGCAAAATACGCTTTGGTGACGTTGGGATACTTGGAGGCAATGACCCGGTTCTGATACGTCCCGTAGAAATCGCTGCCCTCCGGCACCGCCAGGGCGAAGCGGCAGGCCCCAAAGCCCAGATCCAGCATCTCATAGTAGCTACCCCCATGCTCCATCATGGTGTCCTTGCCCACAATGCCCAGGTCGCAGACCCCATGGGTCACATAGGTCAGCACATCCGCCGCCTTGCTGAGCACCACGTCCATGGGGTAGTTCTCAATGGGCAGGATCAGCTTTCGGGTGTCTGCCCGAACCTGGCTGCAATCCAGCCCCATCTTCTCGAACAAATCCAGAGAATCCTCCAGCAGGCGGCCCTTGGTCACCGCAATTCTCAGCCGTTTCACAGTGCTGCCTCCTTTTCCTCATTCTCTGTCACCAGGATCAGCCGGCTGGCACCCAGCCGCCGGGCCTCCGCCTCGGCCGCCCTGGGGGTCTGGCTGGCAGAAAGCATGGCCGTTTGTCTGGGCTGCTGCTCCAACAGATCTCTGGCCCGCTTCAGGCACCCCAGCTCGTACCAGATCAGTGTGTCCGGGCCCTTGTGAATGGGAGTCTCCAGGCAGCCCGCCACGGCCTCCACATCCAGTCCGAAGCCCGTTGCGGGGATCTCCTTGCCGAACTGGCCAATGAGCCGGTCATACCGTCCTCCGGAGATCACGTTGCTGCCCGCTCCCGGAACAAAGCCCCGGAAGATCATGCCCGTGTAGTATTCGATATTCTGGATCAGCCCCAGGTCAAACTGCACATGGCCGCTGAGTCCCGCCTGATCCAAGACCCCGTAGATCTCCTCCAGATAGTCGATAGCCTTCATGGCCTCCGGCTCTCCGCAGAGCTCCTTGGCAGTCTCCAAGACCTCCGGGCCGCCGAAGAGCCTGGGCAGCTGCCATAATGCTTTCCCGGCAGGCTGATTTTCATAGCCCCGCAAGGCCGCCCGATAGGACACATAGTCCTTTTTCTCCACACAGGCGCGCAGGGTGCCCTGCAGCTCCTCACCGGCCCCCAGGGCCGAGAGCAGCGCCGAAAAATAGCCCACATGACCGATCTCGATATGATAATCCTCCACGCCGCAGGCCTCCAGGACATCTATCGCCATAGAGAGGATCTCCAGATCCGCCCGAAGCCCCTGGGCCCCAATGAGCTCCACCCCGCACTGGTCGATCTCCGTCCGGGCCCCGGTGTTGATGTCGTCGGAGCGGAATACCGTCTGGTTATAGTAGAGTCTGAGCGGCAGCGGCAGGGTGCTGAGCTTGGTGGCCGCCACCCGGCCGATGGCCACGGTGTTGTCCGGGCGCATCACCAGGAGCTTTCCCGTGCGCTCCACGCATTTCATCATAGCCTCCTGGCTCAGAGGATGCCCCGCCGCGGGGATGATATCGTAATACTCCACATTGGGCGTAGTGAGCTCCGTATAGCCCCGGCGCTGGAACAGCCCGGTGGCCGCCTGCTCCACCTGGCGGCACACGGCGCACTCGGCAAACAGCCGATCCCGGGTGCCCTCCGGCGTCCCGATGGTCTTGTTCATGGAGATTCAGCTCCTTTGCTCCGTTATTCTTTCGTTCGCTAATATATTATCACAAGAAAGTGCATTGTGCAAGATGGATTTTACCGAAATCCACCGGTTCTCCCCCAGACTTTTTGCCGAATGCTACGAAAAAATCTGCCGACGGGAGCGAATATCCTGTCGGCAGATCAAAATATTGAGTTAGGGCAATACTACGCAAATCGCCAAGAGAGTCTGGCGAGAGATTTTGCGTCAGAAAAAGGTGTAAAACCGCAGACATACTTTGTGTATTTCAAGGTTTTACAAACGCATTTCTGGCGGAAAAGATCCGCCAGAATCCGCGGGCGTATTTGTGTAGTGTTGCCCTAGAACAAGGTTACCTGCGACGTCTCCGGCAGGTCGCCGAAGGCGCCCAGGGCCCGGAGCAGATCCATATGGGTCTTGGAGACCTTGGGGCAGGCCTCACTGAACTCCTCGATGGAAATAAAGTGCTTGCCTTCCCGGCCCTCCATGATGTCCCAGGCCGCGCTTTCGCCCAGGCCGGACACCGCCACAAAGGGCGGCAGCAGCTTCCCGTCCTCCAGGTTGAACTTGGTGGCGTGGGATTTATAGATGTCGATGGGCGCAAACTCAAAGCCTCGGAGATAGAACTCGTAGCAGGCCTCCAGGGTGGTCATGAGATCCTCGTCCTTATCCGTGGCATCCGGATCGTTCTTGATGCGCTCGATATGACGCTTCACGGTATCGATGCCCTGGGTCATCATCTCCGCGTCAAAGCCGCCCTTCTGGCTCTTCCGATAGAAGTAGGCGCTGTAGAAGGCCAGGGGCTCGTGTACCTTGAACCATGCGATGCGGAAGGCCATCATAACGTAGGCCACCGCGTGGGCCTTGGGGAACAGATAGGCGATCTTCGCCAGGGATTCGATGTACCACTTGGGTACCCCCAGCTCCTGCATCTTTTCCACCCAGCCCTCCTGGAAGCCGCCCTTCTTGACCTTGCCCTTTCGGACAGCCTCCATGATCTTAAAGGCCATCTTGGGCTCCATGCCCTTGGAGATCAGGAACAGCATGATATCGTCACGGCAGCCTACCGTTTCCTTTACGGTTGCGGTGCCGGACAGGATCAGATCCTTAGCATTGCCCAGCCACACGTCGGTGCCGTGGGAGAAGCCGGACAGACGCACCAGCATATCAAAGCCGTCCGGCTGGGTATCCACCAGCATCTGCCGGGTGAAAGAGGTACCGAACTCCGGGATACCGATGGAGCCGGTCTTTCCGATGATTGGATCATCGTCCGGCAGTCCCAGGGGCGCGGGAGAGCGGAAGATCTCCTTGGTGGCCGGATCGTCCAGAGGGATCTTCTTGGCGTCCAGGCCGGTCATATCCTCCAGCATGCGGATCATGGTGGGATCATCATGGCCCAGCATATCCAGCTTCAGAAGATTTTCCTCCATGCAGTGGTATTCAAAATGGGTGGTGATGATATCCGTATTGGGGTCGTCCGCCGGGTGCTGCACCGGGCAGAAATCGTAGATCTCCTTATCTCCGGGAATGACCACCAGGCCGCCGGGATGCTGGCCGGTGGTACGCTTGACGCCGGTGCAGCCCATGGCGAGTCGGTTCTCCTCGGCCTTGGAGGCGCTGAGGCCCCGCTCCTGGAGGTACTTCATGGCATAGCCGTAGGCAGTCTTCTCCGCCACGGTGCCGATGGTGCCCGCCCGGAACACATGGCTAGAGCCGAACATCTCGATGCAGTATGCGTGGGCCTTGGACTGGTATTCACCGGAAAAGTTCAGGTCGATATCCGGCACCTTGTCGCCGCCGAAGCCCAGGAAGGTCTCAAAGGGGATATCGAAGCCGTCCTTGGCGTAGTCTGCCCCGCAGATGGGGCACTTGGCATCGGGCATATCCGCACCGCAGCCATAGCCCTCTCCGGCAGCAAAATCCGTGTGCTTGCAGTTGGGGCACCGGTAGTGGGCGGGCAGAGAGTTTACCTCGGTGATGCCGGACATAAAGGCCACCAGAGAGGAGCCCACAGAGCCTCGGGAGCCAACTAAGTAGCCATGCTCCAGGGAGTTGGCCACCAGCTTCTGAGCAGACATATAAATCACATCGTAGTGACGGCCCAGAATGGCGGACAGCTCCGTCTCCAGGCGTTCGGTAATGAGACTGGGAGGATTGTCTCCGTAGAGCTCGTGCATTTTGCCGTAGACCAGATCCTTGAGCTGGCCCGCGGAATTCTCGATAGAGGGCGGGAACAGATTGTGTGGGACTGGCCGGATCTCGTCGCACATATCCGCAATGAGATTCGTGTTGGTGATGACCACCTCCCGGCACTTCTCCTCCCCCAGATAGGAGAACTCCTCCAGCATCTCATCGGTGGATTTGAAGTAGATGGGCAGGGATTTGTCCGCGTCGTCGAACTTCTTGGTGGCCAGAAGAATATGCCGGAAGATCTCGTCCTCGGGGTTCAGGAAGTGGACGTCGCCGGTAGCCACCACGGGTTTGCCCAGCTCCTCGCCCAGTCGGACGATGGTGCGATTGTAGTTTCTCAGATCCTCGTCGTTTTCGGCAGTGCCGTTGGCGATGAGGAAGCGGTTGTTGCAGATGGGCTGGATCTCTAAGTAGTCGTAGAAGCTGGCGATTCGCAAAAGCTCGTCCCAGCTGCGGTTATCGATGACCGCCCGGAACAGCTCGCCGGCCTCACAGGCGGAGCCAATGAGGATGCCCTCCCGCCATTTCGCCAGCTCGCTCTTGGGGATACGGGGCACGCGCTTGTAGTATTTCAGGTGAGAATAGGAGATGAGCCGATAGAGATTCCGCAGGCCCGTGTTGTTTTTGGCGAACAGGATAATATGCCGGGCCTGGAGGGAGGAGATCTTGTTGCCTGCCTTCATCTCCGACATGGCCGCGTTGATCTCCGACACATGGGTGATGCCCTTCTCCTCCAGCATCTGAAAGAACCGCTCCAGCATATAGCCCACGGTCATGGCGTCGTCCACCGCCCGGTGGTGGTTAAAATCCGGGAGGCTCAGGGCGTCGGCCACCACGTTGAGCTTATACTTGTTGAGACCGGGCATCAGGCCCTGGGCCATGACCAGGGTATCGAGATAGGTGGGCCGGAATTCGATCCCCAGCTTCTGGCACGCCGCCTTCACGAAGCTCACGTCAAAGTCCGCGTTGTGGGCCGCCAGTGGCCGATCCCCGCAGAACTCCAAAAAGGCCGGAATGGCCTCCTCCAGCTTTGGGGCATCCGCCAGCATGGCGTCGGTGATGCCCGTGAGCTCAATGATCTTCTGGGGCAGCTTCCGCTGTGGATCCACGAAGGTCTGGAACTTCTTTTCCATCTTGCCATCCTTGTAGATGGCCGCGCCGATCTCGGTGATGGCGTCCTTTTCAAAGCTCAGGCCCGTGGTCTCCAGATCGAAGACCACATATTCCTGGTGGAAGTCCGCGTCGCCGGTGCCCTTCACCGCGATCTTGTCATCGATATCGTTGACGAAGTAGCCCTCGCAGCCGTATAGGATCTTAATCTTGCCCTTTCCTGCCTTCATGGCGTCGGGATAGGCCTGGGCCACGCCGTGGTCGGTGATGCCGATGGCCTTGTGGCCCCACTTGGCCGCCAGATTCACCACGTCCGCCGTGGGGGTCAGCGCGTCCATGGAGGACATGACCGTATGGAGATGGAGCTCCACCCGCTTCTCATCGGCGGTGTCCTCCCGCTGGGGCTTTTTGCCCACCTCGATGGAGTAGGGCTCCAGCACGATATCGTTCTCGAAGCGGTTGAAGCTGACCTTGCCGAAGATCTTCACCCACATGCCCTTCTTCAAGCCCTCCAGCAGCGCCTGGGGCTTGTCCCGCTTCAGATCCATATAGCGGTTGACCCGGACAGAGCCCTTGTAGTCAGTCATATCAAAGTTGATGACCCATGCCTTGGTCTTGGTGAGCTCCCGGTGCTCCATGGCGAAGATCTCGCCCTCCACCACCACCCGGCCGGAGTCCATGGTGATGGTATCCATGGAGATGGGGTCGCCCTTGATGGGCTTTCCGTAGAGCAGATTGGAATTCACCTGGGCAGAGACCTTGGCCGCAGGGGCCGCCTCCTGCTTTTGGGGCAGCTTTTCCATGGCGGACATGCGGATCTTCTCCGTGGCCTCAAAGAGGCCCTGGGCGTCTAAGTCCTGCCCCACCCGAATATCGATCTTCACAGGCTGGTCGAACTGATCCTTCAGCCAGCGCTCCGCCCGGGCCACATGTGGCCGCAGGAGATCCTTGCCGTTCCCCTTCAGCTGCAAAACCACCGTGTCCCCCTCCAGACTGTAGCGGCAGCCCGCCAGGATGGACATGCAGGGAGCGAACAGCTCCTTGAGGTACTCGCCCACATCCGCTGGCTCCAGCAGGGACAGATTGTCCTTTCCGTAGCAGGTCCTGAGGGTGAATTTATGGATGCCATAGGCCCGGGAGATGCCCCGCTCGATGCTCCGGACCTGCCTGAGGGGCAGATACTGATCCGGGCAGACGGTGACCACGGCGCTGCGGGTCTTCATATCCACCTCTGCCGTGAAGATCTTTACATCGTCCAGCAGGGTCTTGATGTCCTCCTCCGGGCTGTAGGCCCGGAACAGATCCAGCAGTCTTACGGTATTCTCGTCCATCTGCCACGTTCCTTTCTTTCGTCCTTACAGTGTTTCGATATACTCCATCAGCGCGTCAGCCAGCTGGTCGTAGGGCAGGGTCTTGAGCTTCCTGCCCTTGGCAAACAGCACGCCGCAGTCCTTGCCGCCGGCAATGCCCACGTCCGCCTCCCGGGCCTCTCCGGGGCCGTTGACGATACAGCCCATGACCGCCACGGTGATGGGCTTTTTGAGGTCATGAAGCCGCTGCTCCACCTGATTGGCCAGGCCGATCAGATCAATCTGGGTTCTTCCGCAGGTGGGGCAGGAGATGAATTCCGGCCCCTCCCGGCGAATGCCCGCCGCCTGCAAAATTTCCTTGGCCGCCACGATCTCCCGAACCGGATCCGCCGTCAGGCTCACCCGGAGGGTGTTTCCGATGCCCAGGCATAAAAGGCCGCCGATGCCCATAGCGGATTTGATGACGCCCATATGCTCCGTACCGGTCTCTGTGACCCCCAGGTGCAGGGGATAATCGGTCTTCTGATCCATGAGCCGGTAGGCCGCCATGGTGGTGGGCACCGAGGAGCTCTTCATGGAGATGCAGATGTCATAGAACCCCTGCTCCTCCAGCAGCGCCACATGGCCCAGCGCACTCTCCACCAGGGCCTCCGCGGTGGGATGGCCGTACTTCTCCAGAATGTTCTTCTCCAGAGATCCGCCGTTGACGCCGATACGGATGGGGATATGCTTTTCCTTGCACACATCCACCACGGCCTTGACCCGATCCTTGCCGCCGATATTGCCGGGATTGATGCGGATCTTGGACGCGCCGCCCTCCGCCGCCGCAATGGCCAGTCGGTAGTCGAAGTGGATATCCGCCACCAGCGGAAGCGGCGATTCCGCCGCGATATCCCGAAAGCCCTTGGCCGCCTCCATATCCGGTACGGCCAGCCGGGCGATCTGGCAGCCCGCGGCCTTCAGCGCCCGGAGCTGGGCAAGGCTCCCCTCCACATCGGTGGTCTTGGTATTCAGCATGGACTGGATGCTCACCGGGGCATCGCCGCCCACCAGTACATTTCCAACCTTGATCTGTCGTTTCATTTTAGCCTCCCGTTGCGATCCGCACGATGTCCTGGAAGGTCACAACCACCATCAGAGCCATCAGCAGCACCAGGCCAGCCCCATGGATATAGGCCTCGTACTTGGGATCGATCTTTCGTTTTGTCACAGACTCAATAGCCCAGGTCACCAGCAGCAGGAAGATATGGCCGCCGTCCAGGGCCGGAATGGGCAGCATATTCATCACCGCCAGGTTCACGGCAATGAACGCGCAGAAATAGAGCACATTGAGAATGCCGTCCGCAGTTGAGGCAGCGCTGGAGCCAGTCTCCTGTACCGCGTCCACAATTCCCACGGGCCCAGACAAATCCTTAACGCCCACCGCGCCGGTGACGAGATCGATCAGGCCCATTTTCACCATTCTCGCAAAATCCACGGCAGTATACCATGCATTTTTCAGCAGAGTCAGGGGCGTCTTTTCCTCCGTTGCTCCGAAGGTGATGCCATAGATCTTTTTCGTCTGGCCGTCCACCTGATATTCCCGCTTTGTAAGATCCACGTCCTTCAGCTCCACAGTCTCGCCGCCGCGGCGGACGGTTAGGTCCGTCTTCCCCTCTCCGGCCCGCTCGGTGAGCATGGTGAAGTCCGAAAAGATATAGACCCGCTGGCCGTCGATCTTCTCCACCACATCGCCCACCTGCAAGGTGCCCTCCAGGGGGCAGCCGTCCACAAAGCCGGTGATCTCCGTGGTGCGGAAGCCTCCGGCAGTGCCGTAGATAATAAGCAGGATCACAAGGCCGGTGACGAAATTCATAAACGCCCCTGCCGCCAGGATGATAGCCCGCTTCCAAGGAGCTTTTGAGGTAAAGGAACGGGGATCCTGGCTGCTGCCGTCCTCCCCCTCCATGGCGCAGAAGCCGCCGATGGGCAGGAGCCGTAGGGAGTAGTCCGTCTCGCCCTTGCCCCAGTGCAAAATTCGCGGCCCCATGAAGATGGAGAACTCATTGACCTTTACATCGAAGAGCTTGGCCGTGATAAAATGACCGAACTCATGAATGAAAATGAGAAAGCTGAACATGAGAATTGCAATAAGCAGATACATAAAACGCTCCAATCAGATTTTAATTGAGAACTGCCTCTCGGGCCAGCCGGTCCGCCTCCAGGATATCCTCCAAATTGGGATTTTGCTTCACCGCCACGGTGTCCATGGCATGGCGCACCCGTCTGGGGATGTCGTTGAAGCCGATCTGATCCTTCAGGAACAGCCCCACTGCCGCCTCATTCGCGCCATTGAGGATCGCGCAGGCCGTGCCGCCGGTGGTCACCGCCTCCTTGGCGTATTTCAGGCAGGGGAAATTCTCCTGATCCGGCGGCAGGAAGGTCAGCGGGCCGCAGGATAAGAGATCCAGAGGCTCGGCGGGGCTGGGCAGCCGGTTCGGATAGGTCAGCGCCAGCTGAATGGGGATCCGCATATCCGGCACCCCCAGCTGGGCCATGATGGCACCGTCACAGAACTCCACCAGAGAGTGGACGATGCTGCCCCGGTGGATCACCACATCCACCTGAGAAAGGGGCAGATGATACAGGCGCATGGCCTCGATGACCTCCAGTCCCTTGTTCATCATGGTAGCAGAATCGATGGTGATTTTTTGCCCCATGGTCCAGGTGGGATGCTTGAAGGCGTCCTCCTTCTTGATGGTCTCCAGTTCTCCAAAGGTCTTCCCATAGAACGGGCCCCCGGAGGCCGTCAGGATCAGCCGCTTGATCTCACTTCTGTCCCGGCAGCCCATCAGGCACTGGAAAATGGCGCTGTGCTCCGAGTCCACGGGCACGATCTGTGCTCCATACCTCTCCGCCGCCTCCATGACCAGCTCCCCGGCGCAGACCAGGGTCTCCTTATTGGCAAGACCGATGCGCTTCTTTTCCTGGATGGCCGCCAGCGTAGGCCGCAGGCCCACCATGCCCATGACCGCAGTGATGACCGTCTCCGCCTCCGGCATGGTGGCGGCCTCCATGAGGCCTTCCAAGCCCTGATGAACCGTGATGTCCGTATCTCCAAGGCGGCGTCTCAGCTGCTCCGCCGCCTCCCCGTCCATCATCACGCAGAGCTTCGGACGGAATTTCCGGGCCTGCTCCTCCATCCGATCCACGTTGCTGTTGGCGGTCAGGGCGCAGACCTCCACGCCCAGATGCTCCGCCACGGACAGGGTCTGTCGGCCAATGGAGCCAGTGCTCCCCAAAATAGATATAGTACCAATTTTCATACTTATGCCTTTCCTTTGTCAAAAAGTCCGGAGCGCTGCTCCGGACTTTTGTTACTTCGTGAGCAGCGGCATCACCGCGATCAGCAGCTCCACCACAGGAGCCGCGAAGATCACGCTGTCAAAACGATCCAGGACGCCGCCATGGGCCCGGAAAATGGTGCCGTAATCCTTGATGCCTGTCTCCCGCTTGACCATGGAAAAGGACAGGTCGCCGATGATGGACACCACGGAGCCCACCAGGCCGTAGACCACCGCATAGCCATAGTGATACTGCAGACCAAAGCCGAACTGCATCACCAGCCCATAGATCACCATGGACAGCACCCCAGCGGCCAGGCCGCCGATGGCGCCCTCAATGGTCTTATGGGGACTCAGCACCGGGGCCATCTTATGCTTGCCCAGGAACTTCCCGGCAAAATAGGCCCCTGCATCGGCAATAAAGGGGATCATAATGGGCACCAGCACATAATGGCGCCCAAAGTCCCCCACCTGGATCCGCACAATGGCACTGAGGCACATGGAAATGGCCAGGGACGCGAACAGGCATCCCGCCACCCCCTCAAACTTCACCTTCGGATAGGCCAAAAGCGCCTGGGTGAACAGAGCCAGCCCCAGGATCACCACGCCCCAGGCTCCCGCCAGAATGGGGCTGCCGAAGTAGCTCCAAATGGGGACCAGGAACGCCACGGCCATGCTGCAGATCAGCATACCGCCGTGGGGGCAGATGCCGGTGGTTTTCAGAAATTCTCTCGCGCCGATGGCCGCCAGCAGCGCCACCGCAATGGCCGTTACAATGGTGGGGCAGGCAAACAGGATCACCAGCAGCAGCGGGATTCCCACCGCCGCCACAAGGAGTCTAGATTTCATTACTTAATCCCTCCATATCGGCGGTTCCGGGTACGATAGACCTCAATGGCCCGATCCAGCTCCCGCTCGTCAAAATCCGGCCACATCACGTCGGTGTAGTAGAGCTCCGAGTAGGCCGCCTGCCAAAGCAGGAAGTTGGAGATCCGCATCTCGCCGCCAGGGCGGATGATGAGATCCGGATCCGGCACGTCCGCGGAGTAGAGAAGATGGGAGAAGGTCTCCGCGTCCAGGCTCTCCGGATCCGTTCCGTTCTCTTTGCACTGCTGTGCCCAGGTCTTGGCAGCCCGGAGGATCTCATCCCGGCTGCCGTAGTTGATGCACATATTCACCTGGGAGTCATGGAACTCCATGGACTCCTGGCTGGCCTCCTGGGCCAGCTGCTGGAGCTCCGGGCTCAGGGCGCTGAGATCCCCGAAAAAGCAGATGCGCACATGGTTCTTCTGCATGTCCCGGATGGACTCCATCAAGTAGTCCTTCATCAGGGACATGATCTTGCCCACCTCTTCCTGGGGCCGCTTCCAGTTCTCTGTGGAAAACGCGTAGACCGTCAGATACTTTACCCCGATCTCGCGGCAATACAGCGCGATCTTACGGAAGGTCTCCGCACCGGCCGCATGGCCCGCAGTCCGGGGCAGGTGCCGCCGGGTAGCCCATCGGCCATTGCCATCCATGATGATGGCGATATGCCGGGGCATGGGCAGCAGCTCCGGCTCCTGTTCCTTTTTGAAAAGCGCCATACAAATCCTTTCCCTGCCGGAATAGGGAAAGGGTCTCCCCTTTCCCTATCACGCTCTTAGAGCTCCATGAGCTCCTTTTCCTTCTTGGCAGCCATGTCATCGACCTTCTTGATGTAGTCGTCGGTGACCTTCTGGAGATCCTTCTCAGCGGTCTTCTGCTCGTCCTCTGTGATCTCGCTCTTCTTCTTCATGGCCTTGATGGCGTCCATGGCCTCACGGCGCACGTTGCGGATCGCCACCTTGCTGTCCTCGCCGTACTTCTTCACCTGCTTGGTGAGCTCTTTCCGGCGCTCCTCAGTGAGCTGGGGGAACACCAGACGGATGATACGGCCGTCGTTCTGGGGGTTGATGCCCAGATCGCTGACCTGGATGGCCTTCTCGATGAGCTTCAGCAGGGACTTGTCCCAGGGCTCGATGACCAGGGTGCGGGGATCAGGAGAGGTAATGGAGCCCACCTGGTTGATGGGGGTCTCCTGACCGTAATACTCTACGGTGATCCGATCCAGCAGAGAGGCGCTGGCGCGGCCCGCGCGAACGGCGGCGAAATCACCGGCAAGGACCTCCAGGGTCTTATCCATTTTCTTGCTGTAGGGCGTCATATCAACTTTCATCTTAGCTTCCTCCTTCTATGAATTAGCCGTGGACATAGGTGCCGATGTTCTCACCCATGGCGGCCTTGAGAATATTCTCAGGCTCCTTCAGTGCAAAGACAAACACGGGAATGTTGTTGTCCATGCACAGACTGGTGGCGGTGGAATCCATTACCTGGAGCTGACGGGCCAGCACCTCGGTATAGCAGATATCGTCATACTTCTTGGCGTTGGGATTCTTGGCGGGATCGCTGTCGTACACGCCGTCGATGTTCTTGGCCAGCAGGATCACGTCCGCGTCGATCTCGGCGGCCCGGAGGGCAGCGCCGGTGTCGGTGGAGAAATAGGGGTTGCCGGTACCGCAGCCGAAGATCACCACCCGGCCCTTTTCCAGATGCCGACATGCCTTCTGACGGATGTAGGGCTCAGCAATGGCGCGCATTTCAATGGCGGTCTGTACCCGAACCTCCACGTCCCGCTGCTCTAGGCAGTCCGCCACAGCCAGGGCGTTGATGGTGGTGGCCAGCATGCCCATATGGTCTGCCCGCACCCGCTGCATCCGGTCTCCGCCGTCCTTCATGCCGCGCCAGAAGTTGCCGCCGCCAACCACAATGGCCACCTCTACGCCCTTTTCCACACACTGCTTGACCACGTCACAGACCTTGCCGATCACGTCAAAATCCAGGCCCCGATGGGCATCTCCAGCCAGTGCTTCGCCGCTGATTTTGAGCAGCACACGTTTATACTGCGGTTCGCTCATATTCATTCTCCTTTATGTTACTGTGGACGCACTGCGCCCTTCGATCCAATATCCGCCCCCTATTCTACCCTAATTTCACCCAGAAAGAAAGAGGAAATTTGTAAATTTAGTTTGACGGAGAAAAAATAAGTCTCCCGGGCCCTATTTTCGGCAGTGATTCGCCGGTATTCTTGGGAAAAGCGATTGCAAAAGTCACAAAAAGCGGGTATAATACAACAATGCTCTGAAAACCTGTGGGTGCGGGTTCAAATTCCCTGCCGCCCATGAAAATACCATCGGAAAGGAAGATCGAAATGGCGGAAGAAATTCTGGAAGAATCCTCAAATTTCATTCTGAACTACATTAAGGAAGATATTGCCCCAGGAGGACAGTTTGAGGGCATGACGGTCCACACCCGTTTTCCGCCGGAGCCCAACGGCTATCTGCACATCGGCCACTGCAAGGCTCTGTGCATCGATTTCGGCAGCGCCCTGAAATTCGGCGGCATCTGCAATCTTCGTATGGACGACACCAACCCCGCCAAGGAGGACACGGAATATGTGGACGCCATCAAGGAGGACATCCACTGGCTGGGCTTTGACTGGGACGACCGGTTCTTCTATGGCTCGGATTACTTCGAGCAGACCTATCAGTTCGCCGAGGATCTCATCAAGCGGGGCCTGGCCTACGTCTGTGAGCTGACCCCGGAGCAGTTCAAGGAATATCGCGGCGATCTCCATCACCCCGCTGTCTCCCCCTACCGGGATCGGCCCATGGAGGAAAGCCTAGATCTGTTCCGCAGAATGCGGGCCGGTGAGTTCCCCGAGGGCAAATACACCCTCCGTGCCAAGATCGACCTGGCCTCCGGCAACTTCAATATGCGGGATCCTGTGCTCTACCGGATCCGCTTTGTGGAGCACCACCGTCAGGGCACCAAATGGTGCATCTTCCCCATGTACGACTTCGCCCACCCCATTCAGGACGCATTGGAGGGCATTACCCACTCCCTGTGCTCCCTGGAATATGAGGATCACCGGCCCCTGTACAACTGGGTAGTGGAGCATGTGCCGGTGCCCAGCCATCCCCGTCAGATCGAGTTTGCCCGGCTGAACATCAACTATACAGTCATGTCCAAGCGGAAGCTCCGCCAGCTGGTGGAGGAGCACCGGGTCTCCGGCTGGGACGATCCCCGGATGCCCACCCTCTGCGGGCTCCGCCGCCGGGGCTATACCCCCAAGTCCATTCGGAACTTCACAGACCGCATCGGCGTCTCCAAGGTCTACTCCGTGGTGGATTACTCCTTCCTGGAGCACTGCCTCCGGGAGGACCTCAACGAGACCGCCCAGCGCGTTATGGCCGTGACCCATCCGGTACCCCTGACCATCACCAACTATCCCGAAGGCAAAACTGAGACCTTTGAAATCGAAAACAATCCCGGCCATCCCGAGGACGGCACCCGCATGGTGTCCTTCTCCGGAAAGGTCTATGTGGAGGCCGACGATTTTCTGGAGACTCCCGTGCCAAAATACAAGCGCCTGTATCCCGACGGACCCGAGTGCCGCCTGAAGGGCGCGTATCTCATCCGCTGCACCGGCTGCAAGAAGGATGAAAACGGCAATATCACCGAGATCCTCTGCACCTATGATCCCAACAGCCGGGGCGGAGATCCCGCTGACGGCCGGAAGGTCAAGGGCGCTACCATCCACTGGGTGGACGCCGCCACCGCCATTGACGCGGAGGTTCGCCTCTACGACAATCTGTTCTCCGATCCGGAGCCCGACGCGCCCGGCAAGAACTTCCTGGACTGCCTGAACCCCAATTCCCTGACCGTGGTAGAGGGCGCTAAGGTAGAGACCTCCCTGGCCTCCGCAAAGCCCGGGGATCACTTCCAGTTCATGCGGCTGGGCTACTTCTGCGCAGACAAGGATTCCACCCCAGAGCATCTGATCTTTAACCGCTCCGTGAGCCTCAAGGACAGCTTCAAGCCGAAAAAGTAAAATTCAGCACCAAACGTGCAAGATCCCCGGCAGCAGGCGCTGCCGGGGATCTTTTCGTACTTAGTATTATGCCGCGGGGCTGACCTCCGCCGTCTGGGTCTCGCCCTCCTGGGTGGTATCCGGGCTGGTTTCCGCCTCGTTTTCCTTGGCTTCCTGCTCGGCCTTGGCCGCCTCCTCAGCCTCCTTCTTCTGGAGCTCCTTGATGTCCAGCTTAGAGAAGGCGCCGGCCTCAATGGCCTGCTCCACCAGGCGCTTATTGGTATCGCTGGGCCCAGCGTCCAAATCCTCCCCCGCATAGGTGTGAAGGGTAGAGATCACATCCAGCAGCTCATTATAGAGGGTGGCCTGGGTGGAGGAAAGCTCCTCCTGATCCTGGAGCTCTGCCAGATTTTTGTACACATCCAGAAGCCGGAAGGACTTCTTCCCGTCCGTTTCCGTGATGTTCTGATAGATGGGCACATAGCTGGCATCGATGGCCACTCTGCCGCTGTCCTTCTTGGTAAAGGTCAGGTTCAGGATCACCGAGGCCTGGGAATCCGTATTGGTGGGATCCGTGTAGAAATCGCCAAGGCTGTAAGCCACAAAGCACTCCCGACTGGTACCGTCGGCCTGGGTGACCTTCTCGAAGCCCATCTCGCCCACCAGATGGGAGTGGGTGCCGATGATCACATCCACGCCGCTGTTCATCAGCAGCGTCGCTGCGGCCTTCTGGGGCTCGCTGATGGAGCGCCCGTATTCGCTGCCCCAGTGTACCAGGGCCACGATCACGTCAGCTCCCGCAGCCTTGGCCGCCTGGACATCCTGGCGGATCTGGTTTTCCCGCAGGGTGGTCCAGTAGTCGGAATAGTCCGTATAGAGGGTGTTGAGGGCATATTCGCAGCCCTTGGGCATCATCACGGAATCCGTGCCCTTGGTGTAGGACAGGAACGCGAACTTGATCTTGTGGATCGTGCGGATATACGCACCGCCGTTGGTATCACGCTCCTGCTGGCTGGTATAGGTGCCGACGCTCTTGAGCTTGGCCTCCTCCAGATACTTCTTGGTGGAGGTCAGGCCGTCGATACCGTTGTTCAGCATATAGGTGTTGGCAGTGGACATAAGCCGGAAACCGATCTCCCGCAGGCTGCCCGCCAGCTGGATGGGAGAATTATAGTAGGGCTCGCCGCCGTACTGGACGCCGTCCACCATGGTGGTCTCAAAATCGCCTACGGCATAGTCCGCGTCGGATATATAGGACTCGATATCCGCAAAGGGCGTGGTAAAATCATAGGTACCGTCGCCCCTCGTCACAGCCGCCACCTGATCCGCGGAGGTGGAGATATCTCCCACAAAGGCGATGGTGGCTGTGGCCGGGCCGGTGTAGTTCTTCTCCTCCTCATCCTCGTCTGCCGCCGTATCCACCTCGTCCAGCCCCGCGTCCGTGGGGGTGTTGGCGGAGCCGTTGAAGAAGCGGATCAGGAAGAAGGCTACCCCGATCACCAGCAGCAGAAGGATCGCGAAGATCAGTCTTCTGTGCCGCCGTCTCCGCCGCAGGATCTCCCGCTTCCGTCGCTGCCGGGCCTTTTTCTGGGCCGGGGTCAGGCCCTGCCGCCGGGGAGCCTGGCCGGGCTGCCCCTGCGCGTAGTAGCTTTGCTGTCCGTTTGGATTATAATTGGCAGAGCCTCCGTTTTGACCGATGGGCGTATTGGGCTGGCGGCGGGAGCTGTTCCCTGGCCTGCCTCTGCCGGACGTCTGGGCCATTGGGCAGGACTCCTTTCTCTAATTCATAGTGGCTTTTATTCTACACCATTTTCTCCCGCTAAACAATGAAAAATTTATGAACAATCCATTTTTTCATTGGAGAAACAGCGAATCTGTGCTATACTTGCATTTCAGAACGTATAATTTGTCGGGATCTGGCATCCAGGAAGGAGGGCCCCATGGCACAGACCACCGCGCGCAAAAAAAAGAAGCGAAAAAAGAGCCGCCGGAAGCTCACGAAAACCGGCGTCCTGCTGATCTCCCTGCTGCTGGCCCTGGCGGCAGTTCTGCTGCTCCTGGTGCGGGAATTCCGCAATCAGTCGAGCCAGACAGCGCAGGAGGCGGAACCCTATGTCTCCGTGTCCACGGTGCCCTCCCTGCCCGGCAGCGGCCTGATCGCCGAGTGCTTCGGGGAATCGGAGGGCTACAAGACCTATGTGTCTGACACCATCACCGCAAAGCTGGGGGCCGATCTCTCCAGCCACCAGGGGGCCATCGACTGGGAAGCCCTGAGCCAGAGCCCTGTGGATTTTGTGATCCTCCGGGCGGGCTATCGGGGCTACAGCGACGGCTCCATCCACATTGACGAGTCCTTTGCGGACAACCTGGCCGCGGCCCAAAGCGCCGGACTTGGCGTGGGCGTGTACTTCTTCTCCCAGGCGCTGTCCGCGGAGGAGGCCCAGGCCGAGGCCCATACGGTGCTGGGGCTGCTGGGCGACGCACAGATCGACTATCCCATCTACTACGACTGGGAGCCCATCACCGATGATTCCGCCCGCACCGCCACCATCAGCTCCTCAGAGATCACCGCTTGCGCAAAATCCTTCTGCGAGGTGATCCAAAACGCGGGCTACAAGGCCGGGGTATACTTCAACCTGGCCATGGCCCAGGCGTACTATCATCTCACCGATCTACAGGATTATGAATTCTGGCTGGCGGAATACCGGGATACCCCCAGCTATCCCTATACCTTCGGTATGTGGCAGTACACCAACGAGGGCACCATTCCCGGAGTGTCCACCGCCGTGGACCTGAACCTCTGCTTCAGATCCTATGGATCCTGATCTCCTCCTGCTCATGACAGCAAACTGTCATGAGCAGTTTTTTTTCGAGCCGGGTGTAGAACCACAGCTCCTTTCCCCTGAGGTGCCAGCTGCCGTCGAAATAGAACTCTGTATCGTTGGGAAAGCCCCGGAGGCCGGTGCCCAGATACTTATAATAGCTCTCCTTCAGCGTCCAAAGGGTGAAAAAATCCCGCTTCAGCTCTCCCCTTCCCAGAAACCAGCGGTATTCGCTGGGAGACATGATCCGCTCCGGCACCCTTGCGTGATAGGGCCGCAGCTCCTCCACGTCCAGTCCCAAGGGCTGCGCTCCCACCGCCACCGCCGCAATGCCATGGCTGTGGGAGATGCTGAATTCCGGCCCTTCAGGCAAATAGGGCTTCCCCTGCTCCCCCAGCAGAAGCTCCGGGGATGTTATGCCGTACCGCTCCTCCAGTACCCGTTCCAGCAGCCCATGGGCCGTCTGGGACTGGGGCTCCTTTGTTTGTGTCCAATAGATTTCCATGATCCCTCCAGCGAAAAAATCAGCCGGCCATTTGGCCGGCTGATACATTTTGAATTAGCCCTCTCTCATCTTGGCGAAGCAGTCAGAGCAGTAAACGGGGCGATCAGACTTGGGCTCAAAAGGAACTCTAGCCTCGCCGCCGCAGGCAGCGCACACAGCGGTGTAGTACTGACGGGGACCACGCTGAGCGTTCTTCCGGGCATCACGGCAGGCCTTGCAGCGCTGGGGCTCGTTCTGGAAGCCTCTCTCAGCATAGAACTCCTGCTCACCGGCAGTAAAGGTGAACTCTGCGCCGCACTCTTTGCAGACCAAAATCTTGTCTTCGTACATAGTATTTCCCTCTCTTTGAACAGATAGATTTGCCCTTTGCGACCAGAGAATAACCTGGAACTGCAAGGGATTGTATATGCAAGCGGCCCTTGGCCGTACTCGCCTGACTCGGCATCAGAATACCGAACACCGTCCAGCATCGCTGGATTCCTAACAGCAAGCTGATCTAGAGATCGCAAAGCAAATCAAAAGAGTAGGGCTTGGCAATACGGAATAAATGGGATTGGCTCTGAAGCATACAGAAAAAATTCTGTATAACACTAGATGCTATTATACCACAAGTAGGGATAATGTCAATAGTTTCTAAAATTTATTTTATTTCATCCGTTATTTTTGTGCGTTTTCAATGACCTTGGCCAGACGCTCCGCCACCTGACGCGCGGTATCCTCCTGGGAAGCCTCCACCATGACCCGCAGCAGAGCCTCCGTGCCGGATGGACGGACCAGGATCCGGCCAGAATCGCCCAGCTGCTCCGTCTCCTGAGCCACGGCCTTCTGGACAGCGTCGGAGGCGATGAGGGCCGCCTTGTCTTGGACGCTGTAGGGGCCGGGTACATTGATGAGCACCTGAGGATACTTCTTGATCTCTCCCACCAGAGAGCTCACGGGAGTGCCGTACTTGCTGACGATGCTCAGGAAGTGCAGAGCGGTCAGCTGACCGTCGCCGGTGGGCATATGATCCCGGAAGATGATATGGCCGGACTGCTCGCCGCCCAGCACCATGTCCTCCTTCACCATCAGCTCCTTGACGTTCTTGTCGCCCACATCCGCGCAGAGCACCTTATAGCCGTGCTCCTTGGCGTAGTTGTGGAGGCCGATGTTGCTCATGACTGTGGCCACAAAGCCGCCGTTCCGCAGATCTCCGGACTCCTGCATGGCCCGGGCGATCAGCGCCATGATCTTGTCGCCGTCGATCTCATTGCCCTGCTCATCTACGGCAAGGCAGCGATCCGCGTCGCCGTCAAAGGCGATGCCCACATCGTAGCAGCCCTCCCGGACCTTCCGGCCCAGAGCCTCCAGATGGGTGGAGCCGCAGCCTGCGTTGATATTCACGCCGTTGGGCTTGTCGTTAATGTAGTTTACGTCCATGTCATACCGGTTCAGCAACCGCTGGGCGGTGACGGAGGCGGAGCCGTTGGCGCAGTCCACCAGCACCCGGAGGTCGTGGGGCTCGCCCTTCACCGTGGCGGTGAGATAACGGATATAGAGATCCAGGGAGTGGCGGTCATCATAGGTCACGCCGATGTCGCCGCCCTTCTTGACCGGCAGCTCCTCCTTGGACAGCACCAGCTCCTCAATGGCGTTCTCCAGCTCATCCGGGAGCTTTGCGCCGTCAGGGCCGAAGAACTTGATGCCGTTATACTCATAGGGATTGTGGGACGCGGAGATCACCACACCGGCAGCAGCCTTGCCCATAATGGTCGTCAGGGCCACGGCAGGGGTCGAGATCACGCCCAGGGTATGTACGTTGGCGCCGCAGGCCATGAGGCCGGCCATCATGGCCCCCTCCAGCATATCGGAGGAGATACGGGTATCCTTTCCGATGACCACCATCGGCTTGTCCGTCCGGTTCTTTCCCAGTACCAGCGCCGCCGCCTGACCTACCCGATAGGCAAGATGGGCGTCCAGCTGCTCATTGGCAATTCCACGAATGCCGTCTGTTCCAAATAGCTTTCCCATGATAGTTCGCTCCTTTATGATTCGATCGTTAGCTGTTCATTGTCTGTTTCCTGGGTCTGGTGAGCGATGCCCAGATGGTCATAGGCCAGCTGGGTCACGCAGCGTCCTCTGGGGGTACGGGTCAGGAAGCCGATCTGCAAAAGATAGGGCTCGTACACGTCCTCCAGGGTCACAGCCTCCTCGCCGATGGTGGCCGCCAGGGTCTCCAGGCCCACGGGGCCGCCGCCATAGTTCACGATGATGGACCGAAGCATCCGCCGATCCGTCTCGTCCAGGCCCAGATGATCCACCTCCAGGCGGTTCAGCGCGTCGTCCGCCGCCTCCCGGTCAATGACGCCGTCGTGGTAGATCAGTGCGAAATCCCGCACTCGGCGGAGCATCCGGTTGGCAAGCCGCGGGGTGCCCCGGCTCCGGGAGGCGATCTCCAGGGCGCCCTGAGGATCGATCTCTGTACCCATCAGCGCCGCGCTGCGGAGCACAATCTTCTGCAGCTCCTTGGGCTGGTACAGCTCCAGCCGCAGGCTCACGCCAAATCGGTCACGGAGAGGCGAGGACAGCTGTCCCGCCCGGGTGGTAGCCCCGATTAGGGTGAATTTCGGCAGATCCAGGCGGATGGAGTTTGCTGAAGGCCCCTTGCCGATAATGATATCGATGGCATAGTCCTCCATGGCCGGATACAACAGCTCCTCTACCACCCGGTTGAGCCGGTGGATCTCGTCGATAAACAGGATATCCCCCTCGGAGAGGTTGGTGAGCAGCGCCGCCAGATCTCCGGTCTTTTCAATGGCCGGGCCGGAGGTCACCCGGAGGTTCACACCCATCTCGTTGGCAATGACGCCCGCCAGGGTGGTCTTGCCCAGACCTGGGGGGCCATAGAGCAGTACATGATCCAGGGGCTCTCCCCGGCGCTGGGCCGCTTCAATGTAGACCTTCAGGTTGCCCTTGGCCTTCTCCTGACCGGTGTAATCCCGGAGCGTCTGGGGCCGGAGGGTGTTCTCCCCAGCATCCATCGGCGTGCGTCCGGTGGTAATGAGAGGCGCATCCATCTCCTCAGAAAAATCAATGCTCATGGAATGCCTCCTCAGTTCTTAGATTTCATGGTGGCCCGCAGGGCCTGCTTGATGATGTCCTGGACCTCCAGGTTCTCCGCGTCAATGCCCTTCATGGCCGCGTTGATGGTGGCCTGGTCATAGCCCAGGGCCTGGAGGGCCTGAACGGCCTCCGCCGCCTTGCTGCCGGGGCCAATGGGGGCCACGGTACCGGCGTCACTGTTTCGGAGATCCAGCTCTGTCACCGTCCCCAGCTTGTCCTTGAGTTCCAGCAGGATCCGCTGGGCGATCTTCTTGCCCACGCCTGGGGCTGCCGTCAGGAGCTTTTCATTCTGGGTGGCCACAGCCATCTGGAGGCCGTCGGGGGTCACCGAGGACAAAATCGCCAGGGCCGCCTTGGGGCCCACGCCGTTGATGCCGATGAGCAGCTTGAAGGTGTCCAGCTCCAGCTTTGTGGCAAAGCCAAAGATATCGAAGGCGTCCTCCCGAATGGAGCAGTGGGTATAGAGCCGCGCCTCCTCGCCGATCTTGAGCTTGGAGATGGTGGCGGTGGTGGTGTTCACGGTAAAGCCCACGCCGCCGCAGTCGATGACTACCAGTCCCAGATCGATCAGGGCCACGGGGCCGCGCAGATAGTAAAACATCTTGTCCCTCCTAGGAGTTCCGCTGAAGGCCCGAAAGCAGCGAGGTGCTGGATCTGGCATGACACAGGGCCAGGGCCAGTCCGTCCGCCGCGTCGTCGGGCCGGGGCATTTTCTCCAGATGCAGGAGCCGCTTGGTCATGTCCATGACCTGACGCTTCTCCGCCCGGCCATAGCCCGCCACCGCCTGCTTCACCTGAAGGGGGGTATACTCGAAGATTGGTATCCCGCAGTTGGTACAGGCAAGCAGGATCACGCCCCGTCCATGGGCCACCTGAATGCCTGTTGTGATATTCGTGTTGAAAAACAGCTCCTCGATGGATACCACGTCGGGCTTTAGCATTTGGAGGAGCTCCGTCATGTCGTCGTAGATGAGCTTCAGCCGCTGGGGGAATCCCATCCCCGCCGGGGTCGTCACCGCCCCATAGCGGAGCATCTGCACGCTGCCCCGGTCTGAGGCAATGAGGCCAAAGCCGATGGTGGCAAAGCCGGGATCGATGCCCAGGATCTTTTTCATAGGCCCAGGGCGATCCCAGCCACGGCCCCCAGTGCGATGAAAATAATGGGGTGCCATTTGGACTTGAATTTATAGAGCAGGCCGATAACCACCATCACCGCCAGCGCCTTCCAGCTGACAATGCAGGCAAGCTCCAGGCTGGAACTGAAATCCAGGGCGATCTTCAAAATGCCGAAGCCAGCCGCCGCGATCAGGCCCACAGAGGCGGGGCGCAGACCGCTCAGCACCCGCTGCACCGCCTTGCTGGACTGGAACCGGTGCAAAAACCGGGCCACCAACAGGATCACGATGATGCTGGGCAGCACCAGGAAAAGGGTCGCAAGCAAGGCGCCTACGATTCCATGGGTGGTAAAGCCCGCGTAGGTTGCCATATTTACGCCCATGGGGCCCGGAGTGGATTCGGACACCGCGATCATATCCGACAGCTGCGCCCGGTCAAACCAGGGGTACCGATCCGCCATGGAGTAGAGGAAGGGCAGGGTCGCCAGGCCGCCGCCTACGCTGAGGAGTCCTGTTTTGAAGAACTCCAGGCACATGAGAAGAAGATCCATTACTGTTCTCCTCCTCTGCGCTGGGCAATATAGCCCGCCAGGAGCCCAGCGGCAGCCGCGGCCACCACCACGATCACCGGAGACAGGCTGAAGATGGCCGACACCAGGAATGTCAGCACAAACACGATCCAGCCAAAGGCCCCCTTGACGCCGGACTTCATGAGCTTCCACACGGAAAAGCCCACCAGCACCACCACGGCCACCCGGATGCCCGCCAGGGCATGCTGCACCACTTCGATATCCGCAAAGTTGTTGAGCACCGCCGCGATGATCGAAATAATGATCAGACTGGGCAGTACCACGCCCAGGGTGGCCAAAAAGCCGCCCAAAACGCCCTTTCGGCTGTCGCCGATGAAGGTGGCGGTGTTTACCGCGATGACGCCGGGGGTACACTGCCCGATGGCGTAATAGTTGAGGATCTCCTCCTCGGTAGCCCAGCCGCGCTTTTCCACCACCTCCCGCTGGATCATGGGGAGCATGGCGTAGCCGCCGCCGAAGGTCATAATGCCGATCTTAAAAAAGGTCGTCACCAATTCCAAATATTCGTTCAAGGATTTGTCATCCTTTCTTTTATTTCGTACTCCAGCCCTGGGAAAAAAGCTGGCTGTGAAGACTGCGGAGCACCTGCTTCTGCTCCTGGTAGTCCGGCATATATCGGGCGACCAGGGCCCAGAAGGCCGGACTATGGTTGAACTCCACCCGGTGGCAGAGCTCGTGGATCAGTACATAGTCGATGGCTTTTGGGGGAGCAAACAGCAGGAGCCAGCTGATATGGATATCGCCGTTTACCGAGCAGCTGCCCCAGCGGCGCACCGCCGTGGAGATGTTCACCTTCCCATAGGTGATGCGCATGATCTCCGCCCAGTACTTAAGGCGCTGTTCGATCCAGGGAAGGCCCCCGCGCTGATACATCCGCCGCACCCCAGGGGTGAGCTGGGAGATGGGCTGATCCTGCAGGGTCAGGGTCTTGTTTTGAAGATCCAGGCTCAGCCGCCGCTCCCGCGTCAGGATCACCCGGTAGGGCTCTCCGCAGAACATAAGGCTGCCGCCGTCCTTCAGTCGGAATTCCTCCCGATCCTCCAGGGCCGCCAAAACCTTTTTCTGATGGACATGGATCCAATTCTCCTTCTCCAGCACAAAGCGGTCGATAAAGCCCTTGGCGCAGCGCTTTGGCGCCCTGACCAGCACCCTTCCCTCCGGGGTGATCTGCAGGGAGATCGTCCTTCGGTCAGAGCGGATCAGGTCATATTCGATCATACGATCTTGCCCCACAGGGCGAAGATCCCCGTGGCCGCCACGATCAATACAATGAGGATCCAGGCCGCCACCCGCTGCCACATGGGCCGGGGACGATACTCCTCGCTAGGCTTGATCTCCAGAGTTGGGAGCTCCTGCTTCTCTTTTTTCTCTTCCATGTCTGCCCTCCATCTTGGCACATATAGTAGATAGTATAGCATACAGAGGCGCTTTCTGGCAACCCCTTTTGTGCAATCTGCCAAGATGGACTTATTTCAGCCGCCCCTCAAGGGTCAAATACTGATCGAATACCAGGCGGCTGACCCGAGAGCCAAACACCGTGGCGGGATGCTCCGGATAATACTGCTTGTCCGAGAAGTCCTTGTTGAGCATTACGATCACATAGCTGCCGTAGGGCGTGGTGATGATGCCGCCGTCGTTGCGGCAGGCGTTCATGCTGCCGGATTTGGAGGCGAACCAGAACAGCTGCTCGTCATAGTTGTCCGGATCCACATAGAATTGGGGCAGAGACTTGACGATCATGGAGTTATAGTGCTGCTGGGACAGGATCTGCCACATCTGCTCCGAGGCCTCCGGGCTCACCAGCGTGCGGTTCTGGATACGGATGAACATGGAGGCGTAGTCCCGGGGCGTGGTGGTGCCCAGCTGGTGATACTTCGCAAAGTCCAGCACGTTGTGGAGCTTCGTGTCCCTGCACCCCAGCTTCTGGATGCAGGCATTGATCTCGTCGATGCCCAGGTAGTCGATGAGCATATTGGTGGCGATGTTGTCGCTGACAATGATCATCAGCGTGGCAACGTTCTTCACGGACAGCGTAGTGCCTACCTCCAGAGAGCCCAAAATGCCGCTGCCGTCGATCCAAAAGCGCTCCTCGCAGGTGAGCATATCCTTGAGGCTTGCTCTCCCCTGCTCGATGGCGTCAAACAGCGCCGCCAGGATATAGACCTTGATGGTGCTGGCTGTCTCAAAGGGCTCATCCGGGAACCGGGTGATGACGTTGCCTCTCAGGTCGTCGATGTAGAGGCCCATGGTGCCGTCATAGCTCTTGAGTTCCGCTTCAATGCGCTCCTCCAGGGTCAGTCTGGGATCCGTCATTTCAGCACCTCCTTGTATACCCGAAGTACGTTGCCGTGGAAAATGGCCTCGATGTCGGAGCTGGAGAAGCCCGCCTGATCCAGTGCCTGGGCCAGGGTCTGCATCTTGTCGCAGTGATCCAGCTCCAGGTCGCCGTCGATGCCGTCATAATCGGTGCCAAGGCCCAGAACGCCGATGCCGCCCACACTCACAATGTGCTTCGCGTGGCGCACCATGTCCTCCACCCGGCTCTTGCCGCCCGGGTTCAGAAAATCGCCGCAGAAGTTCAGGCCCATGACGCCGCCCTTATCTGCCAGAGCACGGATCATGTCGTCGGTCATATTCCGAGTATGATTGCACACCGCCCGGGCATTGGAATGGGAGGCCACAAAGGGGCCGTCGCAGTATTTCACCACATCCCAGAAGCCGTCGTCGTTCAGATGGCTTACATCCACAATCATGCCCACCCGGTTCATCTCCCGGACGATCTCGATGCCCTCGGGCTTGAGACCGTAGAATCGGCTCGGATCGTAGTCCTTTTCCTTGACGATGGTGTTGGGATAGCCGATCTCATTTTCAAAGTTCCAGGTCAGGGTCAGCATCCGGACCCCCAGCTCATAGAGGCTCCGCACCACATAGGGATTGCCCTTGAGCACAGCGCCCTCCTCGATGGTCAGCATGCCGGACATCTTCCCGGCCTTGCTGTTCCTCTCAATGTCCTCGTACCGGAGCACAGGGCCGATGATGTCGGCATTCTCCGCCATGGCCCGGCGGTAGACGTCGATCATCTCCAGGACATTCACCAGTGGATCCTTCTCCCGGCCTAAAAATACGAACATGGCGAAGTTCTGGAGCAGATAGTCTCCCTGCTGCATTTTCATAAGATCTATGTGTAGGTCATTCTTCCGCAGGGACATGGGCTTTCCGGCCTTTTCCGCCTTCCATAGCTCTCCCACGGTATCGCAGTGCATATCGATCACTTTCATAAAAGCATACCTCTTTTCCGATTCAATTCACCCTTTAGTTTACGAAATTCCATGTAAAAAATCAAGCGCCAGATACCATGAATTCCGGTAAAGTATCCGCGCAATTTTTGTGGGCACGCGCCGGATCTTCTATTGAATCCAGGCGCGCTTTCCGATATAATGAAGCTAATATAAGCTGGACAGTTTTGTCCGCCCCATCCGCTGCTTCCGGCAGCAAAGAAAGCAGGCGCATAACATGTACAAAATTGCCATCGCCGGCACCCCCCAGGGGGCCGAAAACTTTGTAAACGCCTTCCATGCCCTGGGCCACGCGGCCAAGGACGTGCTGGAGGAGACGAATTTTTCCGCCTATGACGCGCTGGTGCTCCCCGGCGGCGCGGATATCGATCCGATCCTGTTTGGAGAGAAGAACAACGGCAGCGGCAAGATCGAGCCGGAACGGGATCGCCGCCAGCTGGAGATCCTGAAGATCTTTCTGGCCGCAGATAAACCGGTGCTGGGGGTCTGCAAGGGCCATCAGCTCTTAAACGTGGCCTTTGGGGGCAAGATCTGCCAGCACATTCCAGAATTTGAGGTACACCAGTGGATCCAGCACGACCAAGCCCACGACAGCCATTGCCTCCCGGGCTGCTTCCTCTCGGAGCTCTACGGCACAGAGTTCCCCATCAACAGCGCCCATCATCAGGCCGTCATTGATCCGGCCAAGGGCTTCCATGCCATCCAGTGGGCCCCGGACGGGGTGCTGGAGGCCATGATCCATGAAACACGGCCCATCATCGGGCTCCAGTGGCACCCGGAGCGCATGTGTCTGGGGCACCGCCGGGAGGATGCGGTGGACGGATTGCCGGTCTTTGAGTATTTCCTCAAGGTGGTTGCCGGTCAGGAGACGGTGCACTGATGCTGATCCGTGATTACGGCGTCATTCCAGGCACCATGCCCGCCGGCCCCAGGAACAGCATCACCGATGTCTCCGGCGTCACCGTTGGCCACCATACCATCCACCAGGGAACCCTGCATACCGGCGTCACTGTAGTGCTCCCGGCCCAGGACAATGTCTTTGCAGGCAAGCTCACCGCCGCCTGCTATGTCCACAACGGCTTCGGCAAAACCTGCGGCCTCATGCAGCTCCAAGAGCTGGGGACGCTGGAAACGCCCATCGCCCTGACGAATACCTTAAATGTAGGTCTGGCGGCTGACGCGCTGGTAAGCTATACCTTGGAGCGCTGCCGCCGGGACGGGATCTCCCTGCGCTCCGTCAATCCGGTGGTGGGCGAATGCAACGACGGGCGGCTCAGTGAAATCGCTCTGCGCCCCATCGGAAAGGAGCAGGTGTACGCCGCCATTGCCGCGGCTTCCCAGGATGCAGCCCAGGGTGCGGTGGGTGCCGGAGCCGGAACCATCTGCTTTGGCCTCAAGGGCGGCATCGGTACCGCCTCCCGCACCTTTACGCTGGAGGATAAGACCTACACCCTGGGCGTTCTGGTGCAGTCCAATTATGGCTCCACCGAGGATCTCACCGTCTGCGGCCGCCCCATTGGCCGGGAGCTCCTGCCGCTGCTGGAGCGGAAAAAGGCCCAGCGAACCGCCGTGGACGCGGGATCCATTATGACGATCCTGGCTACGGATCTTCCAGTCTCCTCCCGTCAGCTGTGGCGGATCATCCGCCGCTGCGGCGTGGGACTGGCCCGAACCGGCTCCTACCTGGGTCATGGAAGCGGCGAGGTGATGATTGGCTTCACCACCGCAAATCGGATCCCCATGGAAGCCACTGCCCTGCTGCCGTTATCCATTGTCCGTGAGGATCTGCTGGACGTACCCTTTCGGGCCGCCGCAGAGGCCACCGAGGAGGCGGTACTAAACTCCCTGGCTGCGGCCCACACGGTCACCGGTTATCAGGATCTGACGGTGTACGCGCTGGAAGAGTTCCTCTGCCCATCAGCAGACGGACCTGTCCTCCGGGCTTTGTGATGGTTCTGCGCCGGGTAAAGCCGTTTCGCGCAAAGTTTTTGAGGCTGGCATAGTTGTCCGGAGCCACGGTGCCCACCAGATACGGGTATCGCTCCGCCGCAAGCTCCACTGCCCGTCGGAACATCATGCCCATGATGCCCCGGCCCTGGTACTCCGGCAGCACCGCCGCGGAGTCCATCATAATGGTCTTTTGCAGTTCCTCCGGAGAAAAGCCCAGATAGCGGCCCAGATTATTTTCCCGCAGTCCCGGGGCCGCCGCCATAAAGAAGCCCACGGGCGTATCCTGTTCCACCGCCAGCAGCACAAAGCCGTCCCGCTGTACATAGTGGGAGACATACTCCGGTGGATCGGTGATATAGGCCGTGGGATCCGCCATGGCGCTGTGGGCCCGATCCATGATGTCCATGATCGCCGGCACATCGCTGAGACCGGCCATCCGCAGGGTGATCTCGCTCATCTCATTCCTCCATTCTGTTCAAAAGCCCGCCGCAGTCTCTGCGGCGGGCAAATTTTATGCGTTGATATTCAGCGGATAATGGCAGGCCACCTGGCGGTCACCGTAGGTCTTCATCTCCGGCGCCTCCTGGGCACAGCGATCCGTGGCATAGGGGCAGCGGGTCCGGAACCGGCAGCCAGAGGGCGGGTTCACGGGGCTGGGGATCTCTCCGGTCAGCAGCTCCCGATCATCGTCCCGCTGGGTGGGATCCGGCTGAGGCACGGAATCCAGCAGGAACTTTGTATAGGGGTGCATGGGGCTCTCATAGATCTCCTTGGTGGAGCCGATCTCACAGATGCAGCCCAGGAACATCACCGCCACCCGGTCAGAGATATGCCGGACGACGCTGAGGTCGTGGGAGATAAAGAGATAGGTGAGATGATACTGCTCCTGCAGGTCCTCCAGCAGGTTAATCACCTGGGACTGAATGGACACATCCAGAGCGGATACGGGCTCGTCGCAGACGATGAGCCTGGGCCGCAGCGCCAGGGCCCGCGCAATGCCGATTCTCTGGCGCTGACCGCCGGAGAACTGGTGGGGATACCGCCGCAGGAATTCCACAGGGATGCCCACCTCCTGCATGAGCTCCACCACCCGATGCCGGGTCTCCATCTTATTGGCGCAGACCTTATGCGTAATGAGAGGCTCGGAGATGATGCGCTCCACGTTCATTCTGGGGTTCAGGGAAGCGTAGGGATCCTGGAAGATGATCTGCATCTCCTTCCGGAAATCCCGGAGGGCCTTGCCCTTGAGCTGTCCCACGTTGGTACCGTCGAAGATCACCTCGCCGTCCGTGGGTTCCAGCAGCCGCAGCAGCAGGCGGCCCAGGGTACTCTTGCCGCAGCCGCTCTCGCCCACCAGAGCCAGGGTCTCGCCCTCATAGATCTGGAAGGACACGCCGGACACCGCATGGACCACACCCTTGCCGGAGCCGGAAACCGGGAACTCCTTGACCAGGTCGTGAACGTCCACCAAAACCTTATTCGTCTCCATGGCCGTCCCCTCCCTTCTCGCAGCGGAAGCACCGAACCATATGGCCGTCCCCCACCGGGTAAAGCTCCGGACGCTCCTGACGGCAGCGCTCGGTGGCGTAGTCACACCGGGTACAGAAGCTGCATCCCTTGGGCAGATGCAGAAGGTTCGGCACCACACCGCGAATGCTGTAAAGCCGATCCACCTGATTGTCCATTCTGGGAATGGACTTCAGCAGACCCTCGGTATAGGGATGGCAGGTGTTGCGGAAGAGCTCAAAGGTCTCTGCCTGCTCCATGACCTTTCCGGCGTACATAACATATACGATATCGCACATCTGGGCGACCACGCCCATGTTGTGGGTAATCATCAAAATAGAAGTGCCGTTGTCGTCCCGGAGCTTCTTCATGAGCTTCAGGATCTGGGCCTCAATGGTCACGTCCAGGGCCGTGGTTGGCTCATCGGCGATCAGCAGCTCAGGCTCACAGACCATGGCCATGCCGATCATCACTCTCTGCCGGAGGCCGCCGGAGAGCTGATGGGGATAGGCGTTGTAGCGCTTCTCGGGCTCCGGGATGCCGATTTTCCGGAAGATGTCGATGACCTTGTTTTTGGCCTCCTCCTTGCTGAGGTTCTGATGCAGTAAGATGGCCTCCCGCACCTGCTTGCCCACGGTATAGACTGGGTTCAGGGATGTCATAGGCTCCTGGAAGATCATCGAGATCTCGTTGCCCCGGACGTTCCGCATTTCCTTTTCGCTGGCCTCCAGCAGATTCCGGCCCAGGAGCATCACTTTGCCGTCCACGATCTTGCCGGGCTTTTTCACCAGCTGCATGACACTCATGGCGGTCATACTCTTGCCGCAGCCGCTCTCGCCCACCAGGCCCACGATCTTGCCCTTGGGAATGTCGATGGAAACATCGTCCACCACGGGTGAGATGCCCTTGGAGGTCTGGAACTGGGTCTTTAGATGCTGAATTTGAAGTGTATATTCCATGCTTCCACCTCCTTACTGCTGCTTCCCATAGGGATCCAGCACGTCGCGCACGCCGTCGCCCAGGAAGTTAAAGGCCAGAGCCAATACCAGAATGGCAACGCCGGGGGCAATGGCCACCACAGGGTTGGTAAACAGATAATCCTTGCCCTCAGACACCATCAGTCCCCAGCTGGTGGCGGGAGACTGGGCGCCAATACCCAGATAACTGAGGCTGGACTCAGAGAGGATGGAGCCAGGAATGTTCAGCGTGAACAGCACGATCAGAGAAGGAAGACAGTTGGGCAGGATATGCCGGAACATGGTCTTAAAGCTGCTGACGCCCATGCTCCGGGCGGCCTGGACGTACTCCATCTCCCGGAGAGACAGGGTCTGAGAGCGGACCACACGGGCCGTTCCCGCCCAGGACACAATGGTCAGGGCCAGAAAGATGTTCACGATGCCGCTGCCCAGGGTATACATGACCACCATAGCCAGCAGCAGAGACGGGAACGCCATGACGATATCCGCCAGGCGCATGATGATAAAGTCCACGGTCTTGCCCAGGTATCCGGACATAAGGCCCAGCACCGTGCCCAGGAGCATGGAGATCATGGTGGGGAAAATGCCGATGCATAGGGAGATCCGCGCGCCGTAGATCATACGGCTCAGCACGTCACGGCCCAACTGGTCGGTGCCGAAGATATGCTGGGCGCTCATGCCCTCCAGTCGGTGGGCCAGATCCTGCTTGGTGGGATCATAGGGGGCCACAAGGGGGGCAAAGACAGCGGCTAGAACGATCAGCAGGATCACCAGGGCGGAGAAGGCCGCCAGCTTGTTCTCCTTACACAGACGCTTTACCTTATCCCAGGCAGTGTCGTCCTCCCCCAGCTGTGCGGCGATATCCTCGTCCATCTGGGCATTTGTATCGGTTTTCTGGCTCTCAGCGACTTTTTTCGCTGCATAACGATCAGATTTACGCAAGTATGGCTCCCTCCTCTCAGTGGTCGGTGCGGATTCTCGGGTCGATGACGGAATAGAGAATATCCGCCACCAGATTGCCGATAATAATCAAAATAGTAGTAAATACTACGGTGCCCTGGAGCAGAGGCATATCGCGGCTGGAAATGGCGTCCACGGCCAGACGGCCCACGCCGGGGATCGCAAAGACAGACTCAGTGATGACCGCGCCGGACAGCAGAGACGCCACCTGAATGGCCATCATGGTGATGACCGGCAGCAGCGCATTCTTAAAGGCATGCTTCACGATCACGCCTCCGTGGGTCAGACCCTTGGCCCAGGCGGTACGGATGTAGTCGTCCTCCAGGGTCTCCAGAAGGTTCGAGCGGGTCAGCCGGGCGATGGTGCCCGCGGAGCTCCAGCCCAAAACGATGGACGGCAACACATAGCTGGTCCATCCGCTGGTGCCGGACACCGGGAACCAGCCCAGCTTATAGGCAAATATGTACTGGAACAGCAGTGCCGCCCAGAACACCGGCATGGACACGCCCATGAGTGACACGCCCATGAACAGATGGTCAACAAAGGAATTCTTCTTTACAGCGGAGATGATGCCCGCTGGAATGCCGATGAGCCAGGCCACCAGGGCCGCGATCAGAGACAGCTTGAGGGTATAGGGAAACGCCTGAAGGATCAGGGTCGTCACAGAGCGGTTGAGCTTATAGGATATGCCGAAATCTCCGTGGAGCACGTTGACCAGATACCGTCCGAACTGCACCAAAACAGGATCGTTCAGGCCGTAATACTCGGTCATACGCTCGATGACCTCGGTTTTGGCATGCTCCTTCATCATCACCGCAATGGGGTTGCCGGGCACCACGTTGAGCATCAGGAAGATCAGAAAGATCACGCCAATGAGCACCGGGATCGAAACCAGCACGCGGTTGACTATTTTTTTGACCACAGGGTATTCATCCTTTCTGTTGCCGGGATCATCACGCCGCTCTCCCCTATCGCAGAGCGGTCTGAACATCCCGTCAGGTGGAATTGTAACAACTTGCCATTCTCTCAATAAAACCTGTGGGAAGGGCGTCATAGGACGCCCTTCCACAGACAAATCACATGATTATATTGTGTGCTCAGCGGCTGACGCTGACGTTGCGGTAGTAGTTGCCGCTCCAGCCGTTCCAGGACACCTTGAAGCCGGAAACCGCAGGGTTCACCACGAACAGATGCTCCTTGCTGAACAGGGGCACCCAGGCGGCGTCCTCCTGAATGATGAGCTTCTCCAGATCCTGATACTCGGCGATGCGCTCGTCCTCATCTACGATGGCACGGGCTGCGGCCACACGGGCGATGGCCTCGCTGTTGGAGTAGCCGAAGCCGCGGCGGGCAATGTTGTCCTCGTTGCCGAAGAAGGAGTAGACAAAGTTGTCGGGATCGTTGAAGTCAGCGGACCAGTTGGAGGTGTAGGACTCGATCTCACCGGCAGCGCGCATATCGTAGAAGCTGCCCTCGTCTACCTCGGTGACCTTGGCGGTCACGCCGATCTCAGCCCAGTAGGCGGAGATGATCTCCAGCATATCCTTGGTGGTCTGGCCGGCGTCAGAGGAATAGCACAGCTCCATCTCAAAGCCGTCGGGATAGCCAGCCTCAGCCAGCAGCTCCTTGGCCTGGTCTACATCGTAGGGGATCTCAGCCAGATCAGCGTTGTAGCCGATGAGGCCGTGGGGGAAGATGCCGTTCTCCAGCTGGCCCTGACCGGCGTACAGGGAATCCAGGATCGCCTGGCGGTCAATGGAATACTGGAGGGCCTTGCGGACCCGGGCGTCGCTGAGCTCAGTGAAGTTCTCGTTGAGGCAAATATAGTAGATACCCACGCGGGCGCCGGACACAATCTGATCCTTATAAGCGTCGTTGTTCAGGAAATACTCCAGCTGAGAGGAGTTGTTATCCATGTCCAGGATATCCAGCTCGCCGTTCTCAAACATCATACGGGCGGTGGCCTCGTCGGGGATGACCTTCAGAACCAGGCCCTCGCAGGCGGGAGCGCCGTCCCAGTAATCCTTGTTGGCAGACAGCACCAGCTCGGAGTTGAACTCCCAGTCGGCGAAGGTGAAGGGACCGGTACCGATGGTCACAGTGGGATCGATGCCGAACTGGTCGCCGGCCTGCTCGGTGGTCTCCTCATCGAAGATGGAAGCGCCGGGGGTAGTCAGGCAGGCCAGGAACGCGCCGTAGGGCTCCTCCAGGGTGATGGAGAAGTTGTAGTCGTCGATGATCTCGAAGCCGGAGAGCTCCTCGGTCTTGCCGTCGGCCACATCCTGAGCGCCCTTGATCATATCGTAGATATCATCGTTGACGGCCTTCTCATAGGTGAGCATGCGCTTGATGGTGTAGAGCACGTCAGAAGAAGTAAGATCCGCGCCGTTGGAGAACTTCACGCCCTCGTTGAGGGTGAAGGTATAGGTGAGGCCGTCATCGGAGACGGACCATTCCTTTGCCAGGGAGGGTACGATCTCAGAGGTGCCGTCGTCGTTGGCCTTGACCTCCACCAGACGGTCGAAGATGTTCATGGCCACGGTGTAATACTCGGTGGTGCACTGGGGATCCACGGTGTCGGGGTTGTCGTCCTGGATCTTCAGATAGTTGGTGGTGTCGATGCCGATATCAGGCTCGGTGACGGTGGCAGCACCGGTCTCGCCCGCAGAGCCTGCAGCGGAGGCGGTGGAGGCTGCGGCAGAAGTGGAGGCATCGTTGCTTCCACAGCCCGAAAGCAGCGTTGCGCACATAGCCATCGCCAGGGTCAGACTTACAAGTTTTTTCATAGACTAGATCTCTCCTATCCGCAGAAATGTGACGAATTTCCTTCAGACCTAGGACAAATTGAAGAATTGTTTGTTTTTTTGCCATCACATTTCTTTGTAATATGAATTCTATTCTAACACACTTCTCAAAAATTGCAAGTACAATTTTGCATTGATTCATTTATTTCCTTTGTAGGATTTGTCAATTTCCCTCGGTGACTGTGCACTCCAGGGTCTCGGTGGAGCCGTCCCACTGGTGCCGCTTCACCGGGCCATCGGCTTTTTCCACCTCTCCCCGCTGATTATCATAGGGATCCGAGCGGAGATACTGCATGGGCGGCTCAAAGTCCGCCTGGAACCTGTCTGTCAGGCACACCCGGTAGGGATCCAGGTTGCAGAAGTAAAAATCCCAGCGATCGTAAGCCTTTTGCCGCCAAGCAGAGCCGCCGAAGGAGCAGTCGCAGTACATCCAGCCAAAGGGGGCCACATAGAACATGGCCCAGTCATGGCTGTCCGCGCTGCGCCAATCCGCGTATAACCCCGACTGCCACCGGGCGGGGATCCCGGCGATCCGGCACATGGTCACAAAGGTCAGCGCCTGAACGCCGCAGTCGCCCCGGAGCCGGGAGGCGCAGTATTCCGGGATCACCGGCAGGCTGACGTAAGACCGCATATAGGAATATACCACCTTTGTGGTCACAAAATCATAGATTTTCCGGGCTTTTTTCAGGGGATTGGTCTCCTCCCCCACAATTTCACGGGTCAGGGCCCGGAGATAGGGAGTGAAGACGATATGAGGCTGCTGCTCCTCCAGGTCAAAATCCGGCTGCTCCGGGGAAACCAGGGACGGATCCGGGTTCTGATAGTGCATGGTATTGGTCATGCTGTAGACGATGCTGCACTGCCGGAGCTCCTCCGCCGTCCCCCGGAAATAGACCGTGCGCTGGTGGACGTCGGGCTTAGCCACGGAGCAATATGCAGGATTGTACGAAATTAAATTCACGTTGCTGATTTGGAATTTTTCCAAAGGCAGTGGGATGTGGATGTGGAATTCTCCAGACTGTCCCGCCAGCTCCGGTCCCAGGGTCACAGTGGCCCGGAGCTTCATATGGCACTTTACGGTGCCGCTGCGCTTCATCTTCTCAATGATCTCGTCCCGGATCTGCCCATCGTCCTTCTCTCCGGGCGCCAAAGCCTTGGGCTTCCTCTGCCGGGCCGCAATATCCGAACGGATCTTGATGAGATTGCTGTAGAAGCTGTCGATGTACCGGAGCTCTCCCTCCACATACATCCAGTCCACCACGTTTTCCTTCCGCCAGGTGTCAATTTCTCCAGGCTGGTAGTCCTTTAGCTTCTCAGACAGGATCTGCTCCGCCTCAGGCTGAGAAATCACATAGTCCCGGAGCATCCGCTCCATTTGTAATTCCTCCAGCCGCAGCTTCTCCTTCAGGCACTCCGGGATATCCTCTTGGAGCCGCCGATGGATCAGGTCTATGGCGGCCTGGAAGTCTCCATGCCATTTTAATTTTTCAATGTCCTCCGGCAACGGATAGCCCAGTGCCTCGATCTGATAGTCCATTGTAATTCCTCCTATGCCGCTTCCTTGCGGTGTATTCCAGTTAACGTTCCGATACGGGGATCCATTTTCCCCGGACAAATCTCACATAGTTGGCAATGCCCCGAAGGTTGAGGTCCACTGCCATGGCGATCCACACAGCGCTGAGGCCCATACCGAAGCCAAACAGCAAAATCGCCCCCAGGCTCACCCGGATCAGCAGCATGCAGACCACACCCACATAAAACGGGAACCTGGCCTCTCCTGCCCCGCGCAGAGCCCCGGACATCACCGTGGACAGGGAGAACATAGGCTCCGCCACGGACACGATCCGCAGCATCTGCCCGGACAGCAGCGCCACCTCCATATCGCTGGAGAAGGCCGTGCCCAGCAGATCCGAGCAGAGGTACATAGCCAGGGCCAGCACTGCCGTCAGGCCCACGCCGATCCAACCCGTGATCTTTCCGAAGAATTTTGCCTTTTTCCACTGCCCCGCGCCCACGTTCTGTCCCACCAGGGCCGTGGAGGCCGAGGCAATGCCGTAGGCGGGCATATAGCAGATCTGTTCCGCTGTCACCGCCACATAGTTGGCCGCCAGGGATACGGTGCCCAGGGTGCTGACCATCCGGGTCATAATGATCTGGCCCGAGGAGATGGTGATGCGCTCCAATGCCACAGGGATCGCCACCCCCAGACTGTCCCGCTGGATCTTTTTGTCCAGTCGGAGATTGCCACGGAATTTGGGCCGGTATTCCCCGGAGCACAGCAATACCTTGAGCGTCAGCCATAGGCCGCCCACGATCAGACTGATACCCGTGGCCAGGGCCGCGCCGAGCACGCCCATCCCAGCGCCAGGTATGGTGACGTCATGGCCCAGGATCCGATAGGTGTCCGTCTGATAGATCAGGAAGAAGTTCAGTGCCATGTTCAGGAGATTGATGAGGGTGTTCACCAGCATGGGCGTTTTTGTGTCGCCCATGCACCGGAGCACCGCGGAGAATACCGCGTGGAACGTCCGTCCCGGCAGCACCAGCATCATCACCAGCATATAGAGGAAGGCGTCGTGCCGGATCTCCTGGGCTGCGCCCATCCATCCCGGCAATACAGCGGACAGCGGAACGCCGATGAGCAATGCCGCAATGCCAAGAATGGCCGAGCCCAGCACCGCCTGGATCAGGGTTCGCCGGACCAGCTCCCGTTCCCCCGCGCCAATATAGTAGGCCACCCGAACGCTGTAGCCCACGCCAAGGGCCATGATAATGCCGTTGATGAGCCAGTTGCAGGAGGCCGTCACAGAAATGGCCGCCGTGGCCCCGGCCCCCAGCGAGCCCACCATGGCCGTATCCACATAGGAGGTGGCCGTCACCAGCAGCTGCTCTAAAATCGCCGGGATGGACAGGGCCGCCGCCAGCAAAATCGGGTTTCGTCCTGATCGGGATAGATCCGCACTCAATTTAGACTTCCTCTCTTTCCACCGTCACCGCCTGCATCCCCATTTCTCTATAGCGCTGTTCCACTAAGGCTCTGTCATAGCCCCGGCAGCCCGCGTTCATCCATGGGTCGTTGAAATAATACCGCTCCTCGTCATAGCCCACCAGCAGCAGGCAGTGCTGGTGATTGATCCATTGGAAGGTGCCCTCCCGGCCCAGCAGCCGCCAGGTGGTTCCCGGAGAAGACGGCTCCATATTCAGCGTCGCCCAGAATACCACAGGCAGCTGACGGTCTATGTACTCCCGCACCAGCCACTCAATGCTTTTCCCTTTCCGAGCGGTGAAGCGAAGCCTCTCCCCCGCCGCCCGGGTCAGCGCCGCGGCGATGCAGGGCGCATAGCAGCCGTAGGAGCCTGCGTCGTCATGATAGGGGCTGCCGATAAAGGCGTCGTCCGGATGCGGGCCATAGAGATGCCCCTGACGGAATTCCAAATCCTGCTTGTTCAGGCAGGTATCAATGAACGTCTCCGGTGTGATATCTCTGCCGAAATACCTTAGCAGCATCACCGCCGAAATGCTCTCGCAGCCGGTGGGGTATTTCTCCGTCTGATCGATATAGGGAACCTCTATGAGCTTTTTCACGCCGCATCCTCCATTCTGGCCGCCGGTTTCTCAGTAGACATTATACGAGATTTCTCTCTCTGTGGCAACCCCAACAATGCCGTAAAAGCGGCGGAACGCTCCGCCGCTTTTACGTTTTCGATCAAATGCCCGCCTGAGCCATGATCCCAGAAACATCCTGCTTCAGCTGCTCCAGGGTCTTTCTCGCGGCCTCTGACGTATCGTCCGCCGCAAAGTAATAGATCTTCAGCTTCGGCTCGGTACCCGAGGGCCGGAGGATCACCCGGCTTCTCTGGCCCACGCCGTAGGAGAGCACATTGGAGGACGGGAAGTCCAGCTTGGTCTGCTCGCCGTTCCTGCGGTCCGTCTCGATCCCCAGCTTATAATCTGCCACGGTGTTTACCGGAAGTCCCGCCAGCCGTGCCGGAGCGTGGTTCCGCAGCTCGTCGATAAATGCCGCGCACTTCTGCTTACCGGCCTCGCCGTCCAGCTCCACGGAGACCACCTGGGTCTCATAGAAGCCATAGGTACGGTAGAGCCGGTTCATGTTGTCCTCCAGGCTCACGCCCTCCAGCTTGCAGCTGGCCGCCAGGGCACAAACCAGCACGCAGGCGATCTGTGCGTCCTTATCCCGGGCATAGGTGCCCTTTAGGAAGCCGCAGCTCTCCTCAAAGGCGAAGACCACCTCGTTCTCCCTGCCCTGCTGTTCCAGGCCCAGGATGGTGGAGCCGATGTACTTAAAGCCCGTAAGCACATCGATGTTCTCACAGCCATAGCGCTTTGCGATCTCCAGCACCATGGGGGTGGTGACGATGGACTTGATGCACTTGCTGCTTTTCGGCAGGGTGCCCAGCCGCAGCCGGTTGTTGAGGATGAACTCCAGCAGCATACACCCCAGCTCATTGCCGGAGAACCGCCGGAGGCCGTTTTCGGTGGGCACCGCGATGGCAACACGGTCCGCATCCGGATCCGTGGCGATGACCACATCGTACTTGGGCGCGCCAGGGGCCGTCATGCACTTTTTCGCCTCGTCGAAGGCCGCTTCAGTCTCCGGGTTGGGATAGGAGCAGGTGGGGAAATTACCGTCCGGGGTGGCCTGGGCAGTTACCACATCGTAGTCTACGCCCAGCTTATCAAACAGTGCCGTCACCGGCGTCAGGCCAGTGCCATGGAGGGGCGTATAGAGCACCTTCAGGCCGGAAACCGGGATCAGCTCCTTGCAGAGCATTTCCCCCAGCACCGCCTCATAATAGGCGTCGTAGACCTCGTCCCAGATCAGCCGGATCTTTCCCTGCTGTACCAAGCTATCGAAGTCCTCCTGGGCCTCGGAGATCATGGGCAGCCGCTCCATCCGAGCAAAGACCTCGGCGGCAGGCTCATCGGTCTGCTGGCAGCCATCGGAGCCATAGCACTTCATGCCGTTGTATGGAGCCGGGTTATGGCTGGCCGTCATGACTACGCCGCCGCCGGTTCCCAAATGCCGCACCGCAAAGCTCAGGGTCGGCGTGGGAGACGGCTTTTTGAACAAATAGACCTGAATGCCGCACTCCGCCAGAGCCACGGCACAGGTCTGAGAAAACAGCAGTCCGTTGTTCCGGGTATCGTAGGCAATGGCGCAGGTATCCGGCAAGGCAGAATTTTTGATGTACTGACCGTAGGCCAGGGCCGCCCGACGCACCGTATAGACGTTCATCCGATTGGTGCCCGCGCCCATGATCCCCCGCAGTCCGGCGGTTCCGAAGGTCAGGTCCGCGCCAAAGCGCTCCTGGAGCTCCTTGTCGTTACCCGCCAAGGCCAGCAGCTCCTCATGGACCGGGGAGCTTTCAGGCGCCTCCCGCAGCCACAGCTGATACTTTTCCATATATGTCATAGGGCTCACTCCTTTTATGTTCGCACAATATAAGCGTATTATAGCCGGTTTCCACATTTCTGGCAAGTGATTTTTGGCAGGAACAGATGGCCCCAACAGGCATTCCGCCTGTCGGGGCCATAAGCTTGCGATGTATCTTACTTGATGGTGATGAGCAGCTCGCCAGCCTTGACGTTGCCGCCCTCCTTCACCAGCACCTGATCGATGGTACCGGCCATACGTGCCACCACGCTGGTCTCCATCTTCATGGCCTCGATGACCGCCAGGACCTGGTTCTCCTCCACCTTGTCGCCGGGCTTCACGTTGACCTTTGTGACCATGCCAGGGATGGACGCGCCCACATGACTCTTATCCTGAGGATCAGCCATCTGGATGGTCTTGCCGGTGGCCTTGGCGTTCTTGTCCACCACTGCCACCTCACGCCGAGTTCCGTTGAGCTCGAAGATGACATTCCGGGTGCCGTCGTCGTTGTGGTCGCCGAGCCCTAAGTACTTGATGACCAGGGTCTTGCCGTCCTCAATGTTGATCTTGTTGGTCTCGCCCAGGGCCAGGCCGTTGAAGAACACATGGGAGCCCATGCGCATGAGATAGCCGTACTCCTTGGAGTGCTTCCAGTACTCCTCCACCACCTTGGGGTAGATGCAGTAGGAGATCACGTCCCGCATAGTGGGGTTGGGGCAGAACTTCTCCACTTCCTTCTTGGTCTGCTCAAAGTCCACGGGAGCCAGCAGCTCGCCGGGACGGCAGGTAATGGGCTCCTCGCCCTTGAGCACGATCTTCTGGAGATCTACAGGGAAGCCGCAGGGGGGCTGGCCCATCATGCCCTTGAAGTAGCTGACCACGGAATCCGGGAAGGTCAGGTGCTCGCCCTTCTCCACGATGTTCTCGGGGGTCAGGTCGTTCTGCACCATAAAGATGGCCAGGTCGCCTACCATCTTGGAGGACGGAGTGACCTTCACCAGGTCGCCCAGCATATCATTGACCTTCTTGTACATCTCCTTGACTTCCAGGAACCGAGAGCCGAGGCCCAGGGAAATGACCTGGGGCTCCAGATTGGTGTACTGGCCGCCGGGGATCTCGTAGCGGTAGATATCGGTGACAGGGGTCTTGAGGCCGTGGTCGAAGTTTGCGTAGCGCAGACGGACGTCGGCCCAGTAATCAGTGAGCTCCTGGATGCCTTCCATGGGAATGCCGGTATCTCTGGGGTTGCCCTGGAGGGCAGCCACCACGGCGTTCATAGAGGGCTGAGAGGTAAGGCTGGACATGGAGGCCACGGCGGTATCCACGATATCCACGCCAGCCTCGGCGGCCATCAGCAAGGTCGCAACCTGGTTGCCGGTGGTGTCATGGGTATGGAGATGGATGGGGATGCCAACCTCCTGCTTCAGGGCGTGTACCAGCTCCTTGGCCGCATAGGGCTTCAGCAGACCGGACATATCCTTGATGCAGATGGAGTGAGCGCCGATGTGCTCCAGCTCCTTGGCCAGCTTCACATAGTAATCCAGGGTGTAACGGGTACGGGTCTTGTCCATAATGTCGCCGGTGTAGCAGATGGTGGCCTCGCAGAACTTGTTCTGCTTGAGCACCTCGTCCATGGCGATGGACATGCC
>CAKTEB010000008.1 GCA_934546685.1 uncultured Oscillospiraceae bacterium
CAACAACATCACCGTTCACGAGGACAGCGAAATGTGGACGCCTCCCCAGATGGGCGGCGGCGGCCCCATGTAAAAAATTTAGGGCGCAATGCAAAGACATTCCTTTGCATTGCGCCCTTTTTGCGCTTTTATGCGGTCACCGCATCCGGCATGGCCTTTTTCAGCGTTCGCATGGCGTAGAAATACGCTGGGATCAGGAAGCAGTCCGCCAGGATCCAAGCCGCGGGGCTGGCCAGGCATACCGCCGCATAGCCCACCACCGGCACCAGCAGCAGACTCACGGCGCTCCGGGCGATCATCTCAAAGACCCCCGCAAACAGCGCCAGCTTGGAGAAGCCGATACCCTGGATCATAAACCGGACGATGTTTACAAAGGCCAAGGGGATATAGAAGGCGGAGTTCAATACCAGGAACTCCCGGGCCCCGTCCAGGATTGCCGTTTCACTCTGATCCAGGAACAGCATGGACAGCTCCCGGCCAAAGAACCACAGCACCACAAAGGCAATCACGGAATAGATACAGCCCATGACCAGGCAGCTTTTCAGGCCCTTGTGGATCCGATCCAGCCGCCCCGCGCCCAGATTCTGTCCGCCGTAGGTGGCCATGGTGGAGCCCATGGCGTCCAGGGGGCAGCACATAAGATTGCCCACCTTGCCTCCGGCGGTCATGGCCGCAATGCTCACCACGCCCAGGGTATTCACCGCTGCCTGGAGGATCAGGCAGCCGATAGCGGTAATGGAATACTGGAGGCCCATGGGGATGCCCATGGCGCACAGCCGTGCCGCATAGCTGCCCCGGAACCGAAGGTCATCCCGGCTCAGGTGCAGGATCGGGAAGCGCTTTGCCATAAACACAAGGCACAGCAGACCCGACACCAGCTGGGAGATCACCGTGGCCCAGGCAGCTCCGGCCACGCCCATGGGGATCACCAGGATCAGCAGCAGATCCAGGGCCACATTCAACAGGCTGGAAAAGATCAGGAAATACAAGGGCGTTTTGGAGTCACCCAAAGACCGGATGATGCCGGAGAGCGTATTGTAGAGGATCGTCACCGGAATGCCCCAAAAGATGATGACGATATAGTCGTAGGCCTCGCGGAACACCTCATCGGGGGTGTTGGTCCAGATCAGGATATTTTTGCACAGGGCCACCGTCAGAACAGTCAGCACCAGGGCAAATCCAATGCAGATCCAGAGCATATTGCCCACATAGCGCCGCAGGCCCTCGTCGTCCTTTTCTCCGAACTTCTGGGCCACGGGGATGGCGAAGCCCGTACAGATGCCGATGCAGAAGCCCAGCACCAAAAAGTTGACGGAGCCCGTGGAGCCCACGCCTGCCAGGGCATTCGCCCCCAGGGCTTTGCCCACGATCACCGTATCCACCATGCTGTAGAACTGCTGGAACAGCAGCCCCAATACCAGCGGGAAGAAAAAGCCCAGGATCAGCCGGGTGGGGCTGCCTGTGGTCAGATCCTTGGCTGTTGTCTTTTTCAATCCGATCACCCCTTTAACGAGCCCATAGTTTAAGGTTTTTTTCATCAAAATACAAGATACGAATTTCACAGGATTTGCGCTGTCTCCCAGGGCTTCTTCCGGCAAAATCACAAATGCCGGAGGGAGCCCTTTTATTGCCTCCGCGTCCCAGCTTCGGCCTCTTTTTTTGTAACCTCCTGCCAGTTTCGACAAATTATAGTAGCATATTTTTCTATAAATGTTATAATATGGTCATCAAATAACCGCCGGGGAGGGCGGTCTGGGGAGGAATACAAATGGCTTACGGTATCAGCCCGGAAGGAAAGGTTCTGTATTTGCCGGTCCATCTGCTGCATCCGGGGCAGCCGGGGCGCGGAAAGCCCACGGCGCTCTTACAGGAGCTGGCAGCCAGCATCGGCCAGGTGGGCGTCCTGCAGCCCCTGACGGTGCGAAAGAACGGCGACAGCTACACGGTGGTCTCCGGCAATCGGCGGCTTATGGCCGCCAGAATGGCAGGGCTGGGGGAGGTGCCCTGTCTGATCCTCAATGTGGATCCCGTGGACGCGGAGCTCATCAGCCTCACGGAAAATCTCCAGCGGGAGGATCTCCGGTATTTTCAGGAAGCGGAGTACCTCCAGCAGTATCTTATTCACAGCGGCCTGACCCAGGCTCAGGCGGCCAGGCGGCTGGGCCGCTCCCAGTCCGCGGTGGCCAATAAGCTGCGGCTGCTCCAGCACAGCCCCAGAGTCCGCCAGGCCCTTACAGAGGCTGGACTCTCTGAGCGCCACGCCCGGGAGCTATTACGGATCCCCGGGGAGGAATCCAGGCTGGCCATCATCTCAGAGCTCACCCGCCGGAAGCTCAGCGTCGCCCAGACCAGCCGGTACATCGACAACTATCTCACCCAGCGGGCCATGGCCGGCAGCGCCCGCTATCGCCGCCGGGAGGCCCGGCTGATGCTGGATCGGGTGACCCGGGACGCGGAGGTGCTGCGGAGCTCCGGCATTGCCGCCCAGGTTCAGCGCCAGGAGAGCCCCCAGGAGATCGTACTGACCCTGCGGATCCCCCAGGAGCCTTGACTTTGATCCCCCTGCTGGTATAGAATGGAGCCAACAAGGCTTATCCCCAGAAGGAGGACGTATTATGATCGCATCCCGGCCCTTTGGCGCTCTATCCGACGGCTCCGCCGTCACCTGCTACCGGCTCACCGGCCCCAATGGAGCCTTTGCCGACATTCTCGATTACGGAGCCACAGTTCAGGCTCTGGCCGTGCCGGACCAGGCTGGTCAGCTCACCGATGTGGTGCTGGGCTATCCCGCCGCCGCGGATTATGAGACCGGCAGCTTTTACTTTGGCGCAACCGTAGGCCGCCACGCCAACCGCATCGGCGGCGGCACCTTTACCCTGGGGGACAAGACCTATACCCTGGAGAAAAACAGCGGCCCCAACCATTCCCACGGCGGCTTTTACGGCTATCACCAGCGGATGTTTGCAGTCACGGTTCAGGGTGATGCGCTGGAGCTGCAGCTCCATTCTCCAGACGGCGACCAGGGTTATCCCGGTAATTTGGAGGTCTGCGTCACCTATCGGTTTACCCAGGACATGGCCCTGGACATCGGCTTTCGGGCCAAGACCGACCAGGACACCCTGGTGAATCTCACCAACCACTGCTATTTCGACCTCAGCGGCGGCCAGGATCCCCTGGGCCAGACGCTCTGGATCGACGGAGACCAGTTTACGGAAAACGACGAAAACACCCTGCCCACAGGCAAGGTGCTTTCAGTGGCGGGGACGCCCTTTGATTTCCGGGTTCCCAAGGCCATTGGCCAGGATATCACCCGGGATGACCGGCAGCTTCAAAACTGTAACGGATACGACCACAACTTCGTGCTCTATAACGGCGGCACCTTCCACCCAGTGGCCCGGCTTCACAGCGATCTCACCGGCATCACCATGGAGGAGTCCCACGACATGCCCGGGCTCCAGCTGTACTCCGGCAACTTCATCGATGCCCCCAATGGCAAACAGCCCTACGGCTTCCGCTCCGGCATCGCCCTGGAGGGGCAGTATTTCCCCAATGCCATGGCCATTCCGGACTTCCGAAAGCCCATTCTGCGGGCAGGGGAGACCTACCGTCACCGGATCTGCTACCGGTTCTTCTGCGAATAAAAATACGGACCTTGAAACGATTCACCGCTTCAAGGTCCGTTTTATTCTCTATGTCATTCCTCTGTTTCCACCATGGGCAGCACCATCTGCTCGATGGCCTCCCGAAGCCGGGGATGCCGGATCACAAAGTGGATCACCGGGCTGCCCTCCTTGGACACCACCGCCCAGCGTCCCTCCAGAATGGAGATCTGGATATTGTGGAAGGCCGGTGCCAGCTGGGTATTCAGCCGATATCCCGAATGGGTCTCGGCATACCGCTCCGTCAGCGCCAGATGCGCCCGGTATTCCTCATAGGTATAGGCCGCGGGCTTCTCGCAGAATACTCCCGACAGGGAGAGCTTGGCCCCTCTGCGCTGGAACTCCTCCGGCGTCAGAGCATGGAGCTCATCGAAGATCGTCTCCCGCGCCAAAATCGTCTCCGCCATCTCCCGCAGTCCGGCCACCTGCCGCTCTATGTCGGCCCGCTCCTCCGGCGAAAAGCCGTTCCGCTCCAGGATCTCCGCCAGCAGCTCCGGGGAGATGGTGTAGATGGGCGGCACCGACAGGATCCCATGCCGCCGTCCGGACTGCTGCATATCCCCCAGCAGGAACGCCGCAAACCGCTCCTGCTCCTCCTTGCGGAAGATCTCCATCAGGGGCTGGGCCTTTTTCATCAGATCCGTCTCCCGCTGGCGATAATACCGCAGCTCCTCCCGGCCCCGGCTCAGCTCGTATTTCCCGTGGTCGTGACTGCCGGAGAGGCATTCTCCGGCCAGCGCCGCCCCGTCGGACACATAGAGCAGTCGGCAAAACAGGGAGTTGTGCACCCCGGGCAGATAATAGGGCCGCACCTGACCGGTCATGTACAGGGGGATCCAGCTTTCCAGCCCCAGCATCATCTCCGCAAAGGGCCGATTGAGGTTGTGCACCATGCGCAGCTCCAGGCCCTTTTTCAGCATGGCCGCCAGACCAAACATCCACTTCTTCGCAAAGTCCCCGTCCTGAGCCATGTCCTCCATGGGCATATCGCTGCACATGAACACATGGCCGGTCTGCCTGGACAAGACCGTCAGCTTCAGGAAGTCCAGCTCTCCCAGCTTCATCTGCTCCACGCCGTAATAGGTCTTGGAGTTGGGAAACAGCACCGGGAAGCTGGGCAGCCTGATGTCACGGAAATGGATGGCCTCGATGTATTCCTCTAAATCGAAATCGTCCAGCTTGGTGAGAAAGGCCGTGGCCTGCTGGCTCTGGCCGTTTTTCTCCCGCAGGAGCCATTCCGTAATGGCCTGGGCCAGGGCAGCTCCGTCCGTCAGCTCCTCCTCCTGGCAGTCCATCAGGGGCAGCAGCTTTCCGCATGCCTCCCGGCTGTACCGGGTGCAGATAAACTCGCTGACCCCCTCCGCAAAGGCCACCGCGTCCGCCGGGCTCCGCTGGCCGCTGCGTACCCGGGAGATATAGGAGGCATCATAGCTGAGGGCCTGGGCCAGCTCCGCCGGAGAAACCTCCATGGCCCCCAGCAGGGCGGAGAAATGCTCCGGGCTCAGCGCCGGGGGCTTCTCCCGCAGGAGGCTCCGCTCTAGGCTTCCCCGGATCTCCAGGACGGTAAGCTCCCGGCCCCGGCGCTGGGACACAGTATGGAGCCCCTGGGCCAGCCGCTCTATGGAATCGCTCTTCTGGCTGGGCAGTCGGCTGCCGGAGCGGTAGCGGCTGATGATGGCCGCAGAGAGCCCCGAGGCCTCCGCCAGCTCCTTGCCGGAGCAGTCAAGCTCCCGCATATATTGATCCAGCTGTTCCTGAAATTGCATAGATCTCTCCTCCGTTTCCCGTGCTGTCCAGCAGCTTGTCCCCATTATACCATATTCCCGCCTATTTCGGCAGGATTGCCCCATCTGGCATTGCCACCGCTGTCAACCTCCTGGCAATTTTATTTTGCGATCCATATAATGAAAGCATCAATACCGTGGAGCCCCGCTCCACAGAATGGAGGTCACAATGAGGAAGAATATTCATCGGCTGCTGGCCGCGGCACTGGCATTTTGCATGGCGCTTCTGCTGTTTCCCGCTCCAGTGTTTGCGGCAGAGCCGTCCGCCGACCAAACCGCGGACTTTTCCACGGATGCCAGCGCAGCCCTGTCTCTGCTGAACAACTCCAGCAGCTCCGGCAGTGCCAGCTGGTCTGGAAACACCCTGACTCTAAACGGCATAAGCTTCTCCACCAGCGCAGACTACGCCGTGATCCTGCCCGCGGGCGCGGCTGTTGAGGTATATGGCGATAACACCATCACCAGCGGCAGCCTGAACGTCCAGATGGACGGCAAGGAGCAGGATCCCATCTATTCTGCCGCGCTGTCCGGCGCCGGCTCCATCACCTTCAAGGGTGACGGCAGCCTAAGACTCCAGGGCGGCGATATTACCAACACGCCCCAGAACATTGGTTCCGGGCTTCAAACCGGCAAGTCCCCCTTCTCCGTGGGCCTTTTGGCCCTGAAGGGCGATGTGACCGTCAACGGCCCCACCGTTACCGCCCAGGGCGGCACCACTACATCCAACGGCCCCTCCATGGCCTTCTCCAAGGGCGTGCATGTGCAGGGCTCTGACCTGAACGTCTACAGCGGCAGTCTCACCGGCATCGGCGGTAAATCCACTGACCAGTACTCCGATGGCACTCCCACCTCCAGCTTCTCTGAGGGCATTTCCGTTGTCAGCGGTGATATCAATGTCACTGGCGGCTCCCTGAACGGCACCGTGCTCCCCGAGGTGCGGGAGGAGGGCCTCAGCTTTGGGTTCTATACGATCGGCTCCACCCTGAAGGTGCAGGGCGGCGATGTGACAGGCGAAGCACACACAGGCCTCGATATCACTGGCAGTATTGAAGTCTCCGGCGGCACGCTCACTGGCAAGCAAGCCAGAAAATACTGGGGCGCCGGCATCAGCCTGGATGGCGCAACCCATACATCCATCAAGATGCTTGGCAACCTCACCCTCACCGGCGGCTCCATTATCGCGGACAGCATCAGCCATTTTGCCCCCGAGAACGAGGGCTACGGCGTCTTCACAGTCTCCGGCGGAACCCTGACCACCACGGGGATCTACGGCTCCAATGCTTTCTCCGTCCAGGGCGGCACCGTGATCCTGGATAATGGCGAGGACAACAGCCGCGCGCTGTGGGCCGACTCCATGTCCCTGGGTTCTAAGGTGCGGATCACCGGCGCGGATTTTATTACCCAGACCTATCTGAACCAGAAATACTCGGATACCCCCGTAGTATTCAGCGATGTTGATCCGATCCCGCTTGCCATCACCGGTCTGTCCGCCCAGGACAAAGCCTACGACGGCAGTGCCGCGGCCACTCTCGCCGGCGGCACCCTCTCCGGGCTGCAGGAGGGTCATACGGTGCGTTTGGATGCCAGCGAGCTGGTGGGCCGCTTTGCGGATGCCCATGCCGGGGCCAATAAGGCCGTCACCCTCCAGGGCGTTGTCATGCTCCGGGGCAAGGATGCCTACCGATATACGGCTTCCCTGCCGGAGCCCAGCGGGATCACTGCGGCCATCAGCCCCTGCACCACCGTGTTGGATACCACTACGAAGACCCAGACCAGCGACTTTGGCTCTGGAAGATTTGACGGCGCGCACTTCCTGGGCGTAGAGGTAGACGGCGAGGCCGAGGCCGCCACCGGCGATATCGTCTATACCCTGAACGGCAAGACTATGACGCCACAGGAGATCACCGCATATTTGAAGGATCTCTCCGCTGAGGCCACCTCCGCCATCGGCTATCAGTTCGCCGGCACCGGCGACTATGCCGGAGCACAGGCCAGCGGCACAATTACCGTCACCATCGGCAAGGATTCCGCAGCGGCCTACCAAAATCCCTTTACCGATGTGGCCGAGGACAGCTGGTACTATGACCATGTAAAATATGTCTACACCCACGATTTGATGATCGGCACCAGCACCACCACCTTCTCTCCGGAGCTGGCCACCTCACGGGGCATGGTCTGCACGATCCTCTGGCGCATGGCCGGGAGCCCGGAGCCTAAGTCCGCCGCGCCCTTCACTGATGTAGCCACAGGCGACTACTTTGCCAAGGCCGTTGCCTGGGCCGCGGAAACCGGCGTAGTGGAGGGCTATGGCAATGGCCGCTTCGGCCCCAACGATCCGGTGCTTCGGGAGCAGCTGGCCGCCATGCTCTATCGGAATATGGGTTCTCCCTCCGTCTCCGGCAGTCTGGATGCCTTCTCCGATGGCAGCCAGGCCAGTGCTTACGCCAAGCCCGCCCTGTGCTGGGCCGTGGAGCAGAAGCTCATGGAGGGCATGGGCGGCGGCATTCTGGCCCCCGGAGATATCACCACCCGGGCCCAGGCCGCAGCCATGTTCCAGCGCTATGACGCCCGTCCCCGCTGATCCTTGATCTTTGTTTTTCCCTTTCCCTTTCCATTCAGCAAGGCCTCGGCCATTTGGCCGGGGCCTTTGCCCGTCTTAGTTGCCCTTCGTCCGTATTTGTGCTACAATGTTTATAATATGTATAGTTCTGATTTTCAGGACGGAAGGAGATCCAACCATGAGACATCTGATTATTCACCGGCAGCGGGCCCTGATGGGCTTTGGCCTCAGCTATTTCTGCATTCTCGACGAGACCCGCGACAGCTTTATGGCCCAGCTGGAGGGCCTGAGCCGTGCGGAGTGCAACGCCCTGGAGGGCCCCACCCCTATCACCAACGGCGCCACCATCGATTTGGAGCTGGACGACCAGGCCCATACGTTTCTGATCGCCCTGTATCCGGAGGAGAAAAATATGGTCACCCGGGAGATCCCTGTGCCCGCCGGTGAGGAGGACGCGGTATTCCTCATCAAAACCGACATGGACATGCGCCGGGGCATCGTAGTCTCCGTGGGCCCCGCAAAAAAAGCCGAGGCCTGATCCAAATTTTGTTCACTGCCGCAGTCGTCTGAAGCGTTCACTTCAGACGGCTGCTTTTCTATCTTCAGCTTCGTAAAATTCTCCAATAATTTATATGATTTTTGTAGTTCAAGCACTAATTCATATAGAACCCGTAGCGTTATAATATAGTCACAAGCAAAGAAACAACGGGATCCAAACCCGATCCCCCAAATTAAAAATCCAAAGGAGAATTATTATGGGCATTTATGCAGTCACCGGCGGCTCCAGCGGTATCGGCGCAAAGACCGTAGAATATCTGCGGGCGCAGGGCCACCTGGTCTATAATATTGATGTGAATCACGGCGATATCACCGCAAACCTGGCCACCACCGAGGGCCGTCAGGCCGTGATCGATCGGCTCCACGCCCTGTGCACCGAGGGCATGGACGGTCTGGTCTGCTGTGCGGGCGTTTCCAACTCCTGCGGCAATCTGAAGCTGATCATTTCTCTGAACTATTTCGGCACCATGCGTCTGGCCGAAGGCGTTTTCGATCTCCTGAAAATGCGCCGGGGCGCCTGCGTAGTGGTCACCTCCAACACCATCTCCCAGGGTGCGGCCCGTATGGATGTTGTCAACCTGCTGAACAACCAGATGGACGAGCCTAGAGTTCTTGCTCTGATGGAGCATCTGGATGCGCAAAAGGACGCACACGCCATGTATGTGGCCACGAAATACGCCCTGGCCCGCTGGATGCGCCGGGTATCGGCCCACTGGGCCTCCCAGGGCGTCCGCATCAATGCCATTGCCCCGGGCAATGTGGAAACAGCCATGACCGCAAAGCTGAGCCCCCACGAGCGGGTGGCTGTTATGGCTCTGCCCATTCCCACCCTGTATGGTGAGGATAAGCTCATGGATCCCGCAGATATCGCCAACTCCATCGTGTTCCTGGTCTCTCAGCAGGCCCACGGCATCAACGGCATCATCCTGTTCTGCGACGGCGGTACCGACGCCCTGCTGAACACCGAGAAGGTCTATTAAGGAGGGAACTATCATGATTGAAAAGTACATTGAATCCATGCAGAATGGCGATTACAAGGCCCTGGCCGCCTGCTTTGCCCCCAAGTGCCGCTATTTCGACTATTGCCCCATCGGCGCCAGCCGGGATAACTATCACGTCTATGGCCGAGAGGGCATCGAGATGTTCTTCCATCACAAGTTCACCTTCCGGATCCTCTCCATCAGCGATCCTGTGATCGAGAACGAGAACTCCGCCAATTTCCTGGTGTGCTACTCCGGCAACTATTTCTATGCTCGGGCCACCATCGAGTGCTCCACTGAGGACGGTCTGATCCAGGAGCTCACTGTCCGTCCCGCGTAACCACGCCCCCCTCCGTCCCCGGTCTGCGCTGGCAGCCGGGGGCGTTCCCCTCTATAGGTAAAATTTTTTATGGAAAACGAAAAAAAGAGGTTGCAATTTCAGAAAAACTCTGTTATTATATTAGCCGGTGCCCCAATAGGGCTATCTGCCATTATATACGGCGAGGAGGTGCAGCTAGATGGCTAAATGTGATTTTTGCGGCAAGGGCGTTACCTTTGGTATTAAGGTCTCTCACTCTCACAGACGTTCCAACAAGGCTTGGAAGCCCAATGTGAAGCGTGTTAAGGCAATTGTCGATGGTACTCCGCGCCATGTATACGTCTGTACAAGGTGTCTCCGCTCCGGCAATGTGACCCGTGCAGTCTGATCTCGCAGGATACGCATGAATCCACGGCTTACGCCGTGGATTTTTTTGCATATTCCGATAAACCGCCCTGCCTGTCTGAGCGTATATTTCCCCCGTACTGTTAAATTTCGTTTTTTGTGTACAGGATTGCACACCTACTTATATAATCTGTTATATATTGTGCATAAAATGCCCCCCACAGATCCCGCCCTTTTGGGTAGATGTTCTATTGAAAATACACAAATGACCCGGTATAATAGGATTGTTTGAGTAGTAAATAAGGCATAATTCTTGTTATGCCTGATGAAAATTTGGGGAATCCCCCGGAAAGAGGTTTGCCGAATGACTTACGAAGATTACAAAAAAATCTACGACTCCAAAAAAGGCTCTGTCCAGGAAGCTCTGGACCTCATCCACTCCGGCGACGTGATCTGGTGCTCCAACAACTACAACGAGCCCGAGACCCTGTTCAGCCATCTCCATGAGATCGCTGACCGCGTAGACAACGTGATTGTCTACAAGAGCCGCATTGGCCGCTATCCCTTCATGATGACCCCCGGCATGAACGGCCACATCAACTGCCATAACTACTTCTATGGCCCTTCCTACCGCGAGGCTCACAAGCTGCTGAACGCCAGCTTCATTCCCGTTGACCTGCCCAACTACTACCGCATGGTCAACCGCCATAAGCCCTGCAACATCTTCACCGCTCAGGTCTCTCCCATGACCGAGGACGGCAAGCTGTACGTCGGCATGAACCAGACCATCGAGTACTATGCCATCAAGGACGCTGTGGAGCAGCACAAGAAGATCATCGTTGAGGTGAACCCCAACCTGACCTACATGAACGGCTCTGCTTACATCCCTGTTGAGGCTGTTACCATGCTGTACGAAGTGGACACCCCCGAGTACTGCATCGGCCCTGTGACCACCACTCCCGAGGAGGACAAGATCGGCGAGATGGTCGCTTCCCTCATTGATGACGGCGACACCATCCAGATGGGCATCGGCGGCATCCCCGATACCGTTGGCAAGCACCTGATGGACAAGCACGACCTGGGCCTGCACACCGAGCAGTTCACCTCCTCCATGGCAGACCTGATCGAGGCCGGCGTTATCACCGGTGCCAACAAGACCTTTGACAAGGGCATGCATGTGGGCGTATTCGCCGACGGCACCCACGAGCTGTATCAGTACCTGCACAACAACCCCAAGTGCATCATGAAGCCCGGCCCCGAGGTTCTGAACCCCCACAACATCGCCCGCCAGGATCACATGGTCTCCATCAACACCCTGGTTGAGATCGATCTGACCGGTCAGGTCTGCGCCGAGTCCATTGGCCCTGTGCAGTACTCCGGTTCCGGCGGCGGCTTCTGCTTCACTCTGGGCACCTACTTTGCCGAGCACGGCAAGGGCATCCTGTGCTTCCAGTCCCGCACCAAGAAGGGCATGCCCAAGATCAAGGCTACCCTGACCCCCGGCGCTGTTGTGACCCATCAGCGTAACTATATCCAGTACGTTGTCACCGAGAACGGCATCGCCGATCTCCGCGGCACCACTGTCCGCGAGCGTGCAAAGCTGCTCATCAGCCTGGCTCATCCCGATGACCGTGAGGAGCTCACCCGCGCCGCTAAGGAGCTCTATTATTTCTAATCGTGCGCCCTCTCTGCCCGGCACAGCGACCGCTGTGTCGGGCTTTTTTTGCGCATCCCTTGCAGGCAGGGCCGGGATATATTATAATGGTGGCATAGACGGCGGCGCCTTACTCCGCCCGCCGCAAGGACGTAATTGCAAGGAGGAAGCATCATGCGCTACCTGAGACCTGACTACCTGGACCGATTTTACTGCTCCGGCGAGAGCTGCACTGTGCCCTGTCCCGCCCCGGCGGATATGACCTGGACCCGTACTCTGGGAGATCTGTGCGAAACCGGCGTCTGCCTTTCCTGCCCCCAGGGCGCCGGGCTGATCCTGCTGCACCCCGATTCGCTGGCCTTCCATACGGATCGTGACAGTGCCCCCGCAGCCCCCATCACCGGAATCACCCAGGATCAGCTGACGCTGATGCAGGACGCTCGGAAAACCATCGACATCATCCTTCAGAACCGCAGCCTGCCCTTCCGCTCCAACGTGATGCTCTCTATCATCTACGGCTTTGAATTCGAGCCCATGATCTCCTCCGGCTCCCGCTATGCCTATGACGAGCTGGACTGGGGCTTCACCGAGCAGCCCTACCGGCAGCTGTCCTATGCGCTGACCTCCCAGGGCAGCTGGGATCGGAAGCACAAGAACCTGCTGGGCATTTTAGGGGAAATGCGGGAGCTGTTTTCCCAGGATGCACTGCTGGGGGATCATCTCTCCCGCACCATCGCCATGCTGGAGCCCCTGTCCGGCGAGGAATTCCGCACCCTTCGGGTAGATTTTGACCAGTATATCAGTCCCAGAGAGTATCTCTTCGAAAACCTGATGGTCTACTACAACCATCGGTTCTTCCTGACTCACGCCGCCGAGGCCACAGTGCTGCCGGGGATCCGGCTGGCCGCCGTGAGCTTTGCGGTGATCCGGGCCATGGCCATCCGCCTGTATAAGGACACCGGCATCCTCACGGACAATGCCTTCTCCGCCCTGTGCCGCCATTGGGCCCGATGCACCGAGGATCTCCCCGGCATGCTGGAGACCCTGGAGGAGAAATTCCGGACAAGTCCTCTTTACAGCCAGGACGAGCTCCAGTGCATGCTCTGGCAGTGACCTACTCTCCATAGACGCAAAATCCCCGCCGCAGCCTTCAAGACTGCGGCGGGGATTTGTACTGCTCTTATTCTTCTTCCGATACAGGAACGTCGCGCTTTAATACGCGCTTTACGCTGCCGCACCGGAGGATCACGCCGAGAATGTGCATGGCGCAGGCCTGGAGCTGGGCGATCCCCATCTTCTCCTGATAACCGCGAACGCCACGGTTTACAGTCTTCTCCTCAGAGGCCAGGGCCTGGGCGATCTCCTCCACCACATCCGGGCCGCCGGGCTGGATCATATCGTTTCCGGCGCAGATGCTCAGGGCGGGCATGCTGATGCCGCCGCCCCAGTCGGTCATTACAAAGCCCTTGAAGCCCCACTCATCCCGGAGGATAGCGGTGGTCAGGTCATAGTTGTTGGCCGAGGGCATCCCATTGATGTCGTTGTAGGAGGTCATGACGCTGTAGGGCTGAGCCCGCTTCACCGCGATCTCGAAGCCCTTGAGATAGATCTCCCGGAGGGCTCGCTGGGACACGATATCGTTGGAATTGGTCCGCAGGGTCTCCTGGTTGTTGCCGGCAAAATGCTTGATGGTCACGCCAACGCCGTGCTTCTGCACCCCATCGGTGACAGCCGCGGCGCAGATGCCCGTGAGCAGGGGATCCTCAGAGAAATACTCAAAGTTCCGGCCGCACAGGGGATTCCGGTGGATGTTCATGCCCGGCGCCAGCCACAGCTCCACGCCGTACTCTATCATCTCCGCAGCTACCGCGTCGCCAAAGCGTCGCAGCACATCCTCATCCCAGGAGCAGGCCAGCAGGGATCCCACCGGGAAGGCAGTGCAGAGCTGCTGCCCGATGACCTCGCCGTCCTCGTCCTTGATCTTCTGGCTGATGCGGATGCCCGCAGGGCCGTCGGCCAGGGAGATAGGGGGTATGCCGTACTTCTCAAAGAGATCAGCGGTCTCACCGGCAGCGCCCCGAACCTTCATTCCGCCGCCGCCCAGGATACCGTTGAAGGGAGGCTGGAAATCCGGATCCTGCTGGACGCTCTCCGGCATGCCGGACAGATCCATGCCAATGCCGCAGACCAGCTTGCAGAGATCCGACGCATCCATAGAGGCCACGAACTCGCTGAGGGAGCAGGTCTTGTTCATCACATCCCGGAGCCGCAGATCCACCCGGCCCCGGCGCAGGGGATGATAGGGCCTGCGATACTTTACCGTCACCGTCCGGAACTCCCGGGCAGACAGCCGCACCGCATGTACCTTGGCGAACTCCAGCTCCTCCTTTTCCCCGGAATAGATGTAGGCAGGAACGTCCTGGGCGCCGAGCTTCTGGAAGTCGGCAGGCACATGGCCCATCCGGTCAGAGAGCACCAGGGTGGTGACATCCTGGGGCAGATACACCGCGCCGCAGACAGTGGTGTTCCGGCTGTCGATGCCGATACGAATGTAATAGTGGCCCTTCTCCAGCACATAGGAATTGGTATCCTCCCGGTAGGAGGCGAAGTCAGAGAGCCGGAACTCCATGGTCAGGGTCTCCTGGTCGCCGGGATTTAATAGCTTTGTCTTGCCAAAGGCGCAGAGCTTCTGCAGGGGCTGCTCCAGCACCCCCTGGGGGCAGGAGAGATAGACCTGAACCACCTGGCGGGCCGCATACACGTCGCCGGTGTTCTCCACCGTAGCCTCTACGGCGATCCGGTCACCGGTGGCGGCCATGGAATAGGCGGCCAGCTCGGTCTTTCCGTAGGTAAGGCCGTAGCCGAAGGGATAGAGCACCTCCTGATTGAAGGTATCGAAATACCGGTAGCCCACATAGATATCGTCGTGATAGCTCACGTCCACCTGCTCCTGGGACTGGCCCATGGTGATCTGGACATTGCCGTTGAAGTGCTTCTGGCTGTAATCCGCCGCCGTTGGATACTGGCTGTAGCGGAGAGGCCAGGTATCGGTGAGATGGCCGGAGGGCAGCACGCTGCCAGTGAGCACATCCGCCACAGCGCCCGCGTCCTGGCCAGGCAGGCCCATAAACAGCACCGCGGAGAACTTCTTGGCGTATTCGCCCAGCTCCAGATAGCCTGCAGTGTTCAGCAGCAGAACGGTCTTCTCAAAGCGCTCGGTAATGGCGTCCATGAGCTTTTTCTCGCCCTCGGTGAGATAGATCATGCCGGGCTCCGCCTTCATGTCCGCGCCCTCGCCGGCCACCCGGGTCAGAACCATGATGGCCGCATCGTTGCCCACAGCAAAACTGCGGATCTCCTCCCCGGACAGGGGCATTTCCTCATTATAGTAGCCCTTGGGCTCCATGAAGCCCTCCACGCAGAGATTCTCATGGGACAGGCACCAGGTCCGGTATTTCCGGGCCAAGAGGCCGTCAGGCCGCAGGGTGGGGGAGTTCTCCAGTCCCTCCAGCAGAGAGATGGTCTTCAGATTGTTGACGTTGCCGGAGCCTGTACCGCCCTTAACAGTATAGACCTGGCCCACGCCGAACACCGCCACGGGCACCGGCTCCTCCGGGCTGCCCAGCAGGGGCAGGGTGTTCCCCACATTTTTCAGTAGAACCATACTCTCCGCGGCCAATGACCGGGCGATGGCCGCATTTTTTATCATACGCGCAGACGCTTCCATAGTTCATTCCTCCTGGCGTTTTATTCGTACCAATACTATACACGAAATGGTGGTCGGCTGCAACTGATTTTTCCTGCCGCATCAAGGAAAAACTCCCGCACTGAAGCCAAAGCTCCAATGCGGGGGCACGATTTACGAAACCACAGCCTCTTGGTTCCTGAAGTACTGCTCCAGACAGTATTCCATGATCTTCTGACGGGTGACGATGCCGATAAACGCCTCCCGGTCATCCACCACCGGGACAAAGTTCTGCTCTACCGCCATATTCAGGAGCTCTCGGGGGGAGGTAGTCACCGTCACCGGCAGATAATCCTTCTTCCGGGCCACCTCCATGACAGGCCGCCCCTCGGCGTCCTTCATGTTCATCATATAGTTGTTCTTGATGGCCCAGAGCAGGTCACCCTCGGAGATGGTGCCCACATATTCGCCGGAGCGCTTCAAAATTGGGATGGTGGCGAAGCGGCCCCCGTGCTCCATGCGCTCCAGGGCCTGGCGGATGGTGAAATCGTCGTATATATATGTACAATTTGCTTTATGCGTCAAAAAAAACAGAATATTCATGGGATCGCAGCCTCCTTCTCTTGTATTATACCATAGTTCTTCCAGCAATGAATGAAATATCTATGAACGGGCAAAAAGAACCGGAGCCGCAGACCTTCGGTCCGCAGCTCCGGCTCGGGCGGGAATGTATAAGCGAATTTACTTCACAGCCTGGAAGGCCTGATCCAGATCGGCGATGATATCGTCGATGTGCTCGGTGCCGATGGACAGGCGGATGGTGTTGGGCTTGATGCCCACGTCCAGCAGCTCCTCGGGGGACAGCTGGGAATGGGTGGTGGTGGCGGGATGGATCACCAGGGACTTTACGTCCGCCACGTTGGCCAGCAGAGAGAAGATCTTCAGATGGTCAATGAACTCAAAGGCCTCCTTCTGGCCGCCCTTGATTTCAAAGGTGAAGATAGACGCGCCTCCGTTGGGGAAATACTTCTCATACAGGGCGTGGTCGGGATGATCCGGCAGGGAGGGGTGGTTCACATGCTCCACCTGGGGATGGTTCACCAGGTACTCCACCACCTTCTTGGTATTCTCCGCATGGCGCTCCAGCCGCAGGGACAGGGTCTCAGTGCCCTGGAGCAGCAGGAAGGCGGCGAAGGGGGAGATCGTAGCGCCGGTATCCCGGAGCAGAATGGCACGGATATAGGTGGCGAAGGCGGCGGGCCCGGCGGCCTCGGTGAACTTTACGCCGTGATAGCTGGGGTTGGGCTCGGAGATCCAGGGATAGTGCCCGGACTTGGCCCAGTCGTAGGTGCCGCCGTCCACGATCACGCCGCCCAGGGTGGTGCCGTGGCCGCCGATAAACTTGGTGGCGGAATGGACGACCACGTCGGCCCCGTGCTCAATGGGGCGGATCAGGTAGGGGGTGCCGAAGGTGTTGTCGATGACCAGGGGCAGACCGTGCTTGTGGGCGATGGCCGCAATGGCGTCGATATCGGGAATATCGGAGTTGGGGTTGCCCAGGGTCTCAATGTAGACGGCCTTGGTGTTGTCCTGAATGGCGTTCTCTACCTCCTCCAGGTTATGGGCATCCACAAAGGTGGCCTCGATACCGTAGAGGGGCAAGGTGTGGGCCAGCAGGTTGGAGGTGCCGCCATAGATGGTCTTCTGGGCCACAATGTGCTCGCCGGCCTTGGCCAGAGCCTGGATGGTGTAGGTGATGGCTGCCGCGCCGGAGGCTACAGCCAGACCGGCTACGCCGCCCTCCAGAGCCGCAATGCGCTTTTCGAACACATCCTGGGTGGAGTTGGTGAGACGGCCATAGATATTGCCCGCATCGGCCAGACCGAAGCGATCCGCCGCATGCTGGGAGTTGTGGAACACATAAGAAGTGGTGGCATAGATGGGAACGGCACGGGCATCGGTGACGGGATCGGCCTGCTCCTGGCCAACGTGAAGCTGAAGGGTCTCAAATTTATACTCAGACATAATACATACCTCTTTCTATTTTCATTGAATTTTGTTTGAAAATGACTGCAAAAAAATCCGGGCACAGAAGTGTCCGGACGCAAACGCCTGAATATGGCAGCTTTCTCCGCCCTTTTCGGGCATATTAGGTATAGAAAGCCAGCCCACACGCAGTCTGCGTCCGGTGCTCGGGCATTCGTCCACAGCGGAAGTTGCCGCGGAGGAGAGACTGAAACTGGATTCTCATGGTGCTGACCTCCTTGAAATAGTTTTCCTATCGGATTGCTATGATATTAGCACAATATACCTGCCTTGTCAATATGTTTTTACACTTTTTTCTGAAAAAGCGCCGCAGACTGCGGCGCTTTGCTTTTCACAATGTTTCCAGCAGGGGAGGCAGCTCCAAGAGATCGCGGATCTCATGATCCACCTGAATCCCCGGCCTCTGTGGCTTCCCCTTGGGGTTATACCAGCAGGTCGTGATCCCCGCGTTGTTGCCGCCCCGGATATCCGAGGTGAGGCTGTCGCCTATAATCATGGCCTGGGCCTTGTCGAAATTCTGTATTCGGTCAAAGCACCGGTCAAAGAACTCCTTCTGTGGCTTGTCCACGCCCACCCGCTCGGAGATGAAGATATCCTGAAAATGATGCTCGATGCCGGACTCTCTCAGCCGGCGATCCTGCACCATAGCCGTGCCATTGGACACCAGATATAGCTCATACTCTCCGTCCAGCGTGTCCAGCAGCTCCTGGGCACCGGGCATAAAATCGTGACCCCGAGAGAGCATCTCCTCATAGCACTTCTGGGTCTCCTGGCTGGAAATCCGCACCCCAAGCTCCTGAAACAGCAGGTCGAATCGGCGCACCAGCACCTGATCCCGGGTGAGCTTTTTCTCCTCCAGCAGCTCCCACTGACTCTGATTGATGGCGCTGTACCGGGCCACCATCTGGTCCGTGGGAGTCAGGCCCATGTGGGAAAGGGCCTGACGGATGGCCCAGGCCTCCGCCTTATGGAAATCCAAAAGCGTATCGTCCAGATCAAAAAATAAAAACCTCACAGCTGCTCCTCCTCCGGCTTCATGTTCTTTTCCTGCTTGGCAATGCCCCGGCGCAGCCAGCCGCCCTGGAAATAGTAGATCAGATACATCAGAGAGGTGACCGTCCATGTGATGGGATAGCTCCACTCCACCATCACCACGGTCCGGTTCAGGGGCACCGCCACCAGCACCCACAGCACCCGCAGAATGCAGACCCCAAAGCAGGTCATCAGTGTGGGAGCCACCACATCTCCAGCCCCTCGAACCGCCCCGGAAAACACCTCCACGCAGATATAGGTGAGGTAGGTGGGCACAAGGAAGTACATCATATCAAGCGTGATCTCCATGACCTCCCGGTCACTGGTGAAGAGCCCCAGCAGAGGCTTTGCCAGCAGCAGCATGGCTGCGCTGATGATTACCGTCAGGATGGCCAGAATGCCCAGCCCCACCAGGGTACCCTTTTTCATGCGGTCATATTTTCTCGCGCCGAAGTTCTGGCCGGAGAAGGTGGTCACCGACAGGCCCATGGCGTTGACGGTCATCCAGTAGACAAAGTCCACCTTGCCGTAGACCGTCCAGCTGGCCACCGTGGCGGTTCCGAAGCTGTTGATGCTGGCCTGAATCACCATATTGCTGACGGTATAGAGAATGGATTGGAGCCCTGCCGGAAGGCCCAGCCGCAGCATCTCCCGGAGCCGCATGGGATGGATCTTCATGAGGCTCATTCTCAGCTGATAGGACTCTCCGTGGGCCTTCACCAGGCACAGTAGGGTCAGGGCACAGGCCAGTATCTCGGAGATCACCGTGGCCAGGGCCGCGCCGGCCACGCCCATGGGGATCACCGCCACCAGCAATAGATCCAGCAGAATATTCGTTACCGCCGAGGCAATCAGAAAATATAGGGGCCGCCGGGAATCGCCGATGGCCCGGAGAATAGAGGTACCCATATCGTAGAGCATCAGGGGGATCAGGCCCATGTAGTACACCCGGATATAGGTCATGGCGGAGTCCATGATATCCTCCGGGGTATTCATGATGCCCAGGATCCACCTGGCTGAGGCGATACCCGCAATGGTGAAGAAGATACCGCAGCTCAGGGCCATGAGGATCGCCGTATGGACGCTGGCAGATACCCGTTCCCGGTCTCTGGCCCCGAAATACTGAGCAATGACTACGGACGCGCCGCTGGCCAGTCCCGTAAAGAAGCCCACCAGCAGCGATACGATGGAGGAGCTGGAGCCCACCGCCGCCAGAGCCGAAGTACCCAGGAAGCGGCCCACGATCATGGCGTCGGCCGTATTATAAAATTGCTGAAAAAAAGTTCCCAGCCAAATGGGAAAGAAAAAGCCCAGCAGCGGCTTCCAGATGGAGCCCTCTGTGATGCCGCTGTGATCGATGGAACCTATCCGCATGTATACCCTCCAAAATTCTGCTGCATTCTGCATTTCTTTTCTCATTATAAATGGAACAAGGCGAAAAAGCAATATCACTTATTTTCCGGTTCCATTGATTCCCCTGATGGTATCCTGCATACAGTTAGTGAGGTGATGCACATGGAACAAAAACTGGACGAAGCCGCCGTATGGCAGCGGGTGACAGGCTCCGCCCGGAGTCCCGGAGAGAAGCAGGCTCCCCCTGCCACCTGTCTGCCGGAGCTCCAGGCCATTCTCTCCCAGATGGAGGCCTGTACCGGGGTGCTGGGGCGGATGGCCCGGACCGGGCTCCGGGGCATTTCCCCGGTCTATCAGGCCCAGCAGCAGCAGACCGGGACGCTCTGCGCTCTTTGCTATCTCATGGCGGGCGAAAAGGCGGAGCGTGCCCCAGCCAAGCCCCCTGCCGGGTCTGTCTCTCAGCAGCTGGGATGGCTCCTAAAGCAAACGGAGCAGACCGCGGATCGGCTCTCTGCTGTCTCTCCCAGAGCAGGCAGCCTGATCCGGGAGAGTCTGGAGGCTCTGGCCGATCAGCAGCGGCAGCTGTGGCCCCGGCTGCTCCAGCTGCTGGCAGGCACGCTGTAGATCATACAGAATGCGCCTTATGATTCTCTTTGTGCCCTTTTGAGGAAATTCCTTTGCCTTCTAAGGAATTTGGTGGTACATTGGAAGCAGGAAGATCCCTTTGGGGATCGTACAACGAAAGCGAGGAATGAACTATGGATCCCTTTGTGAAGAAACCAGACCCCATCGCACCGGAGCCCGAGGTCGAAGCCCGGATGACAGCGCTCTCCGCCTACACCGTCATCGGTGAGGAGACCACGGACCGCCGCACCGACAAGACCACCTTTGCCTCCACCGGCGAGGCGGGCTCCTCCGCCATCTACCTCCGGGACGGCGGCACCCTGTATCTCAAAAATCCCGAGATCCACGGCTATGGCGAGATGAACCAGGAGGATCTCCGCAATGAGCTGGGCAGCAAATACGGCTTCTGCGCCGCGGTGCTCTCCAACCAGAAGACCAGCCATGTGACGCTGGTAAATCCCAAGATCGTCTGCCACGAGCAGTCCACCGCCAACGGGGCCTATGCCATCTTCGGCGGCGCGGTGGTCATTGAAGGCGGCACCATCGACACCTGCAACCGTCAGGGCCACGGTGTGGACGCCTCCTACGGCGGCCATGTCTACTGCAACGGCACTGTGATCCACACCGGCGGGCGGAATTCCGGTGCGCTGGCCACGGACTTCCAGGGCGGCTACATCACCGTCCGGGATATTGACGCCACCACGGAGATCTCCGGCTCCCCCGGCATCTACACCGCGGGCAAGTCCATTATCACCGCCTACAACTCCAAATTCCTTTCCAAGGGCTGCGAGGCCGTGATGGTGGCTCATTCCCTGGGCCACACCTATCTCTATGACTGCGAGCTCACCGGCACCGTGGCCCTGAATACCCACAACTCCATGAGCCCGGAATACTCCTACATCCACATGTTCGGCGGCAAGCTGAATTCCACCCAAGGCTCCATCCTCTGCGCCGAGGACGGCAAGGCCGTCATGAACCTGGATCATGTGACCGTTGGCGCCATTGCCGACGGCAATCTGGCCTTCGCCCATGCCGGCGGACGGCTGGTGGCCAATCTGGCGGAGATGAAGGTCTCCGGCGATCTCGCTCGGGAGGAGACCTCCTATCTGGAGGTAAACCTCAAGGAGACCACGCTCACCGGCAAGGCTGACGCTACCAAGCTGAGCCTGGACGGCACATCCGTCTGGAACGTCACCGGCGACAGCAAAATCGCTGTACTGTCCATCGCCCCCGGCGCGGTGATCGCCGCTAAGGCTCCAGTAACCGTCACCTACGGCGCTCTGGAGGGACAGCTCCCGGATATCGAGAACGTCACCTTCCGGCGGGATAGTCAGGTGAAGGACGACTTTAAGGCAAAAATGATGATGCCGCCTCCGGGCGGCCCCGGCGGCCCCGGCGGCCCCGGCGGCCCCGGGATGCCTCCTCCGCCGCCTCCCATGGACTAAATTAGGTACATTGCCGCCCCGCGTCTGCGGGGCGGCAATCTTTACACAGTTTTTACATCCGGGTCAAATAGGATTTTACATTTCTCCGGTATGATAGTGTCAGAACGAAAATAAAGAAAGCGAGGGATGCTGATTTGGAAAAGCTCCTAGAGAAAAAAGGTTTTATCTGCGATATGGACGGCGTGATCTACCACGGGAACCGGCTTCTGCCCGGCGTCAAGGAATTCCTGGGATGGCTCAAGCGCAACGATAAGCGCTTTCTGTTCCTCACTAACTCCGGCCAGTACACCCCGAAAGAGCTCCAGCAGAAGCTCTGGCGCATGGAGCTGGATGTGGACGAATCCCATTTCTATACCAGCGCGCTGGCCACGGCGCACTTTCTCAGCAGTCAGGCCCCGGGATGCAGCGCCTATGTTATGGGTGAGCACGGCATTCTCAATGCCCTGTATGACGCGGGCATCACTTATAATGATGTAAACCCCGACTATGTGGTGGTGGGCGAAGCCAGCGGCTACAACCTGGAGATGATCACCAAGGCCATCCGCCTGGTGAATGCCGGGGCAAAGCTCATCGGTACCAACTACGACCTCACCGGCCCCACTGAGACAGGGATCGCTCCGGCCTGCCGGGCCATGCTGGCACCCATTGAGCTGGCCACCGGGAAGAAGGCCTACTATGTGGGCAAGCCCAATCCACTGATGATGCGCACGGGCCTGAAGCTCCTGGGCGTTCACTCCGAGGACGCGGCCATCATTGGCGACCGCATGGATACGGATATCGTGGCCGGGATCGAGTCGGGTCTCGACACAGTTCTGGTGCTCTCCGGCGTTACCACCCGGGAAAATATGCTGGAGTTCCCCTATCGGCCCAGGCTGATCCTGGACGGTGTTGGAGATATCCCCGCCGCCGCGGCACAGCTCCAAGACTCCTGACCCACCTCCTCTCACGGATCTCCGGAGAGGGGGCTTTTTTTTGCCCATTTTCCTGCGCACGGGCCGTGAATTTTCACAAAACCTTCACATTTCTCTTGCGGACTGGTGGATTCTGGGGTATAATAGACGGTAAACTGCACGAATTGCTGCATAGCAGCGTATCTATTTTGAGCTAGGAGTATCCACTATGAATGATAAGCAGCAGGCACTCTACGAGTCCAAATTCATCACCGTTGACAAGGCCCTGGACATGATCCAGTCCGGCGACACCATCACCCTGGGCTTCTATGGCTGTGAGCCCCGAAACATGCTTCGGAAGCTGCACACCATCGCTGACCGGGTCCACGATGTCACCGTATGGTGCACCAACCCCGCCGAGGAATATCCCTTCCTGATGGACGATTCTCTGGCTGGCAAGATCGACATCCTCACGGTATTCTACGGCCCCATTCTCCGCAAGATCCACCCCAGCCGCAGGGTGCACTATGCTCCCCACAACATCCACATGGCGGTGGACTGCCTGCGGGAGGCCAAAAAGCCTAACGTGTTTCTGGCCTCTGTGACGCCTCCGGATGAATACGGCTATGTATATATGTCCATGAGCCAGCAGACCGAGTATGAGATGTTTGACTGCTGTGATCTGCATATCTTCGAGATCAATGAGAACCTTCCTCACACTTACGGCTCCACCCGGATCCCCATCGAGAAGGTGGAATATTTCATCAAGGCCGACAGCCCTGTGGCCGCGCCGCCTATCCCCCCCATTTCCCAGGAGCTCCGAACCATTGCCGGCAATATCGCCGATCTGATTCAGGACGGCGACACCATCCAGCTGGGCTTCGGTGGTCTGCCCCATGCGGTGGCAGAGAACCTTATGTGTAAGAAGGATCTGGGCGTCCACACGGAGATGTTCTCCACCTCCCTGTACCACCTGATGGAGGCCGGCGTGGTCACCAACGACAGAAAGACCATCAATCGGGGCAAATCCATCTGCGCCTTCTGCTGGGGCGACGATGATTTCAACCGCTATATTGACTTCAACCCGGGCATTCAGGTGCTGCCGCTGACCTACGTCAACAACCCCAACACCATCATGGCCAACGACAACATGGTGTCCATCAACTCCGCCCTGGAGATCGACCTGACCGGTCAGATCTGCTCGGAGTCCCTGGGCTGCACCCAATTTTCCGGCACCGGCGGCGCCACAGACTATGCCTACGGCGCATTCCATTCCAAGGGCGGCAAGGGCATCGTAGCCCTGACCTCCACAGCCAAGCACGGCACTGTCTCCCGGATCGTGCCAACCCTGACTCCCGGCGCGGTGGTGTCCATCCAGCGAAATATCGCCGACTATATCGTCACCGAGTACGGCGCGGTGCGGCTTCGCCATCTGCCCTTGGATCAGCGGGTCAAGGCCATGATCTCCATCGCCCATCCGGACTTCCGAGAGGAGCTCCGGAAGGAAGCCGAGCGTCTGATGATCTGGTAATTTCATTCCGGTCCTTCCACCTGGAAGGACCGGAATTTTTACGCATTTTGACGGACTGCACGCCTAAAATTGCACTTTCAGCATTCATATCTACGAATTTCAGTGGAATTTTGCAGATAATCTTGACATCCCTTCAATTTGACGTAATAATATACCCATGATAGCTGCAAAGGGGCTGCGATCATATTCGGATCCCGGCCCCTTTGCGCGTATCTTCCAGAGGCAGGCTTCGGATCCCATGCCCTTTATCAAATTCGCACGAACTGCTTCAGGAGGAACCTGCTATGAAATATTCTGTTACCGCCGAATCTATCCCCGACTCCAAGATCCGCAGTATGATGGTTCGGGCTGCCGCCATCCCCGATGTGATCTCCTTCGCTGTGGGAGAGCCGGACTTTGCTCCGCCGGAGGCCGTTATCGAGGCCACAAAAACTGCCCTGGATCAGCGGGACACCAAATACTCCCTGAGTGCCGGTGTTCCGGAGCTCCGCCAGGTCTACGCCGAGTATATCTCAAAAATGACCGGTCTAAACTATAGGGAAGAAAACGTTGTGGTTTCCGCTGGCGGCATGGCTGCACTGCTGCTGGGGCTCATGTGTATGGTGGATCCCGGGGATGAGGTGCTGGTCAGCGCCCCCTATTTCAGCAACTACACCCAGATGATCTCCATGTGCCACGGGATCACCGTGCCAGTGGAGGTCTATGAAAAGGATGATTTCATTTTAACCGCCGAGGCCGTAGAGCGGGCCATTACCCCCAGAACCAAGGTTCTGATGCTGAACTCTCCCTGCAATCCTACCGGCGGCGTGATCTCCGACTCAGCTCTGAAGGCCCTGGCGGAGCTGGCCATCCGGCATGATCTGTTCGTCATCAGTGACGAGGTATATCGGCACATTCTCTTTGACGGCCTCCAGTATCAGACCATCGCCACCCTGCCAGGAATGGCGGAGCGCACCCTGATCGTGGACAGCTGCTCCAAGACCTTCGCCATGACCGGCTTCCGCATTGGCTTCGGCACAGGCCCAGTCCATCTCATCGAGCTGATGACCAAGCTCACCGAGGGCATGTATTCCAACGCCGTGACCTTCAGCCAGCGTGGGGCCATCGCCGCCTTCCAGCAGGCCTTGGGCCACTGTGAAGCCATGCGGCAGGAGTACCAGCGCCGCCGGGATTATGTGGTTGGACGGCTCAACGCCATGCCCGGCATCCACTGTATCCTGCCCAAGGGGGCATTTTATGTGTTCGCCAACATCCGGGATACGGACCTGGACGCAGATCAGTTTGCAAATCAGCTGCTGGATCAGCAGCATGTGGCCGTGGTACCTGGAGACAACTTCGGCTCCCAGGAGGGGGCGGGCTATATCCGCATCTCCTATGCGGCCAGCATGGAGACCCTAAAGGCCGGACTGGATCGGATGGAAGCCTTTTGCCGCTCCCTGGCTTGACCCTCAAGAATGGAGGAACCTTCCCATGAAAATGATCGCCTATGCCGTAGGAGCGGCGGAAAAGCCCATCTTCCAGCGGTTTTATCAGCAGTACGGCGTGGAGCTCACCATGACCCCGGAGCGCCCCAGCCTGGAAAATGCCCATCTCTCCCAGGGCATGGACTGCGTGAATGTGCTCTCTGAGACTGTCATCACCCCAGAGCTCTGGGATATCTACCACAAAAACAGCGTGAAAATCGGCATCACCCGGTGCATCGGCATGGAGCACATGAACCGGGACTACGCTGAAAAGCTGGGCATCGCCGTCATGAACATCACCTATTCTCCCGCCAGCGTAGCAGACTACGCCATCATGATGATGCTCATGGTGCTGCGGAACATCAAGCCCATTCTGCTCCGCAGCGTGGGTCAGGATTTCACTGTGGCAGGGCTTCGAGGCCGGGAGCTGCCCAATATGACCGTGGGCATCGTGGGCGCCGGACGCATCGGCACCACTGTGGCGTCCCATCTTGCGGGCTTCGGCTGCAAGGTGCTCTACTGGAATCGGACGCCCAAGGATACCATTGCGGCAGAATACCGGCCCCTGCCAGAGCTGCTCCAGCAGTGCGATATCATCTCCCTGCACCTTAGCTCCAACGACGAGACCTATCACTTTATGGATGCGGAAAAGCTCCAGCAGATGAAGCCCGGCTCCATTCTCATCAACACCAGCCGAGGCGCTCTGGTGGATTCCAGTGCCCTGATCGACGTGCTGGAATCCGGGCACCTTTCCGGGGCTGGACTGGACGTGCTGGACGGGGACCGGAATATCTACTATTCCGACCACAAGAATCAGATGCTTCGGCATCACGAAATGGCGATCTTAGGCTCCATGCCCAACGTTCTGCTGCTGCCCCACATGGCCTACTACACAGATCAGGCCCTGGAGGACATGGTGCGGAACTCTCTGGCCTTCTCCAGCCAGTATTTTTCGGAGCTCAGCCGATAAACAAGGTCTAAAAAATCCCTTCTGCAAATCGCAGGAGGGATTTTTCCTGTCACAGGGCCCAGTCCATGGGGGCCTCGCCGTGCTCTGTCAGAAAATCGTTGATCTTAGAAAAGGGCTTGCTGCCGAAAAACCCCCGATAGGCCGACAGCGGGCTGGGGTGGGCAGAGGTCAGCACCAGCCGGGGCGCGCCGCTCTGGATCATCGCCGCCTTTTTGATGGCAAAATTGCCCCAGAGCACAAAGGCGATGGGCTGGGGCAGGGCATTGGTGGCCCGGATCACCTGATCCGTAAAGGCCTCCCAGCCGAATTTCTTGTGGGAGCCGGCCTTGTGGGCCTCCACGGTCAAAATCGAGTTCAGCAGCAGCACACCCTTTTCCGCCCAGGGCACCAGGCAGCCAGTCTGAGGGATCTCCAGGCCCAAGTCCTCATGGAGCTCCTTATAGATGTTTATGAGAGATTTGGGGATCGCCGTTCCCGGCTCCACTGAAAAGCTCAGCCCATGGGCCTGACCAGGCTCATGATAGGGATCCTGTCCCAGGATCACCACCCGGACCTGCTCCGGTGCCGTGGTGCGTAGGGCCGCAAAGAGCCGATCTCTGGGCGGATAGACCTCGGTTTCTCCGTAAGCCGCCTCCACCTGAGCCGAGAGCATTTCCCATTTCTCCCGTGGAAACTGGATCCGATCCCCCCAGGGGCCAAGTTCCTTCCATTCCATGTTCGTTTCCTCCTTTTAGGGATGCCGCAGGCTGGGGGCCTTCTCCATCCAGCTGTCGTAGGAGTCCCGCATCACCGTGACTCCGTAATACTCCAGGATCCGGAAGGAGAACATCAGGTGGAACACCGTCTCCGCATCCCCAAGATCCACGCTGATGAGATCGTTGATCCGATCAATGCGCTTGGACAGGGTATTCCGGTGGATATACAGCGCCGCGGCGGCCTCGCTGATATTCTGATTGCAGGAGAGATAGGCGTGCAGGGTGCCCATGAGCTCCGTGCCGTTCTTCCGGTCAAAGGACTCCAGCTTCAAAACAGCGGAATGACACAGCTGGAGCAGGCTCACCTGGGGTGCGCAGAGCTCCAGGCAGTGGTAGATGGAGTAGGCATCATAGTGGAACAGCGGCCCCGCCCCCTCCAGCAGCAGCCCCATTTGCAGGGCCTTCATGGCCTGCTGGTGCCGCCCGGAGAGATTCCGCAGATGATAGGCCGTCTGACTGACCCCCGCCACCATATGCTGCTGCCGCAGAAATTCCGCCACCTCACCCAGAATAATGGTGTCCTGGGTGGTCTGGTCGTAGACATGGATCACCAGCTTGATCTGGCTGCCGTAGAGGAAGGCTGTAGCATCCGGAAACTGCTTTTGGAGAGCCAGGCGCTTTCTCTCCAGCTCCAGATAATCGCCCCCATCCTCCGCCTCACTGCGGCCACCAGTCCGAATGGTCAGCACCCGATAGGGCATTTTCAGGTTCCATTTGAAGAACCGGCACCGGTCCAGAATCACCTGCTCGTCAGTGATGGTGCCATTTAGCAGGTCGGACACAAAGAACTCCAGCATATCCTCAGGATATTCCGCGTAGTGGAGATCCTTCTGCATTTTCAGGCTGCAAAGGTCGCTGAGAATGGCCAGCAGATCCAGCTCCTCCTGGGTGGGAGGGCCCCCGTAGCCAGGGCTCAGAAGATAACCGATGAGCTTATTCTCCTGGGCCACCGCGCAGCGCACAATGGGCAGACCCGTGGAATCTGTGGACAACACTGGGCTGCCGGACCGAAGCGCCGACTGGTACAGGGTCAGGTTGACGATATTCAGAGGGAGGCTCTGCTCCTGGTTGATCTGGATCCAGCGTGGATCGTCGATGGCGGCATCCGGGGTGATGGCCAGCACATGATAGGTGAGATCCGCCAGGATCAGAGGACTTTTCAGGCTCCGGCGGGCTGTATCCAACAGCTCCTGCAGGCTCCGGCACCGCACCAGGGCATGAATGCTGTTTGCAATGGGCTCGGTATTCATAGGCAGGGGACTCCTTTCCGTTCCGATGTGCATAGTATAACAAATAGCGGATTGATTGTCAGCACAAATGCTGAAAAAAGTGCAGGATTGTACACTCCGCTCCGAAAAGAGTGTGCAAACTACACTTTACCGGCCCTGTGCAAAAACGCTACAATGTAGTCAAGAAAAACAGCAAGACCTGCGATAAATAATGGAAACGAGGGAATTACTCATGGCCTACACCTACGAAGATTATAAAAAGATGTACGCTGAGAAGAAGCGTACCCTGGAGCAGTGCCTGGATCTGATCCAGTCCGGCGATCATATCTGCTTCGGCAAGGACTGCAACGAGCCCAAGCTGTTCTGCGAGCAGCTCCACACCGTGGCCTCTCGGGTCGAGGACGTCACTGTGCTGAAGGGCCGCTCCTCTGACTTTGGCTTCCTTCAGAATGAGGATATCAAGGGCCACATTCTCACCCAGTCCGCCTTCTTCTCCAAGGGCTGGCAGAAGCCGCTGGAGCTGGGCAACTGCACCTTTGTCCCCAACGATCTGCGGGATCAGCCCTTCTGGTACAATGCCGCCAATCCTCGAAACACCTACATTGCCGCTGTTACTCCCATGGACGAGAACGGCAACTTCCAGGTGAACCTGTCCCAGATGTGGGAGCGCGACATTGATCCGCTGTCCTGCAAGAAGATCATTCTGGAGGTCAACAAGAACCTGAAGACCATCAACGGCGGTGTGGAGATCAACATTAAGGATGTGGACGCCTTCTATGAGGCCGAGTATCCCATCTATGAGATCCAGGACGCGCCCTCCTCTGAGATCGACAACGTCATCGGTCAATATGTGGCCGAGCTGGTCCACGACGGCGACACCATCCAGCTGGGCATCGGATCTCTGCCAAATGCCTGCGCCCGGAACCTCATGGACAAGAAGGATCTGGGCATCCACAGCGAGATGTTCACCAACCTCATGGGCACCATGGTGGAGAAGGGCGTCATCACCGGCGCCAGAAAGAATCTGAACCCCGGCAAGCACATCTTCTGCTTTGCTGGCGGCACCAGTCATCTCTTCGATATGCTCCATGAGGATCCCAACTGCATCATCCGTCCTGCCAGCTATGTGACCGATCCCATGGTCATCAAGCAGAACGACAACATGGTCTCCATCAATGCCATCATGGAGATCGACCTCACCGGTCAGGTGTGCTCTGAGACCATCGGCACCCAGCAGTATTCCGGCCCGGGCGGCGCCTTTGACTTTGCCTATGGCGCGGCTCACAGTAAGGGTGGCCGGAGCATCCTCATTATGCACTCCACCACCAACAAGGGCGCTTCCAAGATCAAGCCCATCCTGACTCCCGGCGCCGTAGTCACCATTCCCCGTCCCTATGTGGACATCGTGGTCACCGAGTACGGCATCGCCCATATGCGCGGTCAGACCGTCCAGAACCGGGTAAAGAACCTCATCGCTATTGCCCATCCCGATTACCGGGAGGAGCTAACCCGAGAGGCCCGGAAGCTGTTCTACATCTAATACCGTTACCTCCGATCGTAAGATCGATAGCCAAGGAGCCCTGTGCAGAATGGTCACTGCACAGGGCTCCATTTTTCCTCACTGCCAACTGATCTCCGCATCCTGGCGCAGAGGCAGCTCCCGGAAGATCCGGGCCACCGCCGCATGGTACTCCGTCAGGGAAGATGTCTTTCGGAGAATCTTCTGGTATTTATCCCGCTGGTCAAAGAGCAGGATCAGGTAGCTCCAGATCTCCTTCATCCGGAACATGGTATTTCTGGCGCTGCCCAGCCGCTGGGCCGTGGCCTCAAACAGCGCGTTATGGAACTCCCGGACATTCTCCAGCCTGGGGCCGCCCAGGCCCTTGAGCTGGGAGGCGAGAGCTGGATTGGCCACCAGTCCCCGGCCCAGCATAATGGCCTGGGGTGCGGGACGATCTGAAAACAGCCGCTTTTCATCAGAGGCCACGCCGATGCCGCCGCTAAGGCACACCGGGAAGGGGCTGCCCGCCATGGCCTCATCAAAATACTCCATCCTCACGGGATTTTTGTAGAAATCCGCCCGGATTCGGGGATGCACCGTCAGCTCCTTCACGGGATATTGGCGGTATAGGGCCAGGATCTCGTGGAATTCCTCAGGATCCTTTACCCCCAGGCGGGTCTTGATAGAGATCTCAATGGGACATCTCGAAAAGATCTCATCTAAGAATACCCGCAGCTCCTGGGGCCGGGCCAGAAAGCCGGAGCCCTTGCCCTTGGCGGTAACGGTGCCGGAGGGGCAGCCCAGGTTCAGATTTACCTCCGTATAGCCCAGCTCTCTGAGCTTTTCCGCCGCCGCCACAAAGGGCCCCGCCTGATTGGTCAGCAGCTGAGGCACCAGATAGATCCCCGGATTGTTCTCCGGCAGCACCTGGTAGAGCTCCTTTTTCGTAATGGCCGGGCCGTCGGCGGTGGGGGAGAGGAAGGGTGCGTAATACCGATCCACCCCCGGAAAATATTCATGGTGCAGCCGCCGGAAGGTGCAGTCGGTGATGCCCTCCAGGGGCGCGAAATAATACTCCATATCGTTCATCCGTTTCTTTGATTTTCTATATGATACCCCATGGGAAAAGAATTCGTCAAGGGTGCAATTTTACTTGACATTCTAAATATCTTCTTCTATAATAGCCAGAGTCCGAAATCGGACGAAGGAGGTATTCTATGGAGCCAAATCACTCTGACTGGCTGGCCCGGTACAACCAGCTCCGCATGGGCTATGACGAGATCTACCGGCAGGCCGCTCAGCAGGCCGGTATTTCCTTTGTGCCCTATTATATTCTGCTGATGCTGCGCTGCACTCCGGCGCTCCACACCCAAGTGGACATTCAAAGGCTGTCCTTCTATCCCAAGCAGACCATCAATTCCGCAGTCATGCGGCTCATGGAGCTGGGGTATCTGACACTGCGGCCCCAGGGCCGCCGGAAGCTGTTGGAGATCACGCAGTCGGGGGCGGTGTTCTGTGAAAAATGGGTGGATCCCATCTGGCAGGCAGAGGACGCATCCTTCCTGGCCTTGAGTCCCCAGGAGCAGGAGCAGCTGATTGGCACCACGGAAAAGCATCTTTCTCTATTCCGCCAGCGCGCCTTTCCTCAATTACCGAAATCGTAAGAGAATCAGGAGGTTTTCATGGACAATAACGAAATTGCAAAGGATATGACGCAGGGCCCGGTGCTCCGGCAGCTGGCCATCTTTGCCATCCCCATTGCCCTGGCCAATGCGCTTCAGGCTATCTACAGCATGGTGGATATGGTGGTGGTAGGCCAGGTGGTGGGCTCCACGGGACTTTCCGCCGTGGGCATCGGCGGCCAGCTGCTGAACATGCTCCTATGTATCGGCATGGGCTTCAGCTTCGGCGCCCAGATTCTTCTGAGCCAGCAGGTGGGCGCGAAAGATCAAGATCTCCAGCCCACCATCGGCACCCTGTTTACTACCGAGCTCATTGCCAGTGTGATTTTCGGTATTCTGGGGGTGCTTCTGTCCAGCCAGCTGCTAGAGGTCATGAATACCCCGGAGGCTGCCTGGGCGGACGCGAAGCAGTACACCATCATTTGCAGCTGCGGCATGGTGTTCATCTACGGCTATAACGCGGTCTGTGCCATTCTTCGGGGCATGGGAGAGAGCAAGCTGCCTATGATCTTTATCGCCATCGCGTCTGTGGTCAATCTGGTGCTGGATCTGGTCTTTGTGGCAGGCTTCCATATGCGCGCCGCCGGAGCCGCTCTGGCCACGGTCATCGCCCAGGGCGTCAGCTTTATCGTTTCTCTGGTTTACCTGTACCGGAATCGGGATCGGTTTGGCTTTGATTTCAAGCTCCAGAGCTTTAAGCCCAGCCGGGAGCGGCTGATCCCCATCTGCAAGCTGGGCATCCCCTATATCGCCCAGTCCCTGCTGATCACCTGCTCCATGATGTATGTAAACGCACAGGTGAACCACTTTGGCGTTACCGCCTCCGCCGTGGACTCCATCGGCAACAAGCTCAACTCTATCGTCAATATCGTGGTGGGCGCCATCTCCGTGTCCAGCGCCACCATGATCGGGCAGTGCTTTGGCGCACGGAAACTGGATCGGATCAAGCACTGCTACCGGGCCTGTCTGGCCATCTGTATGATCTCCTGCGCCATTCTCTGTGCCGCCTATCTGCTGTTCCCCCAGCAGATCTTCCGGCTGTTCAGCACTGACGAGGATGTGATCGCCATGGCACCCCAGTATATGGCCATCGCCGCAGTATGGGTTCTGTCCATCTGCACCATGACCGCCCCCTATTCGGTGGTGGACGGCGTGGGCAACGCCATGCTGGGTCTGGTGATTTCTGTGCTGGACGGTGTAGTGGCCCGGATCGGTCTGTGCATCCTTCTCGGCAATACCATGGGCCTTCCCGGCTTCTGGCTGGGCAACGCAACGGCTGGCTTTGTCACCACCATCATGGCCGGTGCATATTACTATTCCGGCATGTGGAAAAAGAGAAAGCTGCTGCTGGATCGAGATAATGCCCCCGCAGCCTGATAAATTCAAAAACACTCCCCTGTCGATACGATTCGGCAGGGGAGCGCATTTTCTATTGAAGAACTGTCTCGACTCAGCCCTCGCGCTTTGCGATAGTCCGAGCCACATGGACGCCGGATGCACCGGCCTGGGCCAGACCGCGGGTGATGCCGGCGCCGTCTCCGATGGCAAACATATTCTCCAGCGGCGTCTCCAGCTCGCCGGACAGCTCCAGCCGTGCGGAGTAGAACTTGACCTCCACGCCGTAGAGCAGAGTATCCTGGTTGGCGGTACCGGGGGCCAGCTTGTCCAGGGCATAGATCATCTCGATGATGTTGTCCATATGCCGCTTGGGCAGCACCAGGCTCAGGTCGCCAGGGGTAGCGTTAAGGGTGGGCTTGGTGAAGCTCTTGCCCAGACGGTGCTCGTTGGTACGAACGCCCTTGATGAGGTCGCCGAACCGCTGCACCAGCACGCCGCCGCCCAGCATATTGCTCAGGGACGCAATGTGCTTGCCGTAGGTATAGGGCTCCTTAAAGGGAGAGGTAAAGCGATTGGATACCAGCAGCGCGAAGTTGGTGTTCTCGCTGCGCAGAGCAGGATCGGAATAGGAGTGACCGTTGACGGTGATAAGGCCGTCCACATTCTCAGAGACCACATGGCCGTAGGGATTCATACAGAAGGTACGGACCTGGTCGTTATACTGCTTGGTCCGGTAGACCAGCTTGGACTCATAGACCACGCTGGTGATATGCTCGAAGACCTTAGCGGGCAGCTCCACCCGAACGCCCAAATCCACCTGGTTATTGATGAGGGGCAGCTTCAGCTTCTTGCACTCGTTGCAGAACCACTCCGCGCCGCTGCGGCCGGGAGCCGCCACCAAATACTTGCAGGTAACGGTATCGTTGTCCAGCTTCAGGGTGTACTCGCCGTTCTCGTCCCGGTCAATGGAGCGAACAGGGGAGCGGAACCGGAACTCCACATGATCCTTCATATGCTCATAGATGCACTGGAGGATCTTCAGGTTGTTCTCGGTGCCAAGATGCTTGCAGCGGGCACCCAGCAGATGGAGATCATGGTGCAGGGCCTGGATCTCAATGGCCCGGGCCTCCGGGGTCTCGGTGGAAAAGATATCCTTGGTGGCACCGTGCTCAACGTTGATGGAGTCCACATAGTCGATGAGATCCATCAGCTCCTTGCCGTCCATATAGTCGGTGAGCCAGCCGCCGAACTGGGTGGTAAAGTTGTACTTACCGTCGGAAAAAGCGCCTGCTCCGCCAAAACCGGCCATGATCGCGCAGGGCTTACATCCAATACAGGACTTGACCTTTCCAGTCACAATGGGACACTGACGGGAATAAATATCGGCTCCCTGCTCCAGAACCAGCACGCTGAGCTCCGGGCGCAGCTTCATCAGCTCATATCCAGCAAATACGCCGGCCTCTCCGGCGCCAATAATCGCTACATCATAACGCATGTTCGTTCCTCCTTCGATGGTAACGGTTTACGCGGGCAAACCAATTTATTATAGCAGGGTGTTTTCAGAAAATCAAGTATTTTCCCACGACTTTCTCTAGAATACGAAAAATACCGCGGAGGCAGTCCTCCGCGGTATCGCTTCATCATTTGTGATATTTGCTGCCGGCCAGGATGCTTTCCGCCCGGTAGATCTGCTCCAATGCCATGACCCGGCACAGATGGTGCGGGAAGGTCATGGGGCTCATGCTGAGGCGAAAATCGCCCTGGGCCTTGAGCCCAGCATCGATGCCAAAGGAGGAGCCCATCAGGAACACCAGCTCCGACTTTCCGCCGTTGCGCACGGCCCGGAATTTCTCCGCCAGCGCCTCCGAGGAGAGTAGCTTTCCCTCCGGGGTCAGGATGCAGAGCCAGGCATTTTTCGGCAGCTTTTGACGAACTGCTTCCGCCTCTTTTTTCAGGGCCCCGTCGATCTGGGCCTGAGAGGGATTGTCCGGCAGCCGAACCTCCGGCAGCTCAATGATCTGAATGCCCCCGTAGGCCTTCAGGCGCTTTTCATATTCCGCGCAGGCCTGACGGTAAAAGGGCTCCTTGAGCTTGCCGGTGACGATCAGGGTCAGCATTTACTCTGCTCCAGTGCTTCCACGATCTGATCTACCATATTTTCAATGTCATTGCGGTTGGGATCCGCCTCCACAGTGATCTCCGCCCAGCTCTCATAAATGGGGATCCGCTGGGCGTACAGGGTATCCAGGCTCTCGCCGGGGCCAAAGGCAATGCCCCGGGTCTTGATATTGCTGAGCCGGGTCCGCAGCTCCTCCAGGCCCACCTTTAGATAGACCACGGTGCCGATGTCCCTCATATGTCCCATGGCCTCGGGTTCCAAGGGAACCGAGCCGCCGGTAGCCACCACGGTATTGTGGGGCTCCAGCCCGCAGATGACCCTGTTCTCGATTTCCAGGAAGGCCTCCTTGCCCTGGGTATCCAGAATATCCTGGAGGGTGGTGCCGGTGGCCTTGCAGATCTCCAGATCACCGTCCACAAAATCCATGGCCAGGGTCTTGGCCAAGATCACGCCAACGGTGCTCTTTCCCGCCCCGGGCATGCCAATGAGAATCAGATTATCCTTCACGTCAGTCCTCCAAGTAATAGGTAATGTACCACATGCCCGTTTCCCCGGCTTTGTTCTTCGTCAGGGCCAGGGTGGTGTCCTTCATATCCGCCAGCACGGTCTCCGTATCGTCGTAGGCGATGCCCACATAGCCCGCCTCATCATAGTAGAGGTAATAGTACACCACGTTGTCCTCCACCGCGATATTCCACAGCCGGAGATCATCGATCTGAGTACCGGCGGAGGTCTCGGTGCCGTACAGGGCATCAGTGGTGTTCATGAGCTGGATCAAAGACCTCTGCATCTCCTGGTCGTCGGCGAACAGCTCGGTGATGTCCTGATAACGTCCGTCATACCAGGCCAGCATATGGTCGCCGTTTTTGCTGCCATAGAGCCGGAGGCCGTTCATAAACCGCAGATCCTGGGCAGTGTCCATATAACAGTCCAGCTGATTGGCGTCGGAGAATACCGTCTTCGCCGCAGTCATGTAATCGGTGTAGGTGGTGGTATTGATGAGGGAATCATCCGTGCCGAACAGGGCCCCCAGGGCATTGCCCAGGAACATTCCGATCAGCAGCGCCACGATCACAGAAAACACCGCCACCGCCATGGTTCTGGGGAATGGATTCTCCTCCTTGGGAAATTTAATATCCATGGATCACTTATCCTTCAAAAGATCGCGGATCTCCGTCAGCAGCTCCTCAGTAGTGGGGCCAGCGGGAGCCTCAGGCTCCTCCTCCTTCTTGGGGGCCAGCCGATTGACGATCTTCACGATCCAGAACACCACAAAGGCAGTGATCAGGAAGGTGACGATGGCGTTGATGACCGCGCCGATGCCGAAGGGGCCCACGGTAATTCCGGAAAAGTCCGTTTTACCCATAATCAAGGCAATAATGGGAGTCAGCAGATTCTCCACCACAGAGGTGACAATGGCGGTAAAGGCGGAGCCGATGACCACGCCTACAGCCATATCCAGCACGTTGCCGCGCATAATAAACGTCTTGAATTCAGAAGTCCAGCTAGATTTCTTCATAGGTAACGTCTCCTTTAACCAGGGGGCAGCCCCATGCTCCGGGGCTGCCGACCATGTTTTATCACTTCTTCTTGGGCACCAGCTTGTCCTTGCCGCCCATGTAGGGCCGCAGCACCTCGGGGATCAGCACGGAGCCGTCCTCCTGGAGGTTGTTCTCCAGGAACGCAATGAGCATTCTGGGAGGCGCCACACAGGTGTTGTTCAGGGTGTGGGCCAGCTGCATCTTACCGTTCTCGTCCTTATAGCGGATCTTCAGGCGGCGGGCCTGGGCGTCGCCCAGGTTGGAGCAGGAGCAGACCTCAAAGTACTTCTGCTGACGGGGGCTCCAGGCCTCGATGTCGCAGGACTTCACCTTCAGGTCAGCCAGGTCGCCGGAGCAGCACTCCAGCTGGCGGACGGGAATATCCATGGAACGGAACAGCTCCACAGACAGCTGCCACAGCTTCTCGTACCAGTCCTTGCTCTCCTCGGGCTTGCAGACCACGATCATCTCCTGCTTCTCAAACTGATGGATTCGGTAGACGCCGCGCTCCTCAATACCGTGGGAGCCCTTCTCCTTCCGGAAGCAGGGGGAGTAGGAGGTCAGGGTCAGGGGCAGTTGCTCCGCGGGCAGGATCTGATCGATGAACCGGCCGATCATGGAGTGCTCGGAGGTACCGATGAGATACAGGTCCTCACCCTCGATCTTATACATCATTGCATCCATATCCGTCTGGCTCATCACGCCCTCCACCACGTTGCCGTGGATCATAAAGGGCGGGATCACATAGGTGAAGCCCTTGTCGATCATGAAATCACGGGCATAGGCCAGCACCGCCTCATGGAGCCGGGCAATATCGCCCAGCAGATAGTAGAAGCCGTTGCCGGAGACTCTGCCTGCGGAATCCAGGTCGATGCCGTCGAAGCTCTCCATGATCTCCGTGTGATAGGGAACGGGATAATCCGGCACCTTGGGCTCGCCGAAGCGCTGGACCTCCACGTTGCAGCTGTCATCAGGGCCAATGGGTACGGAGGGATCGATGATATTGGGGATCACCAGCATGATTTTGTGGATCTCCGCCGCCAGCTCGTCCTCCTTCTTCTCCAGCTCTGCCAGACGATCCGCGTCAGCCTTGACCTGAGCCTTAACGGCCTCGGCCTCCTCCAGCTTGCTGGGATCTTTCTTGGCCATGCCCATGAGCTTGCCCACCTGCTTAGACAGGGTGTTTCTGGCGGTGCGCAGCTCCTGGGCCTCAGCGATCACCGCACGGTTCTCGGCATCCAGGGCGATGACCTGATCCACCAGGGGCAGCTTCTCATCCTGGAACTTTTTTTTGATGTTTTCCTTTACCACATCGGGGTTTTCCCGAAGAAACTTGATATCAAGCATGTTTTTCCACCTCGTAAATTATTTGTGTTCCAGGGCCTCCAGCGCTTCAATGAGCTGCTGCAGATCCTCCTGGCCATAATATTCTAGCTGAAATATGCCCTTTTTCTTGCCGGGCTGAATGCGGACGCCCCGGCCCAGGGCCTTGCTGAGGGATTTCTCGCACTCCTTATAATAGTCCACCTGCAAAACGTTTTCGGGCTCTGGCTCCTTTTCTGGTTTTGTGAGCCGCTTTACCAGGGCCTCGGTCTGTCGAACGGAGAGCTGCTGCTCCATGATCCGCTGGGCCGCTTCCTTTTGCAGCTGCTCTGAGGGCAGCGACAGAAGCGCCCTTGCATGACCCGCTGACAGGCTGCCGTCCTCCACCAGGGAGATGATAGACTTGGGGAGCTTCAAGAGCCGCAGGGCATTGGTCACCGCGGGTCTTGATTTTCCAACGCTTTTGGCCGTTTCCTCCTGACTCATGCCGAAGTCTGAGATCAGGGCCTCATAGCCCCGAGCCTCCTCCATGGGATTCAAGTCCTCCCGTTGGAGATTTTCGATCAGCGTCAGCTCTGCCGCCGTTTTGTCGTCGGCCTCGATGATCGTCACGGGCACTTCCTTCAGTCCCGCCAATCTGGAGGCACGCCAGCGACGCTCTCCGGCGATGATCTGATAATAGCCGCTTGGCAGAGGCCGCACCGCAATGGGCTGGATCAGACCGTGCTCCGAAATAGAGGCCGCCAGCTCTCCCAGGGCTTCCTCATCGAAATCCCGCCGAGGCTGGCCTCGGTTGGGCTCCAGCTTTTGAATGGGCAGTGTCTGCTTCTGCTGCTGGGGCTCCTCTGCCGCGATTGGTTCCGCAAACAGTGCTCCCAGTCCCTTACCAAGGCCCTTCTGGCTTGATTTTGCCATAGAACCGCTCCTTTTTCTGTATTTTGGGATGTTTCATGTGAAACATTCATTGGTGATCGTATCAGCTGCTCTTTTGGATGATTTCCTTTGCCAGATTCAGATAGCTCTCCGCACCCCGGCTGTATTTGTCGTAGGCAGTAATGGGCAGTCCATGGCTGGGCGCTTCACTGAGCCGGACATTTCTGGGAATCACCGTTGCAAAGACCTTTCCAGGAAAATGCCGCCGCACCTCCTGGGCCACCTGCATGCTGAGGTTTGTTCGTCCATCATACATAGTGAGTGCCAACCCAAAGATGCCAATGGATGGCTGATAGGTGCGCTTTACCGCGCGAAGGGTTCCCATCAGGTCACTGAGTCCCTCCAAAGCGTAGTATTCGCACTGAACTGGGACGACCACCTGATCTGCCGCACACAGGGCATTGAGGGTCAGCAGCTCCAGCGAGGGGGGACAATCGATGAAAATATAATCGTAGTCCTTTTTCAGAGGTTCCAGCGCGTCCCGAAGCCGGAATTCCCGGCGCTCCAGGCTCACAAGCTCGATGCCGGCACCGGCCAAGGCCGCTCCGGAGGGGATCACGTCGCCGTAATCTGTGTGGACAATGGCATCCTTTGCGGGCACATCGTTGATAATCACATCATAGACGGTGCAGGCCACCTCTGATTTTTCAATACCGAGGCCAGAGGTCGCATTGGCCTGGGGGTCAAAATCACAGAGCAGCACCCGTTTTCCAAGCGCTGTCATAGCTGCAGTCAGGCTTACCGCCGTCGTAGTCTTTCCCACGCCGCCCTTTTGGTTGACCAGGGATAAAACCATGCCTCCAGCCTCCTTTCCTTTGTTTTCATGCGCTTTTGCGGCAGATGCCGCACATCTAAAACCGCATGGCGGTTTATCGTAGATATTATAGCAACTGGCGTATCACAATGCAAGGGATTTGTCCCGATCTGGACATGTTTCACGGGAAACATCGCCAAAGCGCTCGCCCATATGTTTCACGGGAAACATCCGGCTGATATTTCCCGCTGCCTTTCTTGACCCTGGCTTGCGAATTTGATAAAATAGAAAGCAAACGAGAAGGAGGGACGCAGATTGGAACTATCCCTGCTGTACTACTTCAAAACCGTTGCGGAGCAGGAAAACATCACAAAGGCGGCAGAACTCTTATATATTTCCCAGCCCGCCCTCAGCAAGGCCATTGCCAAGCTGGAGAAAAGTCTGGACGTGACGCTGTTTGAGCGACGCAAGGGGCGCATCAGCCTGTCCGCCATGGGCCGGGTCTACTACGAATATGTGTCCTCCGCCTTTCAGGTACTGGAATCCGGAGAAAAGAAGCTGGAGGAGATGAAGGAGACCTCCGCCGAGACCGTTTCCATCGCCTCTCCAGTGGCCGGTGTGCTCCAGGAGCTTATCTATACCTTTCTCACCTCTGGAGACCTGATCCAAATCAATCAGTATCTTTATGAGGAGCACATTCTGGAGAGCGAGTTGCTGTCTGGGAAGCTGGACTTCGCCGTGACGCCCATCACCGTGGAAAACAGTGAGATTGAGCAGATCAAGGTCATGGACGAGGAAATCTTCATTGTGCTGAGCCAGGATCATCCACTGGCCGGGAAGCAATATATTCGTCTGGCAGACCTCAAGGACGATTACTTTCTGGTAGACGAGGCCAGCTTCGATCAAAAGATCGTTCGGGTCATGTGCGGCATCGCGGGCTTTGAGCCAAAAATTCTGCTGCACAGCAACGAGGGCGACCTCATTGATGATGCCCTGCGGAGTAACCTGGGCGTGGCCCTGGTGCCCGCCAACCTGATCTATCGGAAGAATATGAATCGGCTGGCCCTGCTGCGGCCCACGGATGTGGAGCTCATGCGGCTTTTGTCTGTTGCAAAGCGCAGAGACCGGATCTTTCAGGCCAACACCGCCCGGCTGTACCACTATACCATCCACTACTTTGAAAACTTAGGCCGTGAGCTGGAGGAATATTTCAACGGACTGTTTACCGAGCCTCCGCCGAAGGATCGGAAAAAGCTGGGCATCAATAACCTAAAAGTCTAAATATACCTATATATAATGTATAGCTGAGAAACGAGGAAGCATTTATGGAATCACTGATCCGCGGAATTCACCATGTTGCGCTGAAATGCGGCGGTACAGAAGCATTTGAAAAAACCATCTCCTTCTATCGGGACGTTCTGGGCCTGGAGGTACTCCGACGCTGGGGTCAGGGCCAGGAAGCCGGGGCTATGCTCTCCACAGGAAACGGTCTGCTGGAGATCTTCGCCTCCGGAGAGCCGCTGCCCCAGGGCACGATTCGACATTTTGCCCTGGCAACGGACCGAGTGGATGCGTGCGTGGCCGCGGTCAGTGCCGCGGGATACCCCATCACTGTGGAGCCCAAGGACGTAGTGATTCAGTCCCAGCCGCCGTTCCCCATCCGCATTGCCTTTTGCAACGGTCCTATGGGCGAGGTAATCGAATTTTTTCAGGAGCGCTGAACGGGATCATGGAAATTACAACAATGAACCAGCAAACCGCAGCTCTGGTGGCAGAGCTGGAGCACAGCTGCTTTTCCACCCCATGGAGCCATAAGGATCTATTCTCAGAGCTGGAGAATCCCTGGGCCATCTGGCTCACTGCCATGGAAGGGGAGGCCCTGGCTGGATATCTGGGCATTCAATACGGCCCTGACGGGGCGGACATCATGTCCATCGCTGCAAGCCCGGATTTTCGTGGAAAGGGCGTTGCAAGGTGTCTGCTGACAGATATGGAGCAGCGGCTAAGGGCCCTGAAGCTCCAATGGATTACATTGGAGGTGCGCCCCTCCAATGAATCGGCCCTAAGGCTCTACAACGCTATGGGCTTCCAGCAGGTAGGCCGCCGCCCCCGCTACTATCAGAAGCCCACTGAGGACGCACTGCTTCTAACAAAATACTTCAAGGAGGAATCCGAATGCTGATATTGGGAATCGAAAGCTCCTGTGACGAGACGGCTCTGGCCGTATCCCGGAATGGACGTGAGATCCTGTCCAACTGCGTGCTGAGCCAGATTGATATGCACACCATCTATGGAGGCGTAGTTCCGGAAATTGCCTCCAGAAAGCACATTGAGGCCATTGCGGGCCTGGCGGATCAGGCCTTGAGGGAGGCTGGCGTCACCCGAAAGGATCTGGATGCCATTGCCGTTACCTATGCTCCCGGCCTGATTGGTGCGCTGCTGGTAGGCGTAAACTTTGCCAAAGCCGCCGCCCTTGCTCTGGATATCCCCATTGTGCCGGTGCATCACATCCGCGGTCATGTGGCCGCAAACTATATTGCATTCCCAGAATTGGAGCCGCCCTTCGTATGTCTGAGCATTTCCGGCGGAAATACGCTGATTTTGGACGTGCGGGACTACACCGATACCCGCGTTATGGGCTCCTCCCGGGATGATGCCGCCGGAGAATGCTTCGACAAGGTGGCCCGAGTGCTGGGCATGCCCTATCCCGGCGGCAAGGCCCTGGACGAGAAAAGCATGACTGGCGATCCCAAGGCCTATCATCTGCCCCGTTCCAAGGTGGAGGGAGCGCCTCTGGACATGAGCTTTTCCGGCCTGAAAACTGCTGCCCTGAACATTATCCACAACGCACAGCAGAAGGGGGAGGAGCTGAACTTGCCGGATCTCTGCGCCAGCTTCGTTTCCGCCGTTCAGGTCACTCTGGTGCCCCGAACCATCGAAGCCCTGAAGATGACCGGCTACGGCAAGCTGGCCATTGCGGGCGGCGTGGCGGCCAATTCTCACATCCGCACCGCATTTGAACAGGAATGTGGAAAACTCGGCGCAAAGCTCTATATGCCGCCGCTGAGTCTCTGCGGCGACAACGGCGCCATGATTGCCTGCCAGGGCTATTATGAATACCTGGCAGGACACATTGCGGGCCAGGAACTCAACGCCATTGCCTCACTTCCCGCAGACCGGGGCAGTTATGTAGTTAAATAATTCTATTATATCCTTTTTGTGTAATTTATTCAGGTAAATTTTTCGAAAATGAAAGAAAATATTCTTGAAAATTGGAAACAATTAACTTGACAAGAAATTTGGATAAATTTTATGTAAACTTATTTTATCCACACACCCGTGCAAAACTCTTGTGGATACTTCTGTGGATAATCTGGAAAACCCCCGGTTTTCCGGGGGCTAGCTTGTGTAAAACTGTGGATAACTCTGTGGAAACTGTGGATAACTTTTGCACATCCCGTTTCCCAATATATTTATGTAAACTCACCTGTTTTTGGGCGTTATTAGATACTGCCATTCATTCTGCATCGTTCGTTTTTTGCGCCTTCATTTCCGTTCAATGCCAAACCAGGACTTGACGGAACAGTGGATTCATGATAAGATAGATGCACAAAATTGCTGATGTGGCTCAATGGCAGAGCATCTCACTCGTAATGAGAAGGTCGCTGGTTGTTGCTAAGGATAGCAAGTGAGGAACCCCCTAAAAGTAAATATGCTGGTGTAGCTCAGCTGGTAGAGCAACTGATTCGTAATCAGTAGGTCGCCGGTTCAAATCCGGCCATCAGCTCCAAAAAGTACCTGTTATTTTTCAATAACAGGTACTTTTTGTAATATTTGCAGAAAAATAGTTGCAAAAAGGGCAGCCAGCGTTCTACATAAAAGTTGACGAATAAATTCTGCCGCTGGACATGAATTTTCAAATAATGAGCAACAAAAATCATTTCAAAAAGCAGTAGCTTTGTGTACCGAGTTGTGGTATGTGTTGTGGTTACCCAAAAGGAGGTGCCGCAATGTATGACTACATGAAGGCTTTGCAAAAACGTTTCGACCATCAAGAGCATCCAGAACTGGCCGAGCAGGTCGAACGGGCCCAAGAGGAACTGCGGCGGAACATGGATGCCGCGGGGCGAAAGAAGCTGCTACGCCTGCTGGACGCGCAGAACGCATTGCTGGCTGAATCCAAGCTGACGAGCTTCACGGCTGGCTTCAAGCTGGCGTGGGGCATGGCGAAAGAATTGGAGGCAGATGGGCTCTATTCCTTCGAGCGGGAGGAAGAAGAACACATCTGCCGTCCGG
>CAKTEB010000009.1 GCA_934546685.1 uncultured Oscillospiraceae bacterium
GTAGGTGGCGGGGTTGGAGCGGGGGGTGCGGCCAATGGGGCTCTGGTCGATGCAGATGACCTTGTCCAACTGCTCTACGCCCTCGCAGGCCCGGAGCTTGCCGCATTTGGTCCGGGAGCGGTTCAGCTCCGCGGCCAGCTTTTTATAGACGATCTCGTTGACAAAGGAGGACTTGCCGGAGCCGGAAACGCCGGTGACCACCGTGAGCGTTCCAAGGGGGATGGATACGTCGATGTTCTTGAGATTGTTTTCCGCACAGCCGAAAAATTTCAGCTGACGGCCATCTCCGGGCCGCCGTGTGGCGGGCACTGGAATGTGCTTTTTCCCGGAGAGATACTGGCCGGTGATGGAGCGGGGGCAGTCGATGATATCCTGGAGGGAGCCCGCCGCCACGATCTCGCCGCCGTGGACGCCGGCTCCGGGGCCCACATCCACAATAAAATCCGCGGCCCGCATGGTGTCCTCGTCGTGCTCTACCACGATCAGGGTGTTGCCCAGATCCACCATCTGCCGGAGGGTGCGGAGCAGCTTGTCGTTGTCCCGCTGGTGGAGACCAATGGAGGGCTCGTCCAGAATATAGAGGACGCCCATGAGAGAGGAACCGATCTGGGTGGCCAGCCGGATCCGCTGGCTCTCGCCGCCGGACAGGGTCCCGGCGGCCCGGCTCAGGGTCAGGTATTCCAGGCCAACGCTGCACAGGAAGTTCAGCCGGGAGCGGATCTCCCGGAGGATCTGATCCGCGATCATCTGCTGAGAGCCCGTGAGGGTCAGGTGCTCGATGAACTCCAGCTCCTGCGAGATGGGGAGCTTGCAGAAGTCCATGATGTTGAGGCCGCCCACGGTGACTGCCAGGACGATGGGGCTCAGCCGGTCTCCGTGGCAGTCCGGGCAGGGGTGATAGCTCATGCACTCCTCCAGCTCCCGGCGCATGGAGTCCGACTGGGTCTCCTTATACCGACGGGAGAGATTGTTGACGATGCCCTCGAATGCCTGCTCCAGAGTGCCCCGGCCGTTGCCCCGGTCATACTGGAGCTTGAGCTTTTCGCCGCCGGTGCCATAGAGCAGGGCGTCGATGGCCGCATCCGAGAGCTTTTCCAGGGGCGTATCCAGGGTGAAGCGGTACTTCCGGCCCAAGGCCTCGTAATACATGCGGCTGATGGTATCGTTTTTGGCGTTGCCCCAGCCGCTGGCGCTGATGCCGCCCTCCAGAATGCTGAGGGAGCGGTTGGGCATGATGAGATCCGGATCCACCTTCAGCTGATAGCCCAGGCCGGAGCAGCCGGGGCAGGCCCCATAGGGGTTGTTAAAGGAGAACATCCGGGGCTCCAGCTCCGGGAGACTGACGCCGCAGTCCTCGCAGGCGTAATTCTGGGAGAAGGAGAGGATCTGGTCATCCTTCACCAGATGGATCATCACCTGGCCGTCAGAGAGATGCAGGGCCGTCTCCACGGAGTCTGTCAGCCGCCGGAGGATCTCCGGCTTCATGACCAGACGGTCTACGATGATCTCGATATTGTGCTTCTTGCTCTTGCTGAGGGAGATCTCCTCACTGAGGTCGTAGGTGTTTCCGTCTACCCGGACCCGGACATAGCCGCTCTTTTTCGCGTCGGCAAAGACCTTCTGATGCTCGCCCTTTTTGCCGCGGATGACGGGGGCTAAGACCTGGAAGCGGGTACCCTCCTCCAATGCCATGACCTGATCCACGATCTGATCCACGCTCTGACGGCGGATCTCTTTTCCGCATTTTGGGCAGTGGGGCGTGCCCACCCGGGCCCAGAGAAGGCGCAGATAGTCGTAGATCTCGGTGACGGTGCCCACGGTGGAGCGGGGGTTCCGGGAGGTGGTCTTCTGGTCAATGGAGATGGCCGGGGACAGACCGTCGATGGAGTCCACGTCCGGCTTGTCCATCTGCCCTAAAAACTGCCGGGCATAGGAGGACAGGGATTCCACATATCGCCGCTGGCCCTCGGCGTAGATGGTGTCAAAGGCCAGGGAGGATTTGCCGGAGCCGGACAGGCCGGTGAATACCACCAGCTTGTCCCGGGGAATGGTCAGGTTCACGTTTTTCAGGTTGTTTTCTCTTGCGCCTTTGATAATGATCTGATCCTGCAATGTTGTTCAGCTCCTATATAGGCGGAGCATGCCGCACCCGAAACCGTGCGGCATGTCCTGTTTGTGTGGTTACGCAGCTGGGGAGGGGACGGCCTCGGCTGCGGAGGATTGGGCTTCATCGCCGTTCTCCGGGGCCGTGATGCCGCCGTCCAGGGTGGCGCTTTTGTCGTAGATGGAAGAGAGGATCCGCTGGGCCTCGTCTCCGGTGGCTGGCGTGGGGCAGTAGGGATTGGCGGCGGGATCCGTGGAGACGGTGCAGGGAATAATGGTATAGTCTGCGCTGCCCTGCACGGTGTCATTCACCAAAGTGAAGGTCTGCTGGAAGATAATGGTGTCCTCGCTCGCCTTGCTGCTGCCGGAGCAGAAATCTCCCAGGCTGTAGCATATGTACTTTCCCTTGTAGGCGGAGATGCCCTGGAGAGAATGGGGATGGCTGCCCACCACCAGATCGGCCCCAGCGTCGATGACCGCCTGGGCCAGCTGGATCTGGGAATCCTCCGGGGCGGAGCTGTCCTCCTGGCCCCAGTGGAAGGCACAGACCACGATCTGCGCACCGTCATCCTTGAGCTTTTTTACGTTGCTGACGGCCAGCTCCTGGCAGTCAAGGCCGGCCTCGGCGTTGATGCCGGAGAGGCCTACAGTGACGCCGCCCGCGTCCAGGGAGACGGTGTAGCTGTCGCCGAAGCGCTGGATCCCGGCGTTGTCCAGGGCGGCCAGGGTATCCACATAGCCCTCGTTGCCGTAGTCATGGATGTGGTCATCGGCCACGCTGACGCAGTCCACGCCGCCTTGGGTCAGAATGCCCACATAGGAGGGGTCGGCCTTGAAGGTGATGTCCTGATCCGCCCGGTTTTCCGAGGTGGTCAGGGTGCCCTCAAAGGTGGCTGCCGTCAAATCGTCCCCCTCAAAGATCGATCTGACGTTCTGAAAAAAATAGCTTTCTCCGTATTTTCCGTAGGCGTCCTCAAAGCCGCCGTCGGTGGAGGCTGGGGTCAGATTCCCCACAAAGCTCAGAGTGACGGTTTTTGCGTTGGCCGGGAGCTGGCTGGGCTCCGGGGAGGCAGACGGTGCGGCCTCCTGGGCCTCCAGCGCGGCCTGAGCGGCCTTTTTTGCCTCGAGCTTGGCGGCCAGATCATCCACGGCCTTTTTGGTGCTGCAGCTGACGCACAGGGAGACAATGGACAGCACGATGGCCAGGGCAATGGCGCCCATGCGGATGTTCCGCTGGCGCTTCAGATATTTCTGCCGTTCGGCCCGCCGCTGCTGGGCGGTCTGCCGGGGATCCGTGCCCTGGGGATCCGGACTGCTGCGAAATTGATCCATAGGTGAAGTACCTTCCCTTCTAATTGCCGCGGAGCTGGATGATCTGATCCCGCAGCACCGCTGCGTACTCGAACTCCATCATCTTGGCGGCCTGTTTCATTTCCTTCTCCAGGCGGGCGATCTCTGCCTCCCGCTCGTTCTTGGTGAGCTTCTTGCCGTCCCGGGATACGTCCACGGTGCGGGAGATCTCGATGAGCTCCCGGACGGACTTGATAATGGTCTTGGGGACGATGCCATGGGCCTCGTTGTAGGCCTGCTGGAGCTCCCGGCGGCGCTGGGTCTCAGTGATGGCATAGTCCATGGCCGGGGTGATATGGTCGGCATACATGATGACCCGGCCGTCGGCGTTTCGGGCTGCCCGGCCAATGGTCTGAATGAGGCTGGTGGGGGAGCGGAGGAAGCCCTCCTTGTCCGCATCCAGAATGGCCACCAGCGCCACCTCCGGCAGGTCCAGGCCCTCCCGGAGCAGGTTGATGCCCACCAGCACGTCGAACTTCTGCATGCGCAGATCCCTGATGATCTCCTGACGTTCCATGGTGTCCACGTCGGAGTGCATATACCGAACCTTGATGCCGGATTTTGTGAGATAATCGGTGAGATCCTCGGCCATTTTCTTGGTGAGGGTAGTCACCAGGGTGCGGTAGCCGTGTTGGGTCATGGCGTTGATCTCGCCGATGAGATCGTCCACCTGGCCCTCCACAGGCCGAACCTCCACAGGGGGATCCAGAAGGCCTGTGGGCCGCAGCAGCTGCTCCACCACCTGGCCCGCCCGGCTGAGCTCATATTCCGCCGGGGTGGCGGACACATAGACCACCTGATGGATCTTGGATTGGAATTCCTCAAATTTCAGGGGCCGGTTGTCGTAGGCGGAGGGGAGCCGGAAGCCGTAGTCCACCAATGCCTGCTTTCGGGCCCGGTCGCCGTTGTACATGGCACGAACCTGGGGCAGCGTTACATGGCTCTCGTCGATGAACATGAGAAAATCGTCGGGGAAATAGTCCATAAGGGTCATAGGCGGCGAGCCCGCGGGCCGTCCACTGATGATCCGGGAATAGTTTTCGATGCCGGAGCAGAAGCCAAGCTCGTCCATCATCTCAATATCGTACATGGTGCGCTGGTGGATCCGCTGGGCCTCCAGGAGCTTGCCGTTTTCCTTGAACCACTTTTCCCGATCCATCATCTCGCAGGCAATCTCCCGGGTGGCGCGCTCCATCTTTTCCTTTGTGGTGACATAGTGGCTGGCCGGATAGATGGCGCAGTGGGTGACCACCCGCTCGGCGGCGCCGGTGAGGACGTTGAACTCAGAGATCCGATCCACCTCATCGCCGAAGAACTCGATGCGGATGCCCCGGTTGGTCCAGCCGGCGGGGAAAACCTCCACGGTGTCGCCCCGGACCCGGAAGGTATTGCGGATGAAGTTGATGTCGTTGCGCTCATAACGGATATCCGTCAGGCTCCGGAGCAGACTGTCGCGCTCCCAGGTCTGACCCTGCCGGACGGAGACCACCAGGGCCTTATAGTCCTCGGGATCGCCCAGACCGTAGATGCAGCTGACGGAGGATACCACAATCACGTCCCGCCGCTCCAAAAGGGAGGCGGTGGCGGAGTTCCGAAGGCGGTCGATCTCGTCGTTGGTAGCGGAGTCTTTTTCGATATAGGTGTCGGTGTGGGCGATATACGCCTCCGGCTGATAGTAGTCGTAATAGGAGACGAAGTATTCCACGGCGTTCTCCGGGAAAAACTCCTTGAACTCGGAGCAGAGCTGGGCGGCCAGGGTCTTGTTGTGGGCCAGCACCAGGGTGGGCCTGTTCATTTTCGCGATGATATTGGCCATGGTAAAGGTCTTGCCGGAGCCGGTGACGCCCAGCAGCACCTGCTCGTCCAGGCCGTTTTTGAGGCCCTGGGTCAGCGCCTCGATGGCCTGGGGCTGATCGCCCGAGGGCTTGTAGTCGGAAACCAGCTTAAAATCCATGGATGCATCACCTCTCAAAAGGGAAACTCGCTTTGTAGTCAGTACATAATTATACCACAAGCAAGCGAAAACTACAAGCCGCGCGGCCAGGGTAAAATTCCTTGTAATTTCAGCGAATCAGGCGGGAAATAGGAGCCAGCGGACGGGTACGGAAATGCAGTTTACATAATGAATATGCGAAAAAAGGCCGAAGCGCACTCTGCCCGCGGCTCCGGGAAAAAATGTGTCAGGGGCGGCAAGAGAGGTTGACGTATGCTGGATTGTGCCGTATAATAATACACGGTAAACCTATTATATTGCCCGACTTCGGGCGAATGAATATGGAGGTCGTTTCCAATGAAAGATTTGTATGTTGTAAACTGCTGCCGTACCGCTGTTGGTTCCTTTGGCGGCAGCCTGAAGAACACCCCCGCAGCTGACCTGGGCGCTATCGTCGTCAAGGAGGCTCTGAACCGTGCCGGCGTAAAGCCCGAGCAGGTGGACGAGCTGATGTTCGGCTGCTGCATCAGCGCTGGCCTGGGCCAGAACGTTGCTCGCCAGGTCGGCATCAAGGCTGGCCTGCCTGTTTCCGTTCCCGCTTACTCCGTCAACATGGTCTGCGGCTCCGGCATGAAGTCCGTCATTGAGGCTGGCCGTGCAATTGCTTCCGGCGATGCTGAGATCGTTGTCTGCGGCGGCACCGAGAATATGTCCGCTGCTCCCTACATCCTGCCCGACGCTCGTTGGGGCGGCCGTATGTTCGACAAGAAGATGGTCGATACCATGGTAAAGGACGGCCTGTGGGATGCCTTCAACAACTACCACATGGGCACCACCGCTGAGAACATCTGCGACATCTGGGGCATCACCCGTCAGGATCTGGACGAGTTCGCCGCTTCCTCCCAGGCTAAGACCGCTGCCGCTCAGGCTGCCGGCAAGTTCGAGGACGAGATCGTTCCCGTTCCCGTAAAGGTGAAGAAGCAGGTCGTTGACTTCAAGGTCGATGAGTTCCCCCGTCCCTCCACCAACATGGAGTCTCTGGCTAAGCTGAAGACCGCTTTCCCTGTTTCCTCCGACAATGCCTTCCAGGCTAACGGCGGCACTGTAGTCGACACTTTCGACGCCAAGGCCTGCAAGCCCGCTCAGGCTGACGCTGGCACTCCTCGCGTTACCGCCGGCAATGCTTCCGGTATCAACGACGGCGCTGCTGCTATCGTTCTGGCTTCCGGCGAGGCTGTTGAGAAGTATGGTCTGAAGCCCATGGCTAAGCTGCTGGGCTGGGGCCAGGGCGGCGTTGATCCCAAGATCATGGGCACCGGTCCTGTTCCCGCTTCCCGTCAGGCTATGAAGAAGGCTGGCGTGACCCTGGACGACATCGACCTGATCGAGGCCAACGAGGCCTTCGCTGCTCAGTCCATCGCGGTTGCTCGTGAGCTGGGCTTCGACATGAACAAGGTCAACGTCAACGGCGGCGCGCTGTCCATCGGCCATCCTGTTGGCTGCTCCGGCGCTCGTATCATTGTCACTCTGCTCCATGAGATGCAGAAGCGCAACGATGCCAAGAAGGGTCTGGCTACCCTGTGCATCGGCGGCGGCATGGGCGTTGCTACCATTTTCGAGAAGTGCTGATTTGACTTCCACTAGGGAGGCGGGAAACCCCCGCCTCCCTTTTCTCTTTGGAAACGAACAAGAAGAGGTGTTTGAAATGCCCAAAATCATTACGGCAAAGGAAGCGGCGGCCCTGATTCCCTCCGGCAGCAGAGTGATGTTCGGCGGCTTCCTGGGCTGCGGCTCGGCCCTGGACGTGATCCGGGCCATTGACGAGAGCGATGTGGAAAATATCGAGGGCGTCTTCGACGACGGCTCCAGGCTCAACGGCCCTGACGGCTCGGACTACTACGGCTGGGCACGGCTGATCCACTCCGGCAAGATCAAGAAGTATATCGGCTCCCATGTGGGCTCCAACCCTGAGGCCGGGGAGAAGTGGGCCAAGGGAGAGCTCACGGTAGACCTGCTGCCCCAGGGATCTATGGCGGAGATGATCCGGGCTGGCGGCATGGGCATCCCTGGAATCCTCACCTCCACGGGCATCGGCACGCTGGTGGAGGAGAGCCCCTGGGTGGATCGGAAGATGACCATTGAGGGCAAGGATTACCTGCTGATGAAGCCTATCCACGCGGATTTCGCAGTGATCTCCGGCTATGTGGTGGACAAGAAGGGAAACATCTGGTACAAGGGCACCACCCGGAATTTTGCCCCCCTGATGGCTATGGCCGCGGATACCGTCATCGTAGAGGCGGAGAAGATCGTGGAGCCCGGTGAGATCCCTCCGGAGGATGTGGCCACCCCGGGCGTTCTGGTGGATTATATCGTGCTGCGGGAGGGAACAGACAATGGATAAGCAGAGAGCAAAGGACATTATTGCCTGCCGCTGCGCCCAGGAGCTGAAGGATGGTTATGTGGTGAATCTGGGCATCGGCATCCCCACCCAGTGCGCCCGGTATTTCCCGGAGGGCGTGGATATCACCCTCCACGCAGAGCTGGGCCTCATTGGCCAGGGCCACGCCCCTGCGCCGGAGGAGGCGGATCCTCTCCATGTGGTAGATGCCTCCGGCAATCCGGCTACCATTATCCCCGGCGGTGCCATTGTGGATTCCGCCACCAACTTCGGACTGATCCGGGGCGGCCATGTGGATGCCTGCGTATTGGGGGCGTTGGAGGCGGACGCCGAGGGCAGCTTTGGCAACTGGCTGATCCCCGGCAAGAAGCTTACGGGTATGGGCGGCGCCATGGATCTGGTGAACGGCTCCAAGACCGTGATCCTGGCCATGATCCACACCCAGGGGGACAAGCCCAAGATCGTGGAGAAGTGTACGCTGCCGCTCACTGGCTACAAGGTCGTGGACATGATCGTCACGGAGCTCTGCGTGCTGAAGGTGACCCCTGAGGGCCTGGAGCTGGCGGAGTACAACCCGGAGCTGGGGGACAAGGAGACGGCAATCGCGTATATCCAGGCTCGGACGGCGGCCAAGCTGCACATCGCTCCGGATCTCCAGCCCATGCGGATGCCGGACTGATCGATGAATATAATTCATTATATAATGACAAAACTCCTCTTTTCACCGGGTTTTCTCTATGCTATAATGAATGAAACGCCATGAATGTCCAGGGAAGCCTCTGGACACGGCAAAATTACTCCGCTGTGCGGGGAAAGGAATACATATTTATGGAACTGAAATACAGCGCACTGCTCAGCCCCATTAAGATCGGCAACATGGTGCTGCGGAACCGGATGCTCTCCTCCGCTTCCACGCCCCATTTCCTCCAGGGCACTGAGAAGAACCCCACCGAGAAGGTGATCCAGCACTTTGCCAACCGCGCAAAGAACGGCGCCGCTCTGGTGACCATCAACCACCTCTATGAGAAGTCCATGCCGGTCATGGGCCGGGCACTGGACAACACCCCCTGCCACTTCAATCTGTTCGACCTGAACGATGCCAATGCCCAGGACTATTTCTGTAAGCTGCTGGACGCCATTCACTTCTATGGCTCCAAGACCTGCGCTTACATCATGAGCCCCGCCAACATGCAGGGCGGCATGGGCATGCCCTCCGGCGCGCCCGGTGACAAGGGCCCTGGTGCTCCCGGCGGTCCCGGCGGCCCTGGCGGTCCCGGTGCTGGCCCCGAGGGTGCAGGCGGTCCTCCCGCTGATATGCCTCCCATGCCTATGGAGGATACCACTCCTAAGCACAAGGACTTCGGCGTAGCCGGTGCGGAGGGCGACCTCCACGCCCAGATGGACGGCGGCCCTCAGCAGTCCCCCTCCTCCTACACCAAGGAGTATCTCCAGGCCATGATCGAGGACTATGCCCAGCAGGCGAAGGATCTCAAGGCACTGGGCTTTGACATGATCTCCGTTTACTGCTGCTATCGGAACAACCCCATGGCAAAGCTGCTCTCCCCCATCACCAATGACCGCACCGACGAGTATGGCCCCCAGAGCGTGGAGTCCCGCGGCCGCTACATGGTAGAGATGTTTACCGCGCTGCGGAAGGCTGTGGGCAAGGGCTTCCCCCTGGAGTGCGTGCTCAGCGTAGACGAGGAGGAGTTCGGCGGCTACACCAAGGAGGACACCATCCAGCTGGCTAAGCTGATGGAGGGCGTCTGCGATATCTTCCATCTCCGCTCCGGCGATATGGATCCTCAGCATCCCCTGGGCTTCACCTCCACCGAGGACAAGCCTGCTCCCTACATCGACGCCATGAGCTATGTATGTAAGGAGATCAAGAAGCGCGGCATTCAGATGACCGTGGCGGCCTCCGCTGGCTTCCAGGATCCTGAGATCGCCAACAACCTGGTGGCTGACGGCGGCGCGGACCTCATCTACATGGCCCGCAGCTGGATCAACAACCCCGACTACGGCCAGAAGGTCTATGAGGGCCGCAAGGAGGATATCGTACCCTGCGTGCGCTGCAACAAGTGCCATGTGCCCAACGGCCCCGATCTGTTCCGTACCGTCTGCACCGTCAACCCCATCGTGGGCATGGAAGACCGCATCGCCACCATGGTGAAGCCCGTGGGCGAGAAGCGGAAGGTGGCAGTGGTCGGCGGCGGCCCTGCCGGCATGGAGTTTGCTCGGATCTGCGCCCAGAGAGGCCATGATGTCACTCTGTACGAGAAGTCCGGGGAGCTGGGCGGCATGCTCAAGCACGCCAAGTATCCCTCCTTCAAGTGGCCCCTGCGCCAGTTCATGGACTACATGATCAAGGAAATGGACAAGCTGGGCGTTCATGTGAAGCTGAACACCACCGCTACCCGTGAGCTCCTGGAGAAGGAGAACTATCAGGTGCTGGCCCTGGCCCTGGGCGCTGAGCCCTCCAGCCTGCCCCTGCCCGGCAAGGACGGCGACAACGTCTCCTACGCCGCCAACATCTACGGCCATGAGGACACTCTGGGCAAGAACGTCACCATCATCGGCGGCGGCGAAATCGGCGTAGAGACCGGCCTGTATCTGGCCGAGCTGGGCCATCTGGTCACCGTGCTGGAGATGCAGTACGACCTGATCCTGGACGCGCCTCACGCCCACTACCGCAACATGGTGGTGAACTACTGGCGTCACACCGCCAACTTCGCTTATCAGGCTGGTGTCAAGTGCACCGCCATCGATCCCGACGGCGTCCGCTATCTGGATCCCAACGGCGTGGAGCAGAAGCAGCAGGCAGACAACGTGCTGCTGGCCATCGGCATGAAGTCCAAGCAGGACGAGGCCATGGAGCTGGCTAAGGCTGTGCCTGTCAGCTATGTGATCGGCGACTGCGATAAGCCCGGCAACGTGCAGAAGTGCATGCGTTCCGCCTTCGGCATCGCTTCCCAGATCTAAATTTGATACAAAAATTCCCGGCACACGGTTGTGTGCCGGGAATTTTGCGTTCATACAGACGAAGCTCATAGGGTGTGGTAGTAGATGCAGATGTTCTGATAGCTGCCATCCTTCATCAGAAAGCCGCCAGGGATCGTGCCCAGGTGGACAAAGCCCAGCCGCTCATACAGGTGCCGGGCGTGGATGTTGTTTTCCACCACGGCATTGAACTGCAGGATCTGGAACCTCTCCTTTTTTGCCTGCTCCAGGCAGTGGGACACCAGCTTTTCGCCAATGTGCTTGCCCCGGCAGTGGGAGTCGATGGCATAGCTGGCGTTGGCGATGTGGCCGCAGCGGCCCTCGTTATTGGGGTGCAGGATATACATGCCCACGATCTTGCTCTCGTCCTCGGCCACGGCGCAGTAGGTCTGGGCGGCGAAGAACTTTCTGCCGGTTTCCTCGGTCAGATCCTCCAGCTGGGGGAAGGCTACGCCCTCGTCTACGACTTCATTCCAGACCTGTACCATGCCGGGTACGTCCTGGTCTGTATATTTTCTGATTTCCATTACAGGCGCCTCCTAGGAAAGTTGCTTTACCTCAGTATAGCACAAAATCGGTAAATTGTACAGGGGCGGCAAACGGACGCCGCGGAGGCGTCCGTTTGTACGTTTGCTTATTTGCTTGCCCGGTAGAGGAACGTCACGATCTGGGCCCGGACACAGGGGAGATCCGGGGAGAAGCAGCCGTTTCCGGTGCCGTCGGTGACGGACTTTTCCGCGGCCCAGGCAATGGCGGCCTTTGCGTAGTCCACAGCGTCGGTGTCGGTGAAGCTGCTGCCGGTGCTGGCTTGGGGAGATCCGGCGGCCCGCCACAGGAAGGTGACCACCTGGGCCCGGGTGCAGGGGAGATCAGGGCCGAAGTGGGTGTCATCCATGCCGGTGGTGATGTGCTGCTCCAGGGCCCAGAGCACGGCCTTGTAATAGTATACGCTGGGATCCAGATCCACAAAGGCGCAGTCTGTGGAGCTGGGCTCCGGCTTCCCGGCGGCCCGCCATAGGAAGGTGACCACCTGGGCCCGGGTGCAGGTGACATCGGGGCCGAAATGGCTGTCGTCCATGCCGGTGGTGATAGTTTGCTCCAGAGCCCAGAACACGGGATCCGTATAATACTGCCCCTCCGTGACATCCACAAAGGGATTGCCGCCATCGACCAGGGGTATGCTCTCGGTGCGATGGCCGCCGCAGCGGAGGCAGGTATACTGCCGGACGCCCTCGTGGAAGCGGGTGGCCGCCTTTGTGACGGTGCCCTGGTCCCATTCATGGCCCAGGGCTGCAATGGAGCTGGTGCGTGCCGCGCCGCAGCGACTGCAGCTGTACTGGAAAACACCCACCTCGGTGCAGGTGGCTGCTTTGGCGACCTTGCCCTGATCCCAATCGTGGCCCAGCATGGGCAGCGCGTCGGTGCGGCTCCGGCCGCAGCGACTGCAATGATAGATCATATTGCCGATTTCCGTGCAGGCGGGCTCCTTGGTGACGCTGCCGCTGTCCCAATCATGGCCCAGCTTATTGAGAACTTCTTGCTTTGTGGTCTGGCAGCGGCTGCAGGTGTAGGTTTTCTGCCCGGCGGCGGTACAGGTGGGCTCCTTGATAACGGTGCCCTTGTCCCAGCTGTGGCCCGGGGCCTTGATGACCTCGGTTCTGGTTTTCGGACAGTTTTTGCAGGTGTAGGTCTTCACGCCGTCTTCTTCGCAGGCGGCGGGCTTGGTGACCTTGCCGTTATCCCATTTGTGACCAGTGGCGGGAATGGCTTCGGTTTTGGTCTCCTTGCAGTTTTTACAGGTGTAGGTTTTTACGCCAGTCTTTTCACAGGCGGGCCGCGTGGTGACCTTGCCGTCTTCCCAATCGTGGCCGGTGGCTTTGATCGCCTTAGTTTCTGTCGCCTGACAGCGGGAGCAGGTGCAGGTCATTACGCCGTCTTTTTCACAGGTGGCAGGCGTGGTGATCTCGCCGTCGGCGAAATCATGGCCCAGAGCCGGAATGGGTTCTGTTTTTGTTTCCTTACATTTTGTGCAGGTATAGACCTTCTCGCCCGCAGCGGTACAGGTGGGCTCCTTTGTGATAACACCGTTATCCCAGTCGTGCTTGTTATTTTCGCAAGGAGCAGGCGATGCGGTTTCCTGAGGCGGGGTAGTGGTCGGGAGTACAGAAGTCTCCGTGGCCAGTGCAGTCCCGGACAGCGCCGCCATCAGCAGAGCCAGACCCAGGAACAGATGAATTTTTCGCATAACGCTCCTCCTTTGAGGCCTTAGTCAAAATGATTCAGTATCAACCATTATACCGGGAAATCATAGCGCCGTCAATGTGGAATAAATCCAAAGGGCTGGCGGAAAACTGTGCGCAAAAGGGCCTGCCGCCGGGTTTGGCGGCAGGCCCCGGAAAGGACAAATTTACTTGCTGAGGTTGAAGAACGCGGCCTTGCCCAGGTACTGTGCGGAGTCGCCCAGCTCCTCCTCAATGCGGAGCAGCTGGTTGTACTTGGCCACACGGTCCGTGCGGGAAGGGGCGCCGGTCTTAATCTGTCCGGCGTTCATGGCGACCACCAGGTCGGCGATGGTGGTGTCCTCGGTCTCGCCGGAGCGGTGGGAGACCACGGCGGTGTAGCCGGCACGGTTGGCCCGCTGGATGGTGTCCAGGGTCTCGGTGAGGGTGCCGATCTGGTTGACCTTGATGAGCACGCTGTTGCAGACGCCCAGGGAGATGCCCTTGTTGACGCGCGCTACATTGGTGACGAACAGGTCGTCGCCCACCAGCTGGACCCGGTCGCCCAGGGCCTCGGTGAGCATCTTCCAGCCCTCCCAGTCGTTCTCGCCCATGCCGTCCTCGATGGAGATGATGGGGTACTTGTCTACAAAGCCCTGGTACATGGCCACCATTTCCTCGCGGGTCATGGTTTTCTTGGCCTTGGGCAGGTCATAGCAGCCGGTCTCCTGGTTGTACCAATCGGAGACGGCGCCGTCAATGGCGATCATAAAGTCGTCATAGGGCTTGTAGCCGCATTCCTCCACGGCCTTGACGATGGCGGCCAAGGCGTCCTCGTCCCGGGCCAGATTGGGGGCATAGCCGCCCTCATCGCCCACACCGGCGGCGGGGGTGCCCATTTCCTTGAGCACGCTCTTGAGTTTGTGGAAGACCTCGGCGCACATTCTGAGCGCGTCGCTCCAGCTCTTTGCGCCAACAGGCATGACCATAAACTCCTGAATATCCACGTTGTTGGTAGCATGCGCGCCGCCGTTGAGAATATTCATCATGGGCACCGGCAGAACCTTGGCGTTGATGCCGCCCACATACCGGTACAGGGGAATGCACAGGGAGTCGGCAGCGGCGTGAGCCACGGCCATGGACACAGCCAGAATGGCGTTGGCGCCCAGCCGGGACTTGTTGGGGGTGCCGTCCAGGTCGATCATGGTCTGGTCGATCTCCGTCTGATTCAGGGCGTTCATGCCCACAATGGCCTCGGCGATCTCAGTGTTCACGTTGGTGACGGCCTTCATGACGGCCTTGCCGCCGTATTCCTCGCCGCCGTCCCGGAGCTCGCAGGCCTCATATACGCCGGTGGAAGCGCCAGAGGGCACCGCGGCACGGCCTACGGAGCCGTCCTCCAGATAGACCTCAGCCTCCACGGTGGGGTTGCCCCGGGAGTCCAGGACCTGGCGGGCGACAACGTCGATGATTTCAAGATACTGTTTCATGGGAATGCTCCTCCTGTAAGTAAAAATTAGTCCGTTTCCTGATTTGCCGCGTTGATAATACGGATGAACTTCTCGGGATCCAGGGACGCGCCGCCGATGAGGCCGCCGTCGATGTCCGGCTGGGCCAGCAGGCTCTCGGCGTTTTTGTCGTTCATGGAGCCGCCGTAGAGAATGGAGGTGGCCCGGGCCGTTTTGGCGGAGGACAGCTTCCGAACCACGGTGCGGATGTGCTGGCAGACCTCCTCGGCCTCCTGGGGGGAGGCGGTGAGGCCGGTGCCGATGGCCCAGATGGGCTCATAGGCGATGACGACCCGGCGCAGCTGCTCCGGCACGATGCCATGGAAGGCGGATTTCAGCTGCATGGTGATATGCTCAAAGGTCACCCCGGTCTCCCGCTGCTGGAGGCTCTCGCCTACGCAGAGGATGGGGGTCAGGCCCGCTGCCAGGGCGGCGGCGAGCTTCTGGTTGATGACCTCGTCGGTTTCGCCCATGGCCCGGCGCTCTGAGTGCCCCAGGATCACATATTTGACGCCGGCGTCCACCAGCATGGGGGCGCTGATCTCGCCGGTATAAGCGCCGAAGGTCTCCTGGTGCATATTCTCCGCGCCGATGCCCACCCGGGTATCCTTCAGGGCCTTGACTCCAGCGGGAATGCAGATGGCGGGCATGCACAGGACGATCTCGCACCAGCGGCCCTTGGGCAGCAGCCGCTTGAGCTCCGCGCCGAAGGCCCGGGTCTCGGTGGGAGTCTTGTTCATCTTCCAGTTGGCGGCGATGACAGTCTTTCTGTATTTATGGTTCATGCTGATCCCTCCCTGTCAGGCATCCAGCAGGGCGGCCACGCCGGGCAGCTCTGCGCCGGCGAAGAACTCCAGGCTTGCGCCGCCGCCGGTGGAAACATGTGTGATCTTGTCGGAGTAGCCCATCTGCTCCACAGCAGCGGCAGAGTCGCCGCCGCCTACGATGGTCACGGCAGGGCTCTCGGCCATGGCCTTGGCCACAGCCTCGGTACCGGCGGCAAAGGCCGGGAACTCAAAGACACCCATGGGGCCGTTCCAGATGACGGTTCCGGCGTTCTTGATGAGATCGGCATAGATCTCACGGGTCTTGGGTCCGATGTCCAGGCCCATCATGTTGTCGGGAATCTGGCCCTCGTCATAGAGGACGGGCTCCGCGTCGGCGGCGAAGTGATCCGCGGCCACGGTGTCCACGGGCAGATGGATCTTGACGCCCATTTCCTCGGCCTTTTTGAGGAGCTCCAGGCAGTAGCCGAAGGATTCGGTCTCGCAGAGGGAGGTGCCGATTTTGCCGCCGCGGGCGGCGGTGAAGGTGTAGCTCATGCCGCCGCCGATGATGATATGGTCGGCCAGCGTGAGCATATGGTCGATGACGCCGATCTTATCGGAGACCTTGCTGCCGCCCATAATGAGCACCAGGGGACGGTTGGGATCGGAGATGGCCTTGCCCATGATCTCCAGCTCCTTCTTCACGAGAAGGCCGCTATAGGCGGGCAGATAGGAGGCCACGCCCACGGTGGAGGAGTGGGCCCGATGGCAGGAGCCGAAGGCGTCATTCACAAAGACCTCTGCCAGCGCGGCATACTGTTTTGCCAGCTCCATGTCGTTCTTGGTCTCGCCCTTTAGGAAGCGGACGTTCTCCAGCAGCAGCACCTGGCCGGGCTTCAAGGCCTTGGCCTTCTCCTGGGCCTCGGGGCCGATGATGTCGGAGGCCAGATCCACCGGCAGCCCCAGCAGCTCCTGAAGCCGGGCCTGCACCACCTTCAGGGAATACTTCTCCTCATAGCCGTTTTTGGGACGGCCTTTGTGGGAACAGAGGATCACAGCGGCCCCCTGATCGAGAAGATAGGTGATGGTGGGCAGAGACTTGCGGATGCGGCTGTCATCGGTGATGATGCCCTCGTCATTGGTGGGCACGTTGAAATCGCAGCGGCAAAGGACCGTTTTGCCGTGGAGAGGCGCGTCCAGGATGGTCTTCTTTTTGTAGTTCATGCTCGAAACCTCCGTTTTAATATGGTCGTTCCAGGGTTTGCGTTTTCATTTTTCCATAGCTCCGCAGGGTGGGAAAATCCAGCTGGCGCAGAGCCTCATAGACAGCGATGGCGGCGGAATTGGAGAGATTCAGGCTTCTGGCCTCCTCCGCCATGGGGATCTTCACGCAGCGGTCCCGATGAGCCTCCAGAAAGGGCTCCGGCAGACCGGCGGATTCCCGGCCAAAGAACAGATAGTCTCCGTCCTTGTAGGCAACGTCGCAGTAGCGCTGGGGGGCCTTAGTGGTATAGAGCCACATGGATACGTCCCCATTCTGCTGAAAAAAGTCTGTAAGGGAGTCGTAGATCCTCACGTCCAGCAGATACCAGTAGTCGAGCCCGGCCCGGCGAAGGGCCTTGTCCGTGATCTCAAAGCCCAAGGGGCGGATGAGGTGCAGGGCCGCGCCGGTGGCGGCGCAGGTGCGGGCGATGTTGCCGGTGTTCTGATGGATCTCCGGTGAGACCAAAACAATGTTGAGCATAGTATGACCCCTCCTTCCGGATCCCATTCCTTCGATGCTGTACACCCTTCCATTGTAATTCACGGGGATGAATAATTCAAGCGAAAAATTCGTATTTCGTATAAGATTTTGCGAAAAATGCGATTTTTGGGCATTTTGAAATTTTCTAACGACACAAACGTATGATACAAGCCAAATGAGCGGGATCAGTGGTATTTTTGCGTGTCAAAAGTGCCGTGGAGGCCGGATAAATGCCTTTACAAATTTGAGGGAATCCTCTATAATAAATCAGATATATTGGGGATGTGCCCCCATTTTTACAAACGTACTGTTTGAGGTGTAGTCTATGACCGATTTGAATAAACTGAGAAACTTTTCAATCGTTGCCCATATTGACCACGGAAAGTCCACCCTGGCGGACCGGCTGCTGGAGGAGTGCCAGGCGGTGGAGGCCCGGGAGATGGAGGATCAGATCCTGGATAACATGGAGCTGGAGCGGGAGCGGGGCATTACCATCAAGGCCCGGGCCGTGCGGCTCCTCTATAAGGCTGACGACGGGGAGACCTATGTGCTGAACCTCATCGACACCCCGGGGCATGTGGACTTCAACTACGAGGTGTCCCGTTCCCTGGCGGCCTGCGAGGGCGCGGTGCTGGTGGTGGACGCCTCCCAGGGCGTGGAGGCCCAGACCCTGGCCAATACCTATCTGGCCATCGACGCGGGGCTGGAGGTGCTGCCGGTCATCAACAAGATCGACCTGCCCGCGGCGGATCCCCAGCGGGTGAAGCAGGAGGTGGAGGACATCATCGGCCTGCCCGCCGAGGACGCCCCAGAGATCTCCGCCAAGAACGGCATCAACATTCGCTCCGTGCTGGAGATGATCGTAAAAGACCTCCCAGCTCCCACCGGAGACCGGACAAAGCCGCTGCGGGCCCTGATCTTTGACAGCCAGTACGACAGCTATAAGGGTGTCATCGTCTACTTCCGAGTCGTGGACGGCGTGATCCGCCAGGGTATGGACGTGAAGATGATGTCCGGCGGCGCGGTCTATAAGGTGGTAGAGGTGGGGTACCTCCATCCCAAGGGGATGGAGCCCACGGACGCCCTGGGCGCCGGGGAGGTTGGATATTTCACCGCCTCCATTAAGACGGTCTCCGACACCCGGGTGGGCGATACGGTCACCGAGGCGGATCGGCCCGCCGAGGAGCCTCTTCAGGGCTACAAGGAGGTCCAGCCCATGGTATTCTCCGGCGTGTATCCCGCCGACGGCTCCAAATATCCGGAGCTCCGGGATGCCCTGGAGAAGCTGAAGCTCAACGATGCCTCTCTGTCCTATGAGCCCGAGAGCTCCGTGGCCCTGGGCTTTGGCTTCCGCTGCGGCTTTTTGGGGCTGCTCCACATGGAGATCATCCAGCTGCGGCTGGAGCGGGAATTCAATCTGGATCTTATCACCACCGCTCCCAGCGTGGTCTATCGGGTCACGAAAACCGACGGTACGGTGGAGATGATCGACAATCCCCTCAACTACCCGGATCCCACGGAGATCGAGACCGCCGAGGAGCCCTTTGTCCGGGCCTCCATCATCACGCCCCCGGAATATGTGGGCGGCATCATGGAGCTGTGCCAGGAGCGCCGGGGCGAATATCTGGATCTCACCTATCTGGATCAGAGCCGGGTGGAGCTCCACTATGATATGCCCCTCAACGAGATCATATTTGACTTTTTCGACTGCCTGAAATCCAAGACCAGAGGCTACGCCTCCCTGGACTACGAGGTCACCGGCTACCGGGTCAGCAACCTGGTGAAGCTGGATATTCTGCTCAACGGCGAGGTGGTGGACGCCCTGTCCTTCATTCTCCATGCGGACAAGGCCTATAACCGAGCCCGAAAGATCTGCGAGAAGCTCAAGGAGAATATCCCGCGCCAGCTCTTCGAGATCCCCGTCCAGGCGGCCATTGGTTCCAAGATCATTGCCCGGGAGACCATCAAGGCCCTCAGGAAGGATGTTTTGGCTAAGTGCTACGGCGGCGATATCAGCAGAAAGAAGAAGCTGCTGGAAAAGCAGAAGGAAGGCAAGAAGCGCATGCGCAGCTTCGGTACGGTAGAGGTGCCCCAGGAGGCATTTATGGCGGTATTGAAGCTGGATTCCGAGTAAGGAGGGATCACTGTGGCAAGACAAAAGATCACATCCCAGAAGCAGACCAAGTCCCTGGGCATCTATGTCCACATTCCCTTCTGCCGGAGCAAGTGCGCCTACTGCGATTTCTACTCTCTGCCCCGGGGCCAGAAGACGGTGGAGCTCATGGATCGGTATGTGCGGGCCCTGGAGGCCCACATCCGGGAGGGCGGCGCCAGAGCGCCCCAGTATGAGGTGGATTCCATCTATTTCGGCGGCGGCACCCCCAGCTATTTCGGCTCAGAGCGGCTCAAGGAGGTGCTGAGTACCATTACCCGCCGGTTCAACGTCTCGAAATCCGCGGAGATCACCCTGGAGGCCAACCCGGATTCCATTACCGATAAGGGCTGCCGCCGGCTGATCCAGGCGGGCTTCAACCGAATCTCCATCGGCGTGCAGAACAACAACGACCAGATCCTCAAGGTGCTGGGGCGGCCTCACACCTTCCAGCAGGCGGTTCGAGCTGTGAACATCGCCCGGACTGCGGGCTTTGACAATCTGTCTGTGGATCTCATGTACGGCCTTCCTGGTCAGACACCCCAGCAGTGGGCGGACTGCCTGGGCTCGGTTATCGATCTTCACCCGGATCATGTTTCCGCCTATGGCCTGACCCTGGCCCAGGGAACGCCCCTGTACCAGTATCGGGATCAGGCGGCGCTGCCTAACGATGATGCCCAGGCGTCCATGTATCTCTACGCTGTCTCCACCCTGGAGGCCTACGGCTATCACCAGTATGAGATCTCCAACTTTGCCAAGGCGGGCAGGGAGTGTCAGCACAATCTAAAATATTGGCTGGGCGGCGAATATATGAGCTTTGGTCCCTCCGCGGCCTCGGATTTTGCCGGGACCCGGTATACCTTCGCCTCCAATCTGCCCCAGTATATCAAGGCGGTGAACACCGGCGACGCCATCACCACCGAGTGCGAGTATGTGCCCATCAAGGAGCGGGCCGGCGAGTATGTGATGCTACGCCTCAGGACGATCTACGGCATTGAGAAGGAGGAGTACGAGCGCACCTTCCTGATGCCCTTTGATCCTCTGGAGAAGGTCATGGCTTTTTACCGGGGCCGGGGCCTGACGGCCTTCCAGGAGGGCCGGTGGCACCTGACGCCCCAGGGCATGCTGGTGTCCAACCAGCTCATCGGACAGCTCATCGAGGCCCAGACCAAGTCTACGCCCCTGTCTCCCCATCGGTTTTAAGGGGGAAGCAGGATATGCGCTTGAGACGGGAAAAGCTCCTTGCGGGGCTGGTGCTGCTGACGGTGGCGTTTATTTGGGGCAATTCCCTGATGCCCGGAGAGGTGTCTCAGGCCATCAGCCGGGCTGTAGGCGCGGTGCTCAGCAAGATCTTTGGGGGCGAGCTGGATGTGGGCCATGGCAACGGAGTTCTGCGGAAGCTGGCCCATGGCACGGAGTATCTGGCCCTGGGAGCAGAGCTGTGTCTGCTGCTGCGGCCGGAGAAGCCCTGGAGCCTGCTGGCCCTGAGCGGCGTGAGCACGGCGCTCATCGACGAGACCATCCAGCTGTTCGTGCCGGAGCGCTGCGGCCAGATCAAGGATGTGTGGATCGATCTGGGCGGCTTTACCGTGGGCGTGCTGGCATGCCTGCTGATCCGGCAGCTATATGGAAAACGCAAAAAGGAGAAGTCCTGAGAGGGCTTCTCCTTTTCCGGTTATTCATGCTGCTCCGGCTCCTCCCAGGTGCGCTGGGAGATGATATATCTGGGCCGGTGTTTGGTTTCCATATAGGTCTTGCCCACATATTCGCCGATGATGCCCAGGGAAATCAGCTGCACGCCGCTGACAAAGCAGATGATGCAGGTGGTGCTGGCCCAGCCGCTGACGGTGTTGCCCAGCAGCGCGTCCACAATGGCCCAGATGACGCCGATGAAGCTGACGAAGGCCACCAGCACGCCAAAGCCGGTGATGAGCCGCAGGGGCTTCACGGACAGGCTGGTGATGCCGTTCATGGCCAGGGCCAGCATCTTGCCCAGGGGATAATGGCTCTTTCCGGCCAGCCGTTCATGGCGGACATATTCCACAGAGGTGCTGGGGAAGCCCACCAGGGGCACCATGCCCCGGAGGAACAGATTCACCTCGCCGAACTTGGCGAACTCCTGGAGCACCCGGCTGCTGATAAGCCGGTAGTCCGCGTGGTTGTAGACCACCTCCGCTCCCATCTTGTTCATGAGCTTATAGAAGCTCTGGGCAGTAAAACGCTTGAACCAGGTGTCGGAATCCCGGTTGGAGCGGACGCCATAGACCACCTCATAGCCCCGGTGGTATTCCGCCACCATCTGATCCATAGCGTTAGTATCATCCTGGCCGTCGCAGTCGATGGAGATGGTGATATCACAGCGATCCTTAGCCTCCATAAGCCCTGCCAAAACGGCATTTTGATGGCCCCGGTTCCGGCTCTGACTGATGCCTAAGAAGTGGGGGTCCTGGTGGGAAAGGCTTCGGATGATGTCCCAGGTGGCGTCCCGGCTGCCGTCGTTTACAAACAGCACCCGGCTCTCCGGGGATACGGCCCCGGCAGCGGAGAGCTCTTGAATCTTCTTCAGAAACTGAGGTGCGGTCAGGGGAAGTACCTCCTGCTCGTTGTAGCAGGGAATGATGATGTATAATACGGGTGATTTCATAGGCAGGTCCTTTCTTGTGAAAGCGGATTCCTACGGGTGTGGCCACATTATACCACAAATTGTCGGGCCGTGGAAGAGGCGAAACCGCCCGGTCTGGTCTGAATGGAGCGGAGCCCCCGGAAACCGTGGGTTTTACTTGCTTTTTCATGGAAAAACTGATAGACTAAACTGATATGACAATACGCGGAATTTGGAGGACAGAGCATGGCGTCTTCGACGAATGTGATCACAAAGGAGCAGCTTGCCCGGCAGCACGGCTACGCCGACCAGGTGCAGGCCTATTGGACGGCCCGGGGCACCCAGCCCACCGCCTGGATCGATACCTACGGCTGCCAGCAGAATGAGGCGGACAGCGAGCGGATGCTGGGGATGCTCATTGAGATGGGCTATCAGGCCCAGGAGGACCCGGAGGGGGCAGACCTTGTCATCATCAATACCTGTGCCGTCCGGGAGCACGCCGAGCAGCGGGTATTCGGCAATCTGGGGGCCCTGACCCATACCCGGCGGCGGCACCCGGAGCAGCTGATCTTTCTGACCGGCTGCATGGCGGGCCAGGCGTCGGTGGTAGAGCGGATCCGCAGGAGCTATCCCCATGTGGCGGGGGTCATGTCCTCCCATGCCCAGTGGCAGCTGCCGGAGATCCTCTATAAGGCCCTGACGGGCAGCAAGCGGCAGTTCGTGACCCCAGAGGACGGCAACATCGTCGAGGGCCTGCCGGTAAGCCGGAGGGATGACCTCAAGGGCTGGGTCAGCATCATGTACGGCTGCAACAACTTCTGCACCTACTGCATCGTGCCCCATGTCCGGGGCCGGGAGCGGAGCCGGATGCCCGAGGACATCGTCCGGGAGGTAGAGGGCATGATCGCGGCGGGCTATAAGGATATTACCCTTTTGGGCCAGAACGTAAACTCCTACGGCAAGGATCTGGGGCTGGGGGTGGACTTCGCGGATCTTCTGAAAACCCTTTCGGAGCTGCCCGGGGACTTTATCCTCCGGTTTATGACCAGCCATCCCAAGGACGCCTCCCAGAAGCTCTTTGACACCATGGCCGCTTCCCCAAAGATCGCGAAGCACATCCATCTGCCCTTCCAGGCGGGCAATGACCGGGTGCTGAAGGCCATGAACCGGCACTATGATTCGGCCCAGTACCTCTCCCTGGTGGACTATGCCCGGAAGGTGATGCCGGATATTGTGCTGACCTCCGATGTGATCGTGGGCTTCCCCGGGGAGACCGACGAGGAATTTGAGGATACCCTCCGGCTGGTGGAGCGGGTGCGGTATGATGCGCTGTTCACGTTTATTTTCTCGCCCCGCAGCGGAACTCCGGCAGCGGAGATGCCGGATCCCTTTACAAGAGAACAGAAGCAGAAGCGCTTTGACCGGCTGCTGGAGCTCCAGAACCGGATCTCCCAGGAGAAGCACAGCACCTATGTGGGCAAGACCTTCCGGGTGCTGGTGGACGGCCAGGACGGCGACCAGCTGACGGCCCGCACCGACGGCGGGCGGCTGGTGCGGATGCCCGGAGAGCCCGGGTGCATCGGCTCCTTTCGGCAGGTACGCATTGTAGACAGCACCACCTGGAGCCTGGTGGGACAGATGGAGGAGGAACAGTAAATGGCAGAGATCACCCCCATGATGAAGCAGTATCTGGAGATCAAGGAGCAGAACCCGGACTGCATCCTGTTTTTCCGGCTGGGGGACTTCTATGAGATGTTCAACGAGGACGCGAAGCTGGCCTCTAAGGAGCTGGATCTGACCCTCACCACCCGAGATCGGAGCAAATCCGCCGAGGAGCGGGTGCCAATGTGCGGCGTGCCCTTCCACAGCTGCGAGAGCTATATCGCCCGGCTGGTGAGCCGGGGCTACAAGGTGGCCATCTGCGAGCAGATGGAGGATCCCGCTCTGGCTAAGGGCCTGGTGAAGCGGGAGATCATCCGGGTCATCACCCCGGGCACCGTCACCGAGAGCTCCATGCTGGAGGAAGGCAAGAACAACTATATCGCCTGTGTGGTGGGCGCCGGAAGCGACTGGGGCGTGGCCTTCTGCGACGTGTCCACCGGCGCTTTTTACGCCACCGACGGCCAGGGGGCCGGAGCGGTGGAGAAGATCATCAATGAGCTGGGCCGGTTTGCCCCCGCAGAGGTGCTGCTGGGCGGCGAGGCGGCGGAGAACCGGCAGCTCCGGGGCGTGCTCTCCGGGCGGCTGGAGTGCTGCGTCCAGGCGGGGGAGCAGCGGCTCTTTGACCGGACGGAGGATCTTCGGCTCTTGAAAGAGCAGTTTGCGGAGCAGGATATCGAGGCCGAGGGCCTGGGGGAGAGCCCCGCGGCGCTGATGGCCTGCGGCGGCCTGGTGATGCACCTGAGAGAGATCGAGAAGACCGACCTCTGCCATGTGAACCATCTGGAATATTATCTCACCGGCCAGTTTATGGAGCTGGATCTGACTGCCCGGCGGAACCTGGAGCTCACGGAGACCATGCGCGGCAAGGAAAAGCGCGGCAGCCTCCTGTGGGTGCTGGATAAAACGAAAACGGCCATGGGCGGGCGCATGCTCCGCTCCTGGCTGGAAAAGCCCCTGCTGCGGCCCAGAGAGATCGAGCGCCGGTCCGCGGCGGTAGAGGAGCTGGTGAACGCCTCGGTGGAGCGCCAGGAGCTCCAGATCACCCTTCGGGAGATCACGGATATGGAGCGCTCCATTGGCCGCATTGTGGCGGGCACCGCCAACGCCCGGGATCTTCTGGGCATGGCCGGGGCCATGAAGGCCCTGCCGGAGCTGCTGGAGAAGCTCTCCGGGTTCCAGTCCCAGCGGCTGAAGGCTCTGGCGGAGCAGCTGGATCCCCTGGAGGATCTGTGCAGCGAGCTGAGCCGGGCCATTGTGGACGAGCCTCCCTTTACCGTCCGGGAGGGCGGCATGATCCGGGACGGCTACGACCAGCAGGTGGATCAGCTCCGGGACATTATGTCAGGCGGCAAGGGCAACCTGGCCGGCATCGAGGCCGCGGAGCGGGAGAAGACCGGCATCCCCAAGCTCAAGGTGGGCTATAACCGGGTCTTCGGCTACTACATTGAAATTTCCAAGGCCTATCAGGGCCAGGTGCCGGAGAACTACATCCGCAAGCAGACCCTGGCCAACTGCGAGCGCTACATCACCCAGGAGCTCAAGGAGCTGGAATCCACCATCCTGGGGGCCAAGGACCGGATCACGGCCCTGGAATATGAGATCTTTACCCGGCTTCGGAGCTATGTCTCCGAAAATGCGGCCCGGGTGCAGCTGTCCTGCCAGGTGGTGGCGGAGGCGGATGTGCTCTGCTCCCTGGCGGAGGTGGCTGTGGATAACGGCTATGTGCGCCCGGAGGTGGATCTCACCGATGAGATCCAGATCACCGAGGGCCGCCATCCGGTGGTGGAAAAGATGCTGAAGGACAGCCTCTTTGTGCCCAACGATACGGAGCTGGGCACACCGGCCAACCGGGTCTCCGTCATCACCGGCCCCAATATGGCGGGTAAATCCACCTATATGCGCCAGGTGGCGCTGATCGTGCTTATGGCCCAGATCGGCTCCTTTGTGCCTGCCCGCAGCGCCCGGATCGGCATCTGTGACCGGGTATTCACACGGATCGGCGCCTCCGACGATCTCTCCGCCGGGCAGTCCACCTTTATGGTGGAGATGAGCGAGGTGGCGGAGATCCTGAAAAACGCCACGGCCCGGAGTCTGCTGATTCTCGATGAGATCGGCAGAGGCACCTCCACCTTCGACGGCATGGCCATTGCCCGGGCGGTGCTGGAATACTGCGCCAGCCCCAAAAAGCTGGGGGCCAAAGTGCTCTTCGCCACCCATTACCACGAGCTCACAGTGATGGAGCAGGAGATCCAGGGCCTCAAGAACTATAACATCGCGGTCAAGAAGCGGGGCGAGGACGTGATCTTCCTGAGAAAGATCGTGCCCGGCGCTGCCGACGACAGCTTCGGCATCGAGGTGGCCCGGCTGGCGGGGATCCCGGACAACGTGGTATCCCGGGCACGGACCATTCTCAAGGAGCTGGAAAGCGGGAATTCGGATATCCAGCCTCGGCAGAAGCCCCGGGAGGAGCCCCAGGAGCAGGTGAGCTTCCTGGATGTGGGCGGCGGACAGATCGCCCAAAAGCTCCGGGACATCACCATCGAGACCCTGACGCCCATTGAAGCGCTGAATGTGCTCTTTGAGCTCAAGAAGATGGCGGAAGATGTTTAATGGCATGAAACGGCCGCTGCCTGTTTCCATGCGGCGGTATGAGATCATCGGCGGCGTGATCTGGCTGCTGATCTATGGGTTCTTTATGGGGGATATCCTGACCCTGATTTTAGGGCTTTTGAAGATCTCCTATACCCAGGCTCAGCTGAACGCCCTGTTTTTCCTGACGAACTTCGCTGTGACGGCACTGCTGTTCCGACGGTTCCTGGCCTACAGCCTGCCCGTGGCGGCGGACAATCTGCTGCGGGTTTTAAGGGCTATGCTGGTGGGGTTCATGGTCTACTGGCTCCTGGAGGTGGCCATCGATCTGATTGGAACGCTGCTGTCCGGCCAGGTGTCGGTGCCCAACGACGATACGGTCTCGGCCATTGCCGGGGAGAATTATCGGGTCATGTGGGCCGGGGCGGTGCTCCTGGCGCCGCTGACCGAGGAGACCCTGGTGCGCGGCTTGGTGTTCGGCAATCTCCGGAAATGGAACCGGGCTGTGGGCTATGGAGCCGCGGCGGCGGTCTTTGCGGCCATGCACACCCTGGGCTATCTGGGGCAGATGGACGCGGTGACCCTGTGCTATAATATCCTGGTCTACGGACTGCCCAGCGTTGCCCTGTGCGCCGCCTATGAGATGGCCGGGACCATCTGGGCCCCCATTGGCCTTCATATGATCATCAATGCCATCGGCATGAGCGCGATGGCGTAAGGAAACTATCCATCAACTGGCAAAAGAATCGGGTGAATCAGATATGGGAATCATTCATAAACTGTCTCCGGCCCTGGCGGACATGATCGCCGCCGGAGAGGTGGTGGAGCGTCCAGCTTCGGTCATCAAGGAGCTGGTGGAAAACGCTGTGGACGCGGGAGCCAAGAAGATCACCGTGGAGATCAAAAACGGCGGCGTGACCTTTATGCGGGTCACCGACGATGGCTGCGGTATGTCCCGGGAGGACGCTCCCACGGCCTTTCTCCGGCACGCCACCTCAAAGATCTCCTGCGCCGAGGATCTGGGCGGCATCTCCACCATGGGCTTCCGGGGCGAGGCTCTGGCGGCCATCAGCTCCGTCAGCAAGATCGACCTTTTGACCCGGGCGGCCCAGGAGGACCTGGGCGTCAGCATGCGGGTGGAGGCGGGCAATGTGGTGGATATCCAGCCTGCGGGCTGCCCCCAGGGCACCACTATGATCGTCCGGGATCTGTTCTACAACACACCGGCCCGGATGAAGTTCCTGAAACGGGACAGCGTGGAGGGCAGCTACATCAGCGGCGCGGTACAGCGCCAGGCCCTGGGCCATCCGGAGATCGCCTTCCGCTTCCTGCGGGACGGCAAGCCGGAGCTCAGCACCCCCGGAGACGGGAAGCTCCTGTCCGCCATCTACGCGGCCATGGGCCGTTCCAGCGCCAAGGAGATGGTGGAGGTAACATCCACATCCTCCGGCATCGCCGTTACCGGCTATGTGGGAAAGCCCACCGCCAGCCGGGGCAGCCGCAGCTATCAGCATTTCTTTGTAAACGGACGTTATGTAAAGTCCAGAATGATGGCCTCGGCCCTGGAGGAGGCCTATAAAAACCAGATCATGGTGGGGCGCTTCCCTATTTGCGTGCTCCATGTGACGGTGCCCCCCACGGCGGTGGATGTAAACGTCCATCCGGCCAAGACCGAGGTGAAGTTCCTGCGGGAAGGGGATGTGTTCGACGCCATCCACTACAGCGTGCTGGGGGCCCTGAGCCGTGCCCAGGACCGCCCGGAGATGGAACTGAAAAGCCCCAAGCCCCAGGTGCAGCCCCGGCAGGATTTCTACAAGACCGCCACGGCCCAGGAATACCGGGCCATGACGGGGCTCCTTCAGCAGGGGGCGGCGGCAAAGCCCTCCCCGGCGGTGACCAGCCAATTCCAGAGCATGAGCCAGCGGGCGGAGACAGACCGAGGGAATCTTTCTGTCCATGACAGCGTGCGCATGGTGCCCACGTCCCAGGGAGCAAGACCAGTATCGGCGGCTCCGAATGTGACGGCCCAGAGCGGCTGGACGCCTCCGGCTCCCCGCAGCGCTCCGGAGCCTGTGATGGAGTCTCTGCCAAGCTCTGAGCCGGAGCCCATTTCCGAGCCGGAACCTGCTCCCATGCCGGAGCCCCAGCCGGTTCCGGTGCAGACGGCCATGGAGCTGCCGGAGATCCCCACGCCCATGGCGCCGCCGCCCCAGGAGATCCGGGAGCCGGAGCTTCAGGACGAAAAAACCTACCGGATCATCGGCGAGGCCCTGGAGACCTACATCATTGTAGAGCAGGGCGACGGTCTTCTGCTCTTTGATAAGCACGCGGCCCATGAGCGCATCCGCTTTGAGCGGCTCAAGGCCCAGAACCACGAGATCATGAGCCAGCTGCTGCTGAATCCGCTGCATCCCCGGATGAGCCGGGAGGAGACAGCGGTGCTGCTGGAGAACAAGGAGACCATGGCGGAGCTGGGCTTTACCCTGGAGGACTTCGGGGGGGATCTGCTGGTGCGGGCCATTCCCTGCGACGTGCCGGAGGAGCAGGCTCCGGCCTGCCTGTCTGAGCTGGCCCAGCAGCTCTCCGACGGAAGAAAGCTGGACAAAAACACGGTGTATGACGATCTGCTCCATACCGTCGCCTGCAAGGGCGCCATCAAGGGCGGACAGTACACCGATCCCAAGGAGATCTCGGCGCTGGTGGCAGAGCTTATGCGCCGGGACGATATCAAGCACTGCCCCCACGGCCGGCCCGTGTGCATTACCCTGAGCCGGAGTACATTGGAACGTCAGTTTAAGCGGACATAAGGAGATTGCTATGTTTCTTGAAATTTTGAAGGCCATCATCTATGGCATCGTCGAGGGCATCACGGAGTGGCTGCCCATCAGCTCCACCGGACACCTGATCCTGCTGGAACAGCTGCTGCCGCTGAAGGCGTCGGACGCGTTTATGTCCATGTTTGACGTGGTGATCCAGCTGGGTGCGATCCTGGCGGTCATCGTGCTGTTCTTCCACAAGCTCAACCCCTTCTCTCCCAAGAAGAACCCCATGGAGAAGCGCCAGACCTGGGATCTGTGGTTTAAGGTCATCGTGGCGGTGCTCCCCTCAGTGGTGCTGGGCCTGCTGCTGGATGACTGGCTGGACGCGCACCTCTATAACCATGTGACCGTAGCCATCATGCTGATCCTCTACGGCGTGGCCTTTATCGCGGTGGAGAAGTACAATCAGGGCCGGAAGCCCGCCATCCGCAGCACCAACCAGATCACCTATCAAACTGCTCTGCTGGTGGGTCTGTTCCAGGTGTTGGCCATGATCCCCGGCACCTCCCGGTCCGGCGCGACCATTCTGGGCGCAATCCTGCTGGGTATGAGCCGCACTGTGGGCGCGGAGTTCTCCTTCTTCTTGGCCATTCCCACCATGGTGGGGGCCAGCGGCCTTAAGGCGCTGAAGTTCATTCTGGGCGGCAACGCCATCTCCGGCAGCGAGGTAGCCTGCCTGATCGTGGCCTCCGTGGTGGCCTTTGTGGTGTCCCTGCTGGCCATCCGCAGCCTGATGAATTATGTAAAGCGCCATAGCTTTGCGGCCTTCGGTATCTATCGGATTCTTCTGGGCGTGATTGTGCTGGCGGTCTACTTCATCACCCGGTCATGACGGCTAAGACCCAGGACGTGGAACGCCGGGATCGGATTATCTGTGTGGTGGGGCCCACGGCGTCGGGGAAAACCGCCCTGTCTGTGACCCTGGCGAAGCTGCTGGGGGGAGAGGTGATCTCCGCGGACTCCATGCAGCTCTACCGGGGCATGGACGTAGGCACTGCCAAGGTGACCCATGAGGAGACGCGGGGCATCCCCCACCATATGATCGACGTGGCGGAGCCCTGGGAGAGCTTTTCAGCGGCCCGGTTCGTGGAGCTGGCGGATCCTATTCTCCGGGATATCCTCCGGCGGGGCAAAACCGCTGTCATTGCCGGCGGCACGGGGCTCTATGTGGACGCGCTGATCGCAGGACGGAGCTTTGCGCCCTATCCGGAGACGGGACGCCGGGAGACCCTGGAGCGGGAGGCCCGGGAGCGCGGCATGGAGCACATGTTAGAACGGCTTCGGCAGGTGGATCCGGACAGCGCGGCACGGCTGCACCTGGCCGATACCAAGCGGATCATCCGGGCCCTGGAGGTCTATGAGGAGACCGGGAAGACCATCACCCAGCACAATCTGGAGACCCAGACGGTGCCGAACCGCTACAGCCCCGTTTGGGTGGGCCTTAGCTATGAGCCTCGGCAGCTGCTCTATGACCGGATCAATCTGCGGGTGGATCGGATGCTGGAAAGCGGCCTGCTGGAGGAGATCCAAAAGCTACTGGATGCAGGGATCCCCCAGACCGCCACGGCCCTCCAGGCCATCGGCTACAAGGAATTCCTGCCGGTGCTGACCCAGGGGGCAAGCCTGGAGACAGCGATAGAACAGGTGAAGCAGGGCTCCCGGCGGTATGCCAAGCGGCAGCTCACCTGGTTCCGGCGAAATCCGGAGATCTTTTGGATCCAGCGCAGTGACAGAACCACCGATGAGGACGTATTGGAGGCGGCCCTCCGGCATATCCGTTCTTTCGACATAGGCATATGATACAATGGGCATCGGGGGGATGCCCATTGTTTTTTTGTTGGAGAAGACAGGCGGTCTTGACGGGGATGACGGCGGCACTGCTGCTCCTGGGACTCAGCCAGGCGGCGGGACTGCTCCGCCGTGGAGAGCTGCCCCAGAAGGAGCAGGAAATCCAGGAGACCCAAGAGCAGGACAGCGTGGTCGTCGGCACGGTGATTCGGCAGGAAACGGTGATCGACGCCCCGGAGGGCTCCTGGCGGTGCCTGTTAAAGGAAGGACAGCGGGCGGCGGCCGGACAGGCCCTGTTTGTGTCCGGTGAAGCGGAGAATATCGAACAGCCAACAGAGCAGAACGCTTATGAGCGGCACCTGGCGCTGCTGGCGGCGCTCCGGGACTATCAGGAGCCCGGAAGCGGCGGCGCGGCGCTGAAAAATTTGATGGTGACAGAGCCAGCAGAATCGGACGCCTCTGTCGGCTCGGAGCGGGAGACGATCCGGGCCCCGGACACCGGGATCTTCTCTCAGGTGACGGACGGCCTGGAAGGGGTGCTGACCCCAGCGGAGCCGGAGACCCATACGGCGGATCTGCCCCCGAAGGATCCGCCCCGGGCCCTGGGCAAGCTCATCACCTCGGATACCTGGTACTTCTATACGGTGCTGCCGGAGGCCCCGGAGCCTGGGGATACGTTGGACGTTCAGCTGCTGGGCGGCGGCTTTGGCACCTGCACCCTGACGGTGGAATGGGCCAGGCCGTGCGCCGAGGGCTATCGCGCCATGCTGGCCGCAAAGGACGGGCTGGAGGCGGTCTCCGGAGTGCGGCGGCTCTGGGTGAAAATCTTGTCAGATTGAAAAACAGGGGTGGAAATTTCCCGGCTTCTGCGGTATACTATACAGACAAAAGCGAAATTCGCAGGAAGAGGCGGTTACAGTGAGTGAGATCGCAGACCGCGTTGCACGGATCCGGGAACAGATGGCCCTGGCTGCTGCCCAGGCGGGCAGAGACGAGCGGGAGATCCGGCTGCTGGCGGCCACGAAAATGAACGATGCGGACCGGGTCCGGGAAGCCATCCGGGCCGGTGTGGATATCTGCGGGGAGAACCGGGTCCAGGAGCTCCAGGAGAAGAACGCCCAGGGAGCCTATGAGGGCTGCCCGCTGCATTTTATCGGCCATCTCCAGAAGAACAAGGCCAAGTTCCTGGTGGGCACCGTGGAGCTGATCCACTCGGTGGATTCCGCTCCGCTCCTGGAGACCATCAACCGGCTGGCGGGCCAGCGGGGCCTCCGGCAGGACATTCTCATTGAGGTGAATATCGGCGGTGAAGCGGCCAAATCCGGCATCGTACCGGAGGCGGCGGACGAGATGGCGGCCAGAATGGCAGACTATCCCAACCTGCGGCTCCGCGGATTTATGACCATTCCACCAATTTCCGTGGAAAATGGCGGGAATTTGCGTTATTTTGCGAAAATGTATGAGCTTTATGTTGACATAAAGGCGAAAAAATACGATAATACTAACATAGACTGCCTATCTATGGGCATGAGTGACGACTTTGCCGATGCCATAAAAGAGGGTACTACAATGATCCGGGTGGGTACCGCTATTTTTGGGTCGAGACAATACGTAAAAAATTGATTTGGAGGACACAGCCATGAGTATTATGGACGAACTGAAGAAACTGACCCGGCCCTATGATGATGACGACGCGATGGTGGATGATGGAATGGACGATCTGGACGATGGCATGAACGAGCCTGCCTACGGCCGCAGCGCCGCACAGCCTCAGCCCCAGGTTCAGCCCCAGCCTCAGCCTCAGCCCCAGGCGCAGGCCCAGCCGGTGAGCAGCCCCATCAACATGGGCGGCATGAGTGGCATGGGTTCCATGGGCTCTATGGGCGGCGATTCTCAGCGCGCTTCCGTGGGTACCATGGGTCAGAGCTTCGGCCAGAGCCTTTCCAAGAGCCGGGTGGTCATGGTGACCCCTACCTCTCTGGATTTTGACAGAGCGCGCTTTGCCGCCAACTGCTTCCGTGAGGGCGCTGCGGTGATCCTGAACTGCGAGTCCCTGAAGCCTGAGGAGACCAATCGCCTGAAGGATTTCTTCACCGGCTGCGTATACTCTCTGGACGGCACCATGCGCCGGGCTGCCAAGGATGTATTCATCATGGTGCCCAAGGGCGTGGATCTGGCCGAGGACAGCCAGGACGAAAGCGAAGACGAGGCCTAACGAAATAATGCGGTAAGGGCTGGGTGAAAACCGAGCCCTTTCGCGCTAATGAAAGGAGGTCGCCCATGCTTACCCCACAGGAGGTTCGGGAGCAGTCCGAAGCCTTTGAAAAAGCGGTATTCGGCGGCTATAGCGTGAATTCGGTGGACGATTTGATCGGCCCGCTGACAGAAGATTATGCGGCGCTCTATAAGGAAAACGCGGTGCTGAAAAGCAAGCTCAAGGTCCTGGTGGAGCGTTTAGAGGAATATCGGCAGCAGGAGGAGCGGCTAAACAAGGCCATGGTGGCGGCGCAGAAGACCGCCGATGAGATGGTGGAGGAGACCGAGCGCAAGTGTGCCAAGATGCTCTCCGATACCGAAGCCTCTCTCCGGGAGCGAAACGTGGATCTCAAGCGGGAGCTGGCCGCCGAGGCCGAGCGGGTCAACCGGGCAAAGAAGACCGCCGCCGCGTTTATCGAAGAGGTGGAGCATCAGGTCCACCAGTCCCTGAGCCAGCTGGAGCGGATCCGGCAGATGACCATTGTGCCCAAGGCCGCGGCCAAGGCCAAGACCCAGGCACCGAAGCCCGCCCCGGCGCCGGAGAAAAAGCCGGAGGTTCAGGAGAATCCCAGCGAGATCACCCGGCAGATCGAGCAGAATCTCAGCCGGATCCTGGAGCCCAAGGAAGCACCGAAGACCGCCGCCTCCGGCGATACCATGGTCATGAAGCCCCTGGACTAAATTAGAAAATCCTGCAAGAGCAGAGAAGGGAATAGAAATCAATGGCAAAAGACTATAACAAGACGATCCATCTGCCTCAGACGGATTTCCCCATGCGCGCCGGACTTCCCAAGCGGGAGCCCCAGCTCCTCAACGGGGAATATGAGGTCAGCACCTACCATAAGCTCATGGAGCACAACGCGGAGAAGCCCAGCTTCATCCTCCATGACGGCCCTCCCTACGCCAACGGCGATATCCACATCGGTACCGCTCTCAATAAGATCCTCAAGGACATGATCGTCCGCTACAAAAATATGACCGGCTACAAGGCCCCCTATATCCCCGGCTGGGATACCCACGGTCTGCCCATCGAGTCCGCGATCCTCAAGAACAAGAAGATCAAGCGGGATGAGCTCACCGACGTGGAGTTCCGGGACAAGTGCCGGGAGTATGCCCTGAGCTTTGTGGATCGTCAGCGGTCCGAGTTCCAGCGGCTGGGCGTTATCGGCGATTGGGATAACCCCTATCTGACCCTGAAGCCCGAGTTTGAAGCTCAGCAGATCCGTGTATTCGGCAAGATGGCCGAGAAGGGCTACATCTATAAGGGCCTGAAGCCCGTCTATTGGTGCTACACCGATGAGACTGCGCTGGCCGAGGCAGAGATCGAGTATCAGGACGATCCCTGTACCACCATCTTTGTAAAATTCAAGGTGAAGGACGACAAGGGAAAGCTTGCCTCCCTCACGGATCTTGACAAGACTTACTTCGTGATCTGGACCACCACGGCCTGGACCCTGCCCGGCAACCGGGCCATTTCCGTGAACCCTGAGTTCACCTACGCTCTGATGAAGGTGGCCTCCGGCGAGGTGTATATCGTCGCCAAGGATCTGGCTGAGGCGGTGGCCAAGGCCGCGCATATCGACAGCTATGAGATCATCGCGGAGCTTCCCGGCTCCCAGCTGGAGCTCATGACCGCCCAGCACCCCCTGATGGATCAGGAGTCCGTGGTGCTCTGCGGCGACCATGTTACCCTGGACGCCGGCTCCGGCTGCGTTCATACCGCACCCGGCTTCGGCGCGGATGACTTCAATATCTGCCAGAAGTACGACAAGGCCGGCCTCACCCACATCGGCGTGCCTGTGCCTGTCAATGCCAAGGGCGTCATGACCGATGAGCGCTTTAACGGCGTTCACATCTCCAAGGCCAACGACTATGTGCTCCCCGCTCTGGAGGAGTGCGGCGCACTGCTGGCCAAGGAGGATATCGTCCACTCCTATCCCCATTGCTGGCGCTGCAAGAAGCCCATCATCTTCCGTGCCACCGAGCAGTGGTTCTGCTCTGTGGATGCCATCAAGCAGGCGGCTGTGGATTCCTGCGACGGCATCTCCTGGAAGCCTGAGTGGGGCAAGGAGCGTATGACCTCCATGATCACCGAGCGCTCCGACTGGTGCATCTCCCGTCAGCGCAAGTGGGGCGTACCCATCCCGATCTTCTACTGCGATCAGTGCGGTGCTGACATCGTCACCCCTGAGACCATCGACCATATCGCAAACCTGTTCCATGACCATGGCTCCAACATCTGGTTTGAGAAGACCACCGATGAGCTGGTGCCTGAGGGCTTTGTGTGCCCCAAGTGCGGCCACAAGCACTTCTCCAAGGAGTCCGATATCATGGACGTGTGGTTCGACTCTGGCTCCACCCACGCCGCTGTGGTGGATCAGAGAGACGAGTTGCGGTTCCCCGCGGACGTGTATCTGGAGGGCGGCGATCAGTATCGCGGCTGGTTCCAGTCCTCTATGCTGACCTCCATCGCCACCAAGGGCGTAGCACCCTATAAGCAGATCATCACCCATGGCTGGACCGTAGACGGCGAGGGCCGGGCTATGCACAAGTCCCTGGGCAACGCGGTGGCCCCCGACGAGGTCATCAAGGACTACGGCGCGGATATGCTCCGGCTGTGGGTATCCTCCGCGGACTACACCCAGGACATGCGCATCTCCAAGGACATCCTCAAGCAGCTGTCTCAGGCCTATCTGAAGATCCGCAACACCGCCCGCTATATGCTGGGCAACCTGGCCGGATTCGAGCCGGACAAGGATCAGGTGGCCTATGAGGCTCTGACGCCCCTGGATCAGTGGGCACTGGCCCGCTACAACGAGCTGGTGAAGGCCGTCCGTGCCGCCTATGACCGCTATGAGTTCCACGGCGTATACCGTGCCATCTATAACTTCTGTGTGGTGGACATGTCCAACTTCTATCTGGACATCATCAAGGATCGCCTGTACTGCGGCGACGACGAGGACCGGGCCGCTGCCCGTACTGCCCTGTATCAGATCCTGGACGGCATGACCCGGATGCTGGCTCCTATGCTGGCCTTCACCTCCGAGGAGATCTGGGCCGCTATGCCTCACGCCTCCAGCGACGAGGCCTCCTGCGTACTGCTCAACGATATCCCCAGCTATGATGAGAAGCTCTGCCTGGATGAGGCCCTGACCGCTCAGTGGGACAAGGTCATTGCCCTGCGCATGGACGTGAACAAGGCCCTGGAGGCTGCCCGCGCTCAGAAGCTGGTGGGCAAGAGCCTGGATGCCGAGGTGACCCTGTACCTGACCGATGAGGGCAAGGCTGCCTTCGAGGCTATGGGTCAGCATGACCTGGCCGCCGTGTGCATCGTCTCCAAGGTCACTGTGGCCGAGGGGGCGGGCGAGGGCCTGGCCGGTGAGAACTTCCCCGGTGTGACCGTGGCCGTGGCACCCTCTCAGGCGCCCAAGTGCAGCCGCTGCTGGACCCACAATGAGCATGTGGATCCCGAGTCCGAGCTGTGCCCCCGCTGCGCCGGTGTGCTGAAAAAGATCCAGATCGGCTAAGAGCGATAGAATACGGAACCGGGCAGAGCGCGTTCTCTGCCCGGTTTTTCTTGGATCAGAAAAGGAGCGACAGACCATGGGAAGATGGGATCCCAGTATATTCTCAGAAGATTATCAGGTGCGATACCTGGAACAGCAGGACATTCCGACGGTGCTGGCGCTGATGCGGGGAAATGAGCAGTATTACCGTTACTGCGGCGGCGACGCAGTCCCCACGGAGCAGGGGATCCGCCGGGATATGGCACTGACCCCGCCGGGCACGTCCCTGAAGGATAAATACTATGTGGGCTTTTTCAAAAACGGCCGTCTGGCGGCGATCATGGATCTCATTGACGGATACCCAGATGACGATACGGCCTTTATTGGCTTTTTCATGATGTGCAGAGACTGTCAGGGAACCGGCGTGGGGAGCCGTATGGTCTCCCATTTATGCGGTGTGCTGCGGGCAGAAGGCTGCCATCGCGTCCGCCTGGGCATCGATGAGGGAAATCCCCAGTCTACGCATTTCTGGCAGAAAAACGGCTTCCGTACGATCCGGCGGGTGCCCCAGGAGAAGGGCGTGATCCTGCTGGCGGAGCGGAGTCTATAATAGAGAGACAGGGAGAGGAGCGCTGAGGGCGTTCCTCTCCCTGTTTTCTGATTGGGCCGCATGGCGGCCCGTTTTTTTCGTATACTGGAGATACAGAGACCAGCTAATGGGTGACAAGCCGGAAAAGCTGTGGTACAATGTAAATAAATTGTGGACCTTTTCGGAACAGGAGCAGTAATATGAAGTATTTGCGTGAATTTGTAACGCTTCTCCAGATGGCGGATATCGATTTGAAGCAGGGAGAGCTGATGTGCCGTCACACCTCCTTCCAGATCGGCGGGCCGGTGGCGGTGATGACCTTCCCCAGAAACGCGGAACAGGTGGGGGAGATCCTGAGGCTCTGCCGCCAGTTCAGCATCTATCCCATGGTGCTGGGGGCGGGCAGCAATATTCTGGCCCCGGATCAGGGGCTTGACACTGTGGTCATCGAGACCCGGACCAACATGAACCGAGTGGAGGAGCTTTCTAAAGGCGAATTTGAGGCCCAGAGCGGCGCTACCATGGCCAGACTCGCCACCTTTGCCATGGAACGGGGCTATACGGGCCTGGAGTTTGCCCATGGGATCCCCGGTACCGTGGGCGGCGGCGTGTATATGAATGCGGGGGCCTACGGCGGCGAGATGAAGAATGTGGTCACCGGCGTCACCGTGGTGGATCGGGCGGGGAACGTCCGGGATATTCCGGCGGAGGAGCTGGATCTCAGCTACCGGCACAGCCGATTTATGAGCGAGGAGTTCATTATTCTCTCTGTGCGGGTAAAGCTGGAGAAGGGCGACCGGGAGGAGATCCGGGCGAGAATGTCGGAACTCATGACCCGCCGCCGCACCTCTCAGCCTCTGGAATTCCCCTCGGCGGGCAGCACCTTTAAGCGGCCCAAGGAGGGCTACGCGGCGGCCATGATCGAGAAGGCGGGGCTCAAGGGCCTCCGGGTAGGCGACGCCCAGGTGTCGGAAAAGCACGCGGGCTTTGTAGTGAACCGGGGCCGGGCCACCAGCCGGGATGTGCTGGAGCTCATGGGCAAGGTACAGGAAAAGGTACAGGCCGACACCGGCGTGCTGCTGGAGCCGGAGGTGCGGATACTGGAGGTAAATAAACCATGCGATTTCTGATTGTAACAGGCCAATCCGGTGCGGGAAAGAGTAAGACCGCCTCCACCCTGGAGGATCTGGGCTACTACTGCGTGGACAACCTGCCCCCGGAGCTCATTACCCAGTTCGCAGAGGTGTGTCTGGCCACCACCGGACGCTTTGACCGGGTGGCCCTGGTCAGCGACGTGCGGGCGGGGCAGAACTTTGACGGGCTGCTCACCAGCCTGGACGCCCTGGACGCCATGGGCTGCAAGTACTCCATCGTCTATGTGGAGGCGGAGACCGACGCCATCATCAAGCGCTATAAGGAGACCCGGCGCTCCCATCCACTGTGCAAGGACGGTACGCCCCTGGCCGAGGCGGTTACCAAGGAGAAGCAGCTGCTCTCCAAGGTGCGGGCCAAGGCGGATTTTATCATCAACACCACCTCCATGTCTACGGCGCGGCTCCGCAGCGAGCTGATCCGGCTCTTTGAGGATCAGCCCCAGCGGGCCATGGTGGTGAATGTGCTGTCCTTTGGATTTAAGTACGGCATTCCCCTGGACGCGGATCTGGTGCTGGACGTGCGGTTCCTGCCGAATCCCTACTACATTGCGGATCTGAAGCCCAAGAGCGGACTCAACAGCGATGTCCGAGACTTTATCTTCTCCTATCAGCAGACCCAGGACTATATGCAGAAGCTGGAGGATCTGCTGGCCTATACGCTGCCTCTGTACTTTGAGGAGGGCAAGACGGCCCTGGTCATTGCCGTGGGCTGCACGGGCGGGCGGCATCGCTCTGTGGCCGTGGCCAAGGAAATCGGCGACTTTGTGACGAAGCGGGGCTATCCCACCGTCATCAACCACAGGGACATTGCCCGTGGATAACAGGAAGAATCTCCAGCAGGAGGAGGAGATCCGCCTCTATGCCCCCGGCGGCGCGCCCAGGATCGTTGCCATCGGCGGCGGACATGGGCTTTCCACCATGCTCCGGGGCCTCAAGCGGTACTCCCGAGATATTACGGCCATCGTCACCATGGCCGATGACGGCGGCGGCAGCGGCATGCTCCGGCAGGATCTGGGCATGCTGCCTCCCGGCGATGCCAGAGACTGCGTACTGGCTCTGGCCAATACGGAGCCGGTGATGGAGCAGCTCATGACCTACCGATTTCAGGAGGGCTCTCTGGAGGGCCAGAACTTCGGAAATCTGCTGCTGGCGGCCCTCAACGGCATCACCGGCAGCTTTGCCGAGGCGGTGCATCAGATGGGCCAGGTTTTGGCCATCACAGGCCGGGTGCTGCCAGTCACCGAGGAAAACATCCACCTCCAGGCCCAGTTTGAGGACGGCTCCACGGTCTTCGGCGAGAGCGCCATTTTCTATCACAAGAAGGACACCCGCAAGCGGATCCGCCGGGTGGTCCTGACTCCGGAGCATCCCCAGGCCTTTCCGGAGAGCCTGGAGGCCATCGCCCGGGCGGATCTGATCTTGATCGGCCCCGGCAGCCTCTACACCAGCATTATCCCGAACTTCCTGGTCACCGGCATCACCGAGGCGGTGATGGCCTCCGGGGCCTATAAGCTCATGGTCATGAATCTCATGACCCAGGACGGAGAGACCGAGGGCTATTCCGCCTCGGATCATCTCCGGGAGTTGCTGCGCCACGGACAGGCGGGGATGGTGGACGGCTGCCTGGCCAACTCCAGCCCCATTCCGCCCCATCTGCGGGAGGAATACGTCCGGGAGGGCGCAGGGGTCATGGAGATCGACCGGGAAAAGGTGGAGGAAATGGGCGTGCGGCTCTATACGGCGCCGCTGCTCAGCAGCCGCTGCGAATATGCCCGGCACGATCCGGCACTGCTGGCTCAGGCCATCATGAATGTCTGGAATCAGCAGGCCGGCGGACGGCGAAGGAGCCGCCGGAGATAGGAGGCCCAGAATGTCTTTTGCATCAGAAGTACGGGAGGAGCTGTGCCGGGTAATGCCGGAAAAGCGGTGCTGCAAATTCGCGGAGTGCTACGGCGTCCTGATGTTCTGCAACACCTTTTCCAAAAACGAGATTAAGATCATCACCGAGAGCCGTACCTTTGCGGAGCTGCTGCCCAGGCTGTTCCGCCGTACCTTCGGGCTGGATTTCGATCAGTTTCCCTCCCTCCAGCAGCCCGGAAAGCTGACCTTTATCATCGACGACCCGGAGAAGCTCTCCTACATCTTCTCCGCCTACGGCCAGGAGCATGAGAGCCTGGCCCTTCATGTGAATTTCGCGGTGCTGGAGGACGAGTGCTGCCGCCAGAGCTTTATGCGCGGAGCATTTCTGGCCGGGGGCAGCGTTACGGATCCGGACAAGCGCTATCATCTGGAGTTGGTGACCTCCCATCAGAAGGTGGGGGACGAGACCTATCAGCTGCTGCTGGAGATGGGCTTTCACCCCATGGACGCCCAGCGCTCCGGCAGCCGGATTCTCTACTTCAAGCGCAGTGATATGATCGTGGACTTTTTAACGGCCATCGGGGCTCCGGTGTGCGCCATGAAGATCATTGAGGCCAAGGTGGAAAAGGAGCTGCGCAACGGCGTGAACCGGCGCTGCAACTGCGATACCGCCAACCTGGGCAAGGCCGTGGATGCGGCCCAGCAGCAGCTGACGGCCATCCGGAAGCTCCGGGACAGCGGAAAATTCGACGCGCTGCCGGAAAAGCTTCGGGACGCGGCCCAGCTCCGGGAGGAGAACCCGGAGGCGACCCTCAGCGAATTGGCGGCCATGGCGTCGCCGCCCCTCAGCAAGCCCGCCATGAGCCATCGGATGCGGAAGCTGATCGAACTGAGTACGGAAGGATAGATGGGTATGCTGGAGAGATCCTGCGGCGGCGTGGTCTTTACGGAGACTGCGGGCCAGCGGCGCTATGTGCTGGTCAAGGGCGGCTATATCGGCCTGCCTAAGGGACATATGGAACAGGGTGAATCCGAGCGGGAAACAGCGGTTCGGGAGATCTGGGAGGAGACCTGCGTCAAAACAGAGCTGATCCCCGGCTTCCGGCGGGTGGTGACCTACCACATGCCCAATGGGAACGATAAGCGGGTGGCCTATTTTCTCGCCGCCTTTGACCACCAGGAGGCCCGCCAGAACCCGGAGGAGTTTCTTAAGGTGCTGGTGCTGGGCTATCACGACGCCCTCCATGCCCTGACCTTTGAGAATGACCGGATGACTCTGCGGGCGGCGGAGCGGTTTCTCAGAAGGCGAGCGCAGAAGAAACCGGTAGGGTAATGCCCGTGCCGGTTTCTTGTCACAGAGAAGTACAATGACCCCGAGAAAGAGAGGATACCTACATGGCCTTTGCACATCTTCATGTTCATACGGAATACAGCCTGCTGGACGGCGCCTGCCGGATCAAGAATCTCATGGGCCGGATCAAGGAGCTGGGCCAGACCGCCGTGGCCATTACGGATCACGGGGCCATGTACGGCGTCATCGACTTCTATAAGGCCGCCAAGGCCGCCGGGATCAAGCCGGTGATCGGCTGCGAGGTCTATGTAGCTCCCAGAGGCCGCCGGGATCGGGTACACGGTATCGACAACGACAACCACCACCTGGTGCTGCTCTGCGAGAACATGACCGGCTATCAGAATCTCTGCTACATGGTGTCCCAGGCCTATCTGGAGGGCTTCTACGGCAAGCCCCGGGTGGACTATGAGCTGCTGGAAGCGTACCACGAGGGCATCATCGCCCTGTCGGCCTGCCTGGCCGGTGAGATCCCCCAGAAGCTGATCCAGGACGACTATGAGGGGGCCCTGGCCTCGGCCAAGCACATGGCGGAGATCTTTGGGCCGGAGCACTTCTACCTGGAGATGCAGGATCACGGACTGGAGCTCCAGCCTGCGGTAAACCGGGGCCTCCGGCGTATCGCACGGGAGACGGGGCTCCCCATGGTGGTCACCAACGACGCCCATTACATCCGCAGGGAGGACTCCGCCATGCAGGATGTGCTTATGTGCATCCAGATGCAGAAAACTGTGGATGACCCCAGCCGGATGAAATTCGAGACCCAGGAGTTCTACATCAAGAGCGAGGAGGCCCTGGAGAACACCCAGAAAATCGCCGAGCGCTGCAACGTGGAATTTGAGTTCGGCAACTACCATCTGCCGGATTTCTTCCCGCCTGAGGGCTATACCAACGACCAGTACTTTGAAAAGCTCTGCTGGGACGGCTTCCAGGTGCGCTATCCCCAGGGGGGCGAGAAGGAGAAAAATCAGCTCCGCTACGAGATGGACATGATCCGTCAGATGGGCTTTGTGAACTACTTTTTGATTGTCTCGGACTATGTGGACTACGCCAAGCGCAGCGGCATTCCCGTGGGCCCGGGGCGCGGCAGCGCCGCGGGCAGCATGGTCTCCTACTGCCTGTATATCACGGACATCGACCCGCTGAAATACAGCCTGTATTTCGAGCGCTTCCTGAATCCAGGCCGTGTGACCATGCCGGATATCGATATCGACTTCTGCGTGAACCGCCGCCAGGAGGTCATCGACTATGTGACCCGGAAATACGGCAAGGACAACGTGGCCCAGATCGTCACCTTCGGCACCATGAAGGCCAAGGGCGCGGTGCGGGACGTGGGCCGTGCGCTGGGCATGAGCTACGGCGAGGTGGATCAGGTGGCGCGGCTGGTACCGGGCACTCTGAACATTACCCTGGCCGACGCCCTGAAGCTGTCCCCTCAGCTGAAGGCCCAGTATGACGCGGATCCCAAGGTGAAGAAGCTCATCGACACGGCCATGGGCGTGGAGGGCATGCCCAGAAATACCTCCACCCATGCGGCGGCGGTGGTCATCACCAAGGAGCCGGTGTATCACTATGTGCCCCTGAGCCGCAACGACGACACCGTGGTGATCCAGTACACCATGACCACCGTGGAGGAGCTGGGCCTCCTGAAAATGGACTTCCTGGGCCTCCGAAATCTGACGGTCATTGATGACGCGGAAAAGCTCATCCACAAGCGGGAGCCGGACTTCAACATCCACACAGTACCCGACGGCGACGAGGCCACCTATCAGATGATCTCCGCGGGCCGGACCTCCGGCGTGTTCCAGATGGAGTCCACGGGCATGACCGGCGTCTGCGTGAGCCTCCATCCCCAGAGCATCGAGGATCTGACGGCTATCGTGTCCCTGTATCGCCCGGGTCCCATGGATTCTATCCCCAAGTTCATCGCCAGCAAGCACAATCCCCAGTCGGTGAAGTACACGGATCCGGCCCTGGAGCCCATCCTGTCCGTTACCTACGGCGTTATGGTCTACCAGGAGCAGGTCATCGATATCTTCCGAACCCTGGGCGGCTATAGTCTGCCCCAGGCAGACAATATCCGCCGGGCCATCTCCAAGAAGAAGCAGGCGGTCATCGAGGCGGAGCGCCAGACCTTCGTTCACGGGGATCCGGAGCGGGGCATCTGCGGCGCGGTAGCCAACGGCGTGCCGGAGAAGGCCGCCAACGAGATCTACGATCAGATCCTGGATTTCGCCAGCTACGCCTTCAACAAGGCCCATGCGGTGTGCTACGCCCAGGTGGCCTATGAGACTGCGTACCTCAAATGCCACTATCCCAGAGAGTATATGGCGGCTCTGATGACCTCTGTGCTGGACAGCACATCCAAGATCTCGGAGTATATCGCTGAGTGCCGAGAGCTGGGCATTGCGGTGCTGCCCCCGGATGTGAACCAGTCGGACGATCAGTTTACCGTAACGGACGAGGGCATTC
>CAKTEB010000010.1 GCA_934546685.1 uncultured Oscillospiraceae bacterium
GGCATTCTATGCCCAGCTTATGGAGCAGGGGTACATCGCTCTGTCCGCCACCAAGGGCAAGCTTTCCATCTCCCTGCGGGGCAAAATCAAAAACACCGGCATCGAGAAGCTGGATGAGATTTTCGAGAAAAACCCCTACATGCAGTCCATCTATCCTGGGGATACCCGCAGTGCATTAGAGGTATTCTGCCTGTACGAGGCAGACGGCGAGTATTTTGATATCAGCGATCCGGCCCACATCGTCCGGGACAGCATCACCATTGGCAAGGCGGCTACAGAAGTCCCGGGCTACTATGTGGGAACGGGCTGCATCGGCTGTAAGCTGTGCTACTCGGTCTGTCCCCAGAAGTGCATCGACATTACAAAGAAGCCGGTGGTCATCGACCAGCACCACTGTCTTCACTGCGGGCGATGCGCAGAAGTCTGTCCCAAGCAGGTCATTGAAAAGAGGGTTTGACTATGAACCAAAGTGAAAAACGTTTGTTTCTGATCCAGTCGCTCTTAAAGGAGCGGCCGGAGTACCGGGAAATGGCCATTCCGGCGGATGCAAACAGTCAGCGGCAGCTGCTGCGAGGGCTTATGAACATCCGTGAGCCCAGGCCTATAGATGAGGCGTTTTTGCGGGTGCAGGACGGCTATCTGCAAGCGGAGACCGCGAATAAAGGCATCACGGACGCCTCCGCGCTCACACCCATACAGCCGGGGCTCTGTCTCTGGCAGGGGGATATCACCACCCTCCGCTGCGACGCCATTGTCAACGCCGCCAACTCCGGGCTCACCGGCTGCTATATTCCGAATCACCGTTGCATTGATAACGCCATTCACACCTTTGCTGGAGTGCAGCTGCGGCTGGCCTGTGCGGAGCTCATGGAGCGTCAGGGCCATCCGGAGCCCACTGGACTGGCAAAAATCACATCGGCGTTCAACTTACCATGCCGGTATGTGCTGCATACGGTCGGGCCAATCATCAGCGGTCGAGTAACCAAAGAGGACGAGGAGCTGCTGGCTTCCTGCTATCGCTCCTGCTTGGAGCTGGCAGCAGAAAACAAGCTGGAAAGCGTGGCGTTCTGCTGCATTTCCACGGGAGAGTTTCATTTTCCCAACGAACTGGCGGCGGAGATCGCCGTAACAACCGTCAAAGAATTTCTAACGCAGCAAACCAGCGTCGAGAGGGTGATCTTCAATGTATTCAAGGATCTGGACAAGAAAATATACGAGAAACTGCTCCGAGCAAATTGAGCGGCTGCGGAACGCCCTGGCGGACTGCGACGCAGTGGTGATCGGTGCCGGTTCCGGACTGTCTACGGCGGCTGGCTTTACCTATACTGGCGAACGGTTTGAGAAGCACTTTTCGGATTTTGCCCAGAAGTATGGCATTCGGGATATGTACAGTGGCGGATTCTATCCATTCCCCACCCAGGAGGAATTCTGGGCCTATTGGAGCCGGTATATCTACATCAACCGCTATCAAGACGCGCCCAAGCCGGTCTATGAAACGCTCTTGAAGCTGGTGCAGGACAAGGACTATTTCGTCATCACCACCAATGTGGATCACTGCTTTCAAAAGGCCGGATTTGACAAGAAGCGGCTATTCTACACGCAGGGAGACTATGGGCTGTTCCAGTGCTCCGGCCCCTGCCGTCAGGAGACCTTTAATAACGAAGCGGTCATTCGTGGAATGGTTGAGCGGCAAGAGAATATGAAAATTCCGACCGAGCTTCTTCCGACCTGTCCCCACTGCGGGCGGCCCATGACCATGAATCTCCGCTGTGACGACACATTCGTAGAGGACGAGGGCTGGCACCGGGCCGCGGAGCGGTATGAGAACTTTCTCCGCTCCCGGGCAGACGGCAGGATCCTCTTTCTGGAGCTGGGCGTAGGCTATAACACCCCGGGAATCATCAAGTATCCCTTCTGGCAGATGACGGCAAAGAATCCCTTCGTCGCCTATGCCTGTATCAACCAGGGCCAGGCGGTGTGCCCCAGGGAGATCGAAGGGCAGTCTATCCGCATTGACGGGGATATCGGGACGATCCTGACGCAGCTCTAAAAAGCACGCGGGATTTCTTTCTCAGGGATTGACAGCTCCCCCCTTTCTCAGTACAATGCGCGGTAGACAGCTTACCGCGTCTGCCCTGCAATTTGTCTTGAGGCACCGCGAAGAGAGGAGCCCCCATATGAATCGTAAAATCGGAGCAGTCAGCTCCATCGTCACCCTGGCCAGTGTCGTAGGCTTTGCGGCCTCCATGCTGCTGCGCTTCAGCTTCGGCAGCTACCTCTGCTCCACGTTCATTGCGCTGGGCTTCATTCCTATGATGTGCTGCTTCCTGCATTTCGCTCCGCCGGAGCGCAGGGCCGCAGGGTATGCCGCCGCCGCATTTTCCAGCGCTTACGCGGCCATCATTCTGCTGGTCTACTTCACGCAGCTCACCACAGTGCGCTTCGGCGGCCTTACCGGCCAGGCCCGGGCGCTGCTGGAGTTCTGGTGCGCCTATTTCTGCCCGATAGCGCTCCTGTCGTTTCTGCACTTCCGAAGCAAAGCGCCGAATGTATGACTGTCGCTTTCCCCACTCTGACCGCAAAAAGCTCCGCCGAGACGTCCTGTCCCGACGGAGTTTTCTATCCTATTTCCCTTAGATCTGCATGGCCGCGGAGAAGGCGCTGCGGGTGCAGGTGTGGATATTTCCCACCTGGCTGCAATCGCCGATGGCAAAGAACCTGGGCGCGCTGTCCGCAAAGGCCATGGCCTGGGTCTGCAGGGACTGCATGCCGCCGCAGACCACCACGCTGTCCCCGGTAACTCTGTGGGCCGCACCCGCCGGATCCTCATAGGTGACAGAGTTTCCGTCCACCGCCACGGTTTTCGCGTGACAGATGGCCTGGAGCCCGGCCTCCCGGATCGCCATCTCCAGGCTGCCGTAGTAGTGGGAATTCTGAGCGTCCGTGGCCAGCCGCTCCCGGCGGGTGAGGATGGTGACCTGATGGCCCTGGCGCGCCAGATAGATCGCCGCCTCCGTGCCGGTTTCTGAGCCGCCCACCAGGATCACATGATGACCCAGCTTCTCGCTGCTTCCAAACACCTCGCTGGCGGCCATAATGGAGGGATCCTCCGCCCCTGGCACCGCCGGGCGCTTGGGCTTTGCGCCCACCGCGGCAATGACCGCGTCATAGCTTTCCTCGGCAATGCGCTCCGCCGTGGCCAGGGTACCCAGATGCACGGTGACCCCCTGCTTCTCCAGCTGCATGGCCAGATAGTTTTTATACCGCTTCACCGGCCACTTGAAGTCCGCAAAATCCGCGTGGTGCATCTGTCCTCCCAGGTAGCTTTCCTTTTCATAGAGCGTGACGCTGTGGCCCCGCTTCCGGCATTCCAGGGCCGCCCACATGCCCGCGGGGCCGCCGCCGATGACTGCCACCCTTTTGGGGGTAGTCTCCATGGGGAACATCCGCTCGATCTTATGCTCCAGCCCCATCTGAGGGTTCACGTAGCACTTTACGTTGTCCCGGCAATGGCAGCGGTTGCAGCGGAGACAGGGCACCACGTCCTCGCCCGCTCCCGCCTGTGCCTTCTTCACATAATCCGGATCACAGAGAAAGGCCCGGGCCACGGCGGCCATGTCCATCCAGCCGTTCCGGATATACCGCTCGATCTCGTCTAAGTCCTGGAAACCGCCGTTGGGGGCCGTGATGATGGACACGCCTGCCTCCTTCAGAGCCCTCGAGTACCGCAGGGTCAGGGGCTCCTCCCCCTCCTGGGAGTTAAAGCAGGTGGGATGGGCCAGATCCATGTCCGGTGCCCGGAGCTGGAGCACGTCCACCAGCCCCTCCCATTCCTTGGCGTAGCCAACGAAGTCCTCCAGGGTGTAGCCACCGTTCTCCTCTCCGGATACCTGAGCCTCAATGACAAAATCCTCGCCGCAGAGCTCCTTGACCCGGCGGAAAACAGCCTTGGTCAGCGCTGTTTTCTCCCCGAACCGATCCGTGCGCTTGTTGTGGACGGGAGACAGGGATTTCGCCATCAGGGAATTCCCGTAGGACATATAGAAGCAGACCATATCAAAGCCCAGCTGAGAGAAGGCATAGGCCCGCTGGGCCATGAGCTCCACCAGATGCTCCAGCTCCTCCGTAGAGGCGATGTGCGTCTTCACCGGCGGGCCCATGGGCCGCACCCCCGCCGGGGGCTCCGACAGCGTCAGATTCCGGGGTTCAATGCCCATCATGGAGGCGGAGGCCAGGGAGCCGTAGAGATGGATCTCATCGGTCATATGGGAGTAGTACAGCTTACAGCCCCGGGTCTCGATCTCCAGATTTCCCATGCCCGGACCCGCAAAGGAGCCCACGCCCCAGGGATCCTTCCCGCCCGGTCCCCCGGGGCCACCAGGGCCGCCGGGGCCGAAGTCGTCATCCTGGCCGAAGAAGGGATCCTTCTTCCAGTCCGCCCCCTGGCAGGTCACTACGGCAGCGCCGTTTCTGGCCAGCTGGGCCATATGGGAGATCATGCCCTCTCCGGGGTAATTCTCATCGCCCTGGAACGCGCCGGAAACGCACCGGGTCACCAGGAAGCGGTTTTTCAGAAGTCTTCCTCCCACCTGGATCGGCGAAAGGGTGTGCTGATATTTCAGTGTCATAGGGATACCTCAATTATCTTGCCAGATAGCGGTCATAGGCGCTCTGATAAACCCGGACGCAGTCCTGCATGCCAAAGCCGTCCAGCGTGGCCTGGTAGGTCTCAAAGCTCTCGTCGGTCAGCGGCTCCGCGCCGGTGATGTACTTCAGGGTCATTTCCTCCACATAGGTGTTCACGTCGCCGATCTTCGCGCCATAAATCGTGCTTTCCTCGGCGTTCAGGGCCGCGTAGCTGGGATAGACGTTGGCCCCGTCGGAGTTCTCCAGCCAGTTCTTCCGGGCCTGGAGCTGCACCTCGGTGTAGTTGGAGTCGGTCTTCTCGTTGAGCACATAGTAGCCGCCGCCGTTGAATTCGCAGTAGACGGAGATGGCGATATCAAAGGCCATATCCGGGTTATTGGTCACAAGATCCGTAAACTGGGGCTTGCCGTCCACCATCTCATAGCTCTCGCCCTCGATGCCGTAGTTGGCAAGCAGGGTGCCCTTGTCCGTGTACCAGTAGTTGCACCAGGCCATGGCCAGCTCCAGGTCAGAGCAGTTTGTGGAAATAAAGTTGCCGCTGTTGACGCTGACCCGGGCGAAGGCCGTGCAGAAATGGGTGCTGTCGCCTTTTTCCTTGGTCAGGATCGGCATACCGGTGATGGCGAAGTTGGGATCCGTGGCGGTCTCAGGGGTGTAGGCGGTCATCTCATTGAGGGAGTTGAACCATACGCCCACCTGGTTGTTGGTGACCAGGCTGCTGTCCGGGAACTGCTGGAGATTCTGCTGGGCCGCGAAATCGGCGTACAGCAGGCCGTTTTCATACCAGCGGTTCATCATGGTCAGATAGTCGAAGTAGCCCTTCTCGTAGAAGCCATACTTCACCTGGCCGTCCTCCACATAGAAGCCGGGATACACGCCGTAGCCCGCCGTCATCTCTACCACATAGCCCGAGGGATTGCTCCAGTAGGGAGAGGGGATATTCAGCTCATTTTTGAAGGCTGTCAGCACGTCCTCCAGCTCGTCATAGGTGGTGGGCATGTCCTTGCCTACCGCATCCAGGAAGTCGGTGCGGATAATCTGGCCGCCGTTGACGGAGACGTTCTCATCGCCGATCCCCGCAAAGGCCGGGACATAGCCCGCATCCGTATGAACCGCCAGGTTCACCTCGTCATCCGTCAGAATGTAGTTCATGTAGTCGGGGGCATATTCCTCCAGATAGGGGGCCAGATCTGTAATGATCTCGTCCTCTACCGCGCCCTCAATGGAGCCGGAGTAATTGCTGCCAAAGGAATAGATGATGTCCGTATAGTCCCCGGAGGCCACCATCAGCTGAAACTGCTCATTGGCGTTGACCAGGGAGTAGCCCACCACCTGGATGTTCACGCCCACGGCCTGATTGATGGCCTGGTAGATCTCCTTGTTGGAGACGTCGTCCAGGAAATTGGGTACAAAGGGCGGATAGGCGTACCAGTAGGTCAGGGTGGTGCTGCCGTCAGAGACAGGATAGCTGAGCGGCGCCAGGGTCTCCGGCTCCTCTGCCGCGGATGCCTCCAGGGTGCTCTCCTCCTCTGCGGAGGGCTCAGAGGAGGTCTCCAGCTGCGGCGCCTGGGCGGGCTCGGCGGTCTCAGGAGCGGTCGTCTCCTCCGAGACCGATTTGGGCGCTTCCTCGGAAGCTGAGGTACCGCCTCCGCCGCAGGCTGTCAGCCCCAGCAGCATGCACATTGCCAGCAGGACAGATAACAATCGTTTCATTTCAGTTCCTCCATTTCTCTTATAGTCGGACGCCGCCCTTTACAATGGATCTCAGGGCTGAATACCGTTTTGTGATGTCGTTATGCCCCGGGGCGTAGGAATTCTCGTCATCCAGGGTCTTGTAGGGCTCCGGCCAGGGCACAGTGTTCTGAACGGTCTGGGTCATGGACGCGTTGTTGTGCAGGGGACCGGGATCCGCGCAGGGTGGGCCGCCTAAGGGGCCTCTGGGCTTCACCGGGCGGTAGCCGCCGGGTGCGCCCTCGGGGACTGGGGCCTGCTTCTTCTCCTCCTGGGGCGGCGGGCCGAACTGGGGGCGGGGGTGAATCTCCTCGTCATACATCTTCTGGCCCCAGTTGGCAGTGCCGTACTCAGAGCCGATATCCGGGCACACATGCTCATGAAAGTAATACCACTTGCCGTCGGTCTCGTCATAGGCGAAGTCCGATCCGTAGCGCTCCCACAGGAAGCCGCCGTTGCGGACCTTGTTGGGGCTCATGCGAGCCATCATGGTGCCGGGCGTCAGATAGCAGCTCCGGCCGGTCTTTCCGTCCTCAGCCACCTCGATGACCCCGGAGGCCAGACAGTGGAGGGCCGTACAGCCAACGCTTCTGGCGTCGAAATAGGATGCGCCGGGATAGTTCAGGATATGGTTGCAGTACCGCTCGTAGTATCCCTCCTCGGGATTGATGACGGAGCCGAACCACACCTGATCCCAGCCCACCATCCGTCCAAAGAAATGGGCCCAGGTCACATCCTCGCCCCGATACCAGATGGCGTCCCACTCCTCCTTAGAGTAGCCCATGCCATGGGTATAGGCGTGCCATGCCTTGACCTGCTCGATCTCCTGAGCTCCGATGGCATTGTGGAGCCGCTCTTCAAAGGTCAGATTTTGATAGATCACGCTGTCTCCCCCCTTACTTGTAAAGGCCGATCTTGTAGCAGGCGGGCTTGCCCTCTGCGGTATAGGCCTTGGCGTTGTCAAAGGTATAATAGGGCCGGGGCAGCCGCTCCCACACGTCCACCCAGCCGTAGAGGGAATCGTAGGCCACATCCCGAACGTTGGGATCGCCGCAGGCCCGCTCCACGATATCCGCGCCCCAGGGAGCCTCGGGATCCAGCTCTCCGTAGCTCTTTCCGGCGGGGATGATATGATCGTAGGTGATGAGCAGATGCCAGATCTTCCAGTCCTCCCCCTCCCGGATCAGATCCGCAAAGATCTTTGCAAACGTAAAGTTGCTGTCCGAGGTGCCGTCGGGATTGCCCACGCAGTACAGGCCGCAGTCATAGCCAATGTACTTGGCAGTCTTTCCATCCCCGGAGAGCTCGATATAGGGGGTGTTGCGGGTATGGACAAAGGCGGCCCCATAGCCCAGGTTCCGCTCCGTGAGCTCGATCCCCCGCTCCCGGTGCATGGCCCGGAGATTTTCAAAGCGCACATCCCGGCAGTCGCTGACGTAGTGCTTGATGATGTTGTCAAGGCCCGTATAGTAGCCGTTGTTGTAGCCCAGGGATGCGGTCTTTCGATTCTCGTCGGAGGCCACCCACAGCTCGGTAATGGCCCTTCGGCGCTCATCGTTGGCGGTATAGTAGGCGCTTCGGCTCATGAGATCCTTGATCTCCTCCTTGTCCCAAAGCCGCCAGACCTGCTCCTCTGGAGTCCAATGCAGTTCCAATTCCGTCATGGTGTCCGCCTCCTTCAAAGTCCGTAGCTGAAGGTCTCAGCAAAGGTTTTATAGGACTCCGGCACCCTGGGCGACGGGGTAAAGGCCCGATCCGCGCCGTAGGTTTTTCTCAGGCAGCAGGGCCTATCCGGAGCAGGAAAGGAAAGGCTGTCCATCTCCGCAAAGGCCGGATCCACCGGCAATGGCTCCGGAGTATCCGTCAAATTGATGCCCTGCCGGCAGTCCACCTCATGGAGATCCAGCATGTGCCAGATCCTCCACGCGCCGTCCTCCAGAATAAAGTCCACCGCCCAGTAGCTGAAGTCCCAATAGGAGACTGGCCCGGCAGCTGTGACCTTTTCCACCAGGCCCCGGACCACCCAGATGCCCTTGGCGGTCTGCAGGTCGTCCGCCACCTCGATGACAGGGGTATCGATGGGCCGGTAGGAGATCTGGCCCACGCCGAAGCACGCCTCCTCGGTCTTTCCCTCCAGCTTTTCCGGAAACCGTGCCCGGATCAGCCGGCTGGCCAGGGCGGTCTCCGCCTCGATGGCCCCATAGTAGCCCCGGATGGACTCCGGCCCCACATAGTAGCCGTCATTGACTCCAAGGCTCACATCCGTCCGGCTGCTCCAGAACCGGGGCAGCGCCCCCTCCCGCTTGATGCAGTAGCTTTGGGAGTATTTTCCCATGATGTTCTGGACCTCCCGGCGGATCTCCCAGCGGGTCAGGAGCTGCTCTGCGGTAAAGTCTTTCTTTCGCATACGATCCCTCCTAGTGTACAGCATTTATACAATTATTATATGTGCTCCGCCCCAGCGGAAGAAGGGCCACTATTACGGATTTTCGTCCAGAATCTGACCTCCAGACCCTTGCGGGATCTGCGGAGGGCCGGTATAATATTTGCAGGGCCCCCGCTGGCCCCAGGTACGAAACAGGAGGGTTCCCCATGGATGAGATCGCGCGCTGGAAGGAAGAATGCCGCCGGCTTGAGGCGGAAAACGACCGTCTCCGTCAGGAATGTCTCCGCAGCCGCCGTCAGGAGCTGCTGGAGCATCTGCTCCGGGGCGAATTCAGCTCCGTCTCGGAGATCGCTGCCGATTTGGAGCGGGTGGGCGTTTCCCTCAAAAAGGACGCCTTTCTGGAGCTGTATGTCAACGTGCTGTCGCCTCCGCCTGTTTCCGAGGAGGCCGCTGGGGCCCGCTCCGGCTTCCGGGCTGTCTATGAGGACGGCATCTCCCAGCTCATCGAGCAGTATTATCCCGAGACCTTTGCGGCCTCCCTGCGTCTGGGCACCGGCGTGGCCGCCATTTTGCAGACGGATGAGTGTCCTAAGCCCCCAAAGCCGTCCATGCACCTGCCCAAGGACAACTTCATCGATACCCTCAACAGCCGGGGGCTCCAGCTGGCGGATACCCTCTGTGAGCGGGACGGGCTGGAGGTCTTTGTGTCCATCAGCCGCCCTCACTCCGGCATTGGGGAGATCCCCGACGCCCATCAGGAGATCCTGGAGATCAACCACTATCGGGCCATTATGGGCATCAACGTGCCCCTGCTGTGCTACCACGACTTTGAGCTGGCCGAGGACGACAGCGTCGGCCAACTGCGGCTGGAGCAGAAATATCTCTCCTGCGTGGAGCTGGGGGAATATGAGCAGGCCCGGCAGGTGCTGAAAACCATGATCGACCAGGAGTTTCGGCAGGCTATCCCCTCCCTGTTCTCTCTGCGGTATCGGCTGTCAGCCAAGCTCGGCCTGCTGCTCATCACCCTGGACAAATTCCAGACCCAGGAGCAGCCCGCCATCTTCGACGAGGTGCTGGGGCTCCAAAAGGCCCTGACCCAGGACGACCTGACCGTGGAGAAGCTCCGGGAGAAGATCGACCTGATTTTCGACCACATCGCCTCCTTCCTGGCTCAGCAGCACTCCCCCAAGTGGCTGACGCCGCTCCTTCAATACGTCGAGGAGCACTACACCTGCTCGGAGCTCAATGTAGCCTCCATCTGCGATGTCTTCGGTCTGAGCCCCTCCTACCTGACAAGGGAGGTAAAGCGCTGCACCGGAAATTCCCTCCTAGACCTGCTGCAAAAGAAGCGCCTGGACAAGGCCATTGAATGGATCAGCGGCGGTACCAGCATGGCCCGGGCCGCGGAGCTCAGCGGCTTTGGGGATACCCGCTCCATGCGCCGGGCCTTCCAGAAATACGTCCATACTACGCCCCAGCAGTATCTCGAAGCGCATCCCGCATCCTAATATCTCAATAGGGTCTGTCTCGACTCATGGGCTCTTCTAGCTTCTATGTAAACCGCTTGCCCGGGGCAAGCTAGAGGCGCTCTCGGATCCACCAGAAACGCGCCAGGAATCGATGCTGATTCCTGGCGCGTTGGCATTCAGTTTTGCTTATCCAGGATGCCTCACAGCATCTGCAGAACGATCTGTCCCTTGTACTCCCCGGCCTCAAGACTTACCTCCTGGCCGTCTATTGTGACCTGGAGCCGCTTGCCCGCCGGAGCCTCTACCGCTGCCTCTGGGCCAATGGTCAGGCGATTTACATAGGAGGTTCCGGTCACAGTCCACCGGGAGCTTCCCTCCACTATCACGCTGACGCCGTTGTTCACAGCGGGAGCGGGGGTGAGATTCACCTCGCCGATCTCCTCCCGGTTGTACTTCGTGACCTTCTCCACCCGATGCTTGGCCGTGGCGGAGGAGATGGCACCGGAAATTTTCGTGTCTGTAAAGAACAGCGCCAGATTTTTCGCCGGGGGCACGTCCAGACCCAGCATCTTCCGGAAGAACTCCGGCATCTCGCCGTCCTTCCCCGGTGCGCCGGGGCCGCCGGGAGCACCAGGGCCGCTGGGGCCGCCCGGACCGCCGGTTTTCTGTCCATCCGGGGAGCCGGGGCCGCCGGAGTAGGGGGGATCTTTCGGGGCCTTCGGGGCAGCCGGATCCAGCGTACCGGTGACGCCCTTGAGGTTCGTGGTAGCGTTATAGAAATCGCCGGGCAGCTCCATGTCCTGGAACCGGGCCACCACATCCGTACCGGGCACCGCCGTGGTGAGATCCCGGCCCTCCACATAGGTGTCCGGGCCCACGGGATCTGAGTAATATGCGCCGGTATCGTTGGGATCGTCCAGATCCATCAGGGTCATAATGGAGCCCGTATCGCTTTTCAACTCTGCCCCTCGCACGGAAAACTCCGGGGTGCAGCCCTTCACCAGGAAGGCCGTCTCGCCGGTATGGAATCGGACGCCGGGCTCCACCTCTACCTTGCCCTCCAGGTTACGGAAGCACAGGACGCCGAAGCGCCCGGATTCCACGGTGGTATCTCCGGCGAACCGCCCGGAGGCCTTGCCGTTGGCCACAATAAGGCCCATGTCCGGTACCTGCACTGTGCAGTCCTCAAAGGACACCAGGCAGTCGTTGATGGAGAATGCGCCGTAGCCGCTGTGCCCCGTGATCTCCACATGGGAGTCCTTCATGTACAGCCGTCCCCTACGAACGCCGTCGGTAGACATAACGCCCCACCCCGCAGCCTTCATGGTGCAGCGATTGAAATGGGCCGTGGCATGCTCCTCCAGATTAAAGGCCCGGCAGTTCCCGCTGAGGCCCAGCATCCACGGAACCGCCCGCATAACGCCGGGGGCACCGTATCGATGTAGTCCGGCGGAAGAACGCCGTTTTTGCTCTCGATGACAGAATCGTTCACTGTAACGTCGCAGTGACCCGCCAGAAACATGGTGCTCCGGGCCGCGCCCCGGGTGGAGATATGGGTGTTGTTGACGGTGACCTGGGCCTTATGATCGTCATAGCTTCCGCCCTCTACCGCCGCCTTCACCGACATCTCCGGCACATAGGCCCCGTCCATGACGCAGATACCCGCCCGGAAGGGATAGGTGCCAAGGGGGATCCGATCCGTAACCGTCAGGACAATGTCCCCGTCATAGACGCCCGGGGCCATTTCGCAGCTCTCGCCAGGTGGAGGATCTCAACCGGCAGCTGACCCGATTCCCGCTGTATACCGCCGTGAGCTCCATTGTCCACGGCGTGGAGGGACTCCCTGCCGCCCTCTCCGAGGTAAAGCAGCTCACGGACTACAAGGTCATCATGGAGGAGCACGCCCCCAACATTCTGTTTGCGGACAGCATCTCCCCCAGCCAGTGGGGCGCGCCGGACACGCTGGTGGCGCCGGAGCAGCGGCACGGCATCGGCACGGCACTGATCAAGGCTGTGCTCGCCCGTTACCCCGCGGTTCGTCAGGTTCAGCTGACTACAGATAACACCCCGAAAACAGTCGCTTTCTATCGCTCCCTGGGATTCTCGGAGCTCTCCCAGCTGGGGTGCTGCGGATTAATGATATGCCGATGAACGTTCCGCGAAACAATACCCCCACCTGCAAGGAGGCCCCTATGGCAAGCACCCACAACAAAATTTCAAAGGACACCGTCCCGGAGGGCTTCAGCGTCTCTCTGGCCCTGGTAGATCTGGTTCCGGTGATATTCTTCGGGCTCTCCGCCATCCGCATTGGCGGCCTGTTTGCAAGTCCCCTGTTCATGGCCGGGGCCGCGATCTGCCTGATCTCCGGCGCTGTGAAGGTGCTGTGGAAGCTGATCGCCGCGGTCTCCGGGAGGAATATCTGGCCCATGTTTGTGCAGATGCGGATCCTGATGCCCGCAGGCTTCCTGATGCTGCTGGCGGCGCTGATCGTGGATCGGCGGAACCTCAGCGGCCCGGGGATTCTGGCTGGGCTCACGGGCTTCCCCGCCTGCGTCTTTTTCCTGCTGGGGGTGCTGGTGCTGGTATTGATGACCGTCTTCGCCTTTCGGCTGGACTCCAGCGATCCCAAGGCGAACTGGCTGGAGCAGGGCGTCAACGGCCTCGCCCAGGCGTGCTTTTTCATCGGTCTGCTTCTGGTGTAAGCAGATGAATCGGAATAGCACAGCACGATAAAAACATGAGAGCAGCAGCCGGATCCATGGCTGCTGCTCTCATGTATCTTTCGTGGAACCATCCGTTACTCCCTGATTCTCCGCAAAAATGCCTCCGCCGCCGTGGAAAGCACCGCGTACCGCTTCCAGACCAAGGCGTGCGTGAATTCGATCCCCGAACTCAGGGGCCGGAAGCACAGTCCCGGGTCCAGCTGGTAGGGCAGATGATTGTCACTGGTCAGGAAATACCCCAGTCCGCTGCGCACAAAGGTGGCCGCATCCCCATTGGGCACGTTGTAGGCGGCCGTGATGTTCAGCTGCTCCAGATCCACCTGGGCCCAACGGGCCAGCGCCCGCTGCAGGCCCGCCCTGCGGTGGAGCACCAGGGGTACCGCGCAGAGGTCCGCTTTTTCCACCGCCGGCTTCTCCGCCAGGGGGCTGTCCTCCGGCATCAGGAGCCCCCAGCGGGCCGTCTCCCCCAGAGAAACATACTCATATTTCAAGGTATCTATGGGCTCCAGCAGCACCGCAAAGTCCAGGCTGCCCTGATCCAGCCGCTCCGTCACCTCCGGGGCTTCGGCATTTCCCTGCCCCCGGCCCTGCTGACCATCCTGGGCGTGTGCGTGATCCGCATCGCCTGGATTCAGTTCGTCTTCCCCCACAGCCAGACCTTCCGGACCATCATGGCCGCCTATCCCATCAGCCTGTTCGCCACTATGCTGCTGATTTTCGGCGCACTGATGTACTTCCGGCCGTCAAAGCGGTTTGCGCGGATGCAGAGGGCTCAATAAATCCGCACCCGCCAGGATCTTCCCCGAGGATCCTGGCGGTCTTCTTTCTGTCGCATCCGCCATTTTATCTCTTTTCCTGCCCATGTATTGACAACGCCCCCTCCATCCGTGATAATGATAGCTAAGAGACGTCCAAACGCGGCATCCGCCCAAAAATCTACCGCCAGAAACGGAGGGGCCTTATGAAGTACGAAAAACCTGAAATTTTCCCCGACTTCCCCACCCTGCTGAGGAAGCTGCTTGACTGCCTCGTGTTTGATTGCCCGCCAGTGGCTCCGGCGGAGCCGGCAGCTTACCTGAGAGCATGCGTCTCCGCCGCGAAAAAAGCCGGCCTTCCTGTAGAGGAGGCAGAGGCCGAGCAGCTTCCCGCGCTGCGTCAGGCGGACAGCCGGCTCTATCAGCTGGGCTGCATTCTGGCCGAGTGCGCCGCCCAGCTCCGGCAAGCCGATCCCAAGAAGGCCCTTGCCGACGTATTTTCCGATGATGCCGCCACGGCCCGGTTTATCACCACCTTCTGCGACGATTACTCCGGCAGCCTCAAAAAATGGCTGGCCGGGAACAGCGCAACGGTGCAAAAGCCCTACAATGCCGCGCTTTTCTTCGCCTTTTTGACGATCCAGCAGCCCGAGAAATGGCCGTCTGCCGCCAAATTACTGGTGGATTTGCTGGAGGACAACGGAATCAAGGAATTGGAGAAAGCCGTCCAATATGAAATGGCGGACTTTGGCTCGGCCTCAGATCCGAATCTGGCCGATCTGCGGGGCTGCAGCGTCAAGGCGCTGTGCGCCGTACTCTACATCTGCTTCTGTGTGGTCGGCAGAGATGACGACACCCACAAAAAGCTTATGGAGTCGCTTCAGCACTGGCTGGAGACGCAATTCGAGCCGGAGCTCAATGCCGCCCAGGCCGCTGAACACGCTGAACGCTCCTGGCTCCGGGATATTCAGTATTACGCCCCCCGCTCTATCACCCTCCGCCGCTCCGACGTCAAGCCCCAGGATTTCTACATCCAGCCCCGCTTCCTAAAGGATAATTTGCCCGCGGAGCCCGCTCAGGCGATGGCGCTGGCCCTAAAAAGCACCCGCTCCATCGTCATGGCAAAGACGGGCATGGGCAAGACCATGTATCTGCGTATGCTGTCCATGTGCATGTTAAAGGGCTATCTCCCAAAAGACATCCACAACGACGCCCTGAACGAGCTGGCCCGGGCGCTGCATGCCCCGGAAGGAAAGTATGTGATCTTCATCCCCGCCAGCATGTTTTCCTTCTGCTACAATGACAGGCGCTATGCCGACTGGGCCCAGGATCTCGTGACCCTGTACTTTCACTGTATGTTCAAGCTGTCCGGCGGCTATAACTTCTATTCCGCCAGCAACCCCCAGCGCTCCGCCGTCCGATATGCCTCCGGCCAGCGCGCCGACGCGCTGACCCCCGCGCTCCAGAAATATATCCAGGAGCTGGCCCGGCAGGGCAAGCTCCTGCTGCTGGCAGACTCCTTTGACGAGATCGCCGCCGGCTCCATGCGGGACGCATATCTCAAGGCCCTCCGGCGCTTCTGTGACGACTACTGCGCCTACCCGGAGCACCAGGATGTGGGTGCCCATGTGATCGTGACCTCCCGTCAGATGTCTCCGGCCACCATGGATCGTCTGGCCCGTGCCATCCATCGTGAATGCCCGGACTGCGTCTACGCGATCCAGGATTTGACCCCTCAGCAGCGCAACAAATTGATTGAAAACTGGGGCCATTATTTGAATGAGGAGCCCCAGGAGATCCAAAGGCAGATTCGGAGCTTTGACGAAAACCATTTCTGCCAGGAGTTCTCCGTCAACCCGTACATGATTTCCGTGCTCTGCTCCAAGCGCGGCGCAGCCTATGATAAGATCACCCAGGAATTCATCAGCACCCTGGTCAGCAAAACTCGGACGAACTACAGGGTCAAGAACGACCTGGTCAACGACATTCTGCAGAGCCCCAAGCTCCTGACGATTTTGCAGAACATCGCGCTGAACACCATCCGCGACGGCTCGGAGCACTTTTCCAGCCAGGCCCTGGAGCGTGAGCTGGTGTCAAAGCTCCAGGATGAGGAGCTGACCCAGGACATGATCGATGATGCGCTCCGGCAGCTCCACGAAATTCTCATCTCCGCAGTGGGCCTGATCGTCCCGGCAGACGGAGAGGACAGCGCCTACCAGTTCATCAACGGCAGGATCCGCTACCAGCTGGCGGCCAAGGCCATGCAGCGGGCCTTGGCCAGCACCCGGGATCGGGGCCAGAGCGCAGCGGCCATGCTGGCCCGGCAGACCAATACCCGGGATTACATCGGCATGCTGATCCCGCTCCTCTGCGAGCTGAAGGATCACACGGATCCAGCTCTGGCGGAGTCCTTGGTCATCGATCTGGCCCTGCGCGATACCGATAGGTCGGAGGAGCCGCTGATCCTGGAGGGCATCGTGGATCTGCTTTTGGGCCGGTACGGCTCCAACATCACGACCCCAAAGGTCATCGGCGACCAGGGCCAGCATACGGTCCGCTCTCAGCGGATCCTGATGCTCCGGCTGCTGTCCTCCCCGGACTTTGCCCCCAGTGCCACGGAAAAAGCCGGTCTGCGGGAGAGCTCCGCATTTTCCAGCACCAAAGCGTGGCTGCGCCCGGAGCAGCGCAAAATCCTGAACGGATAGGGCCGTTTTCCTAGACAGAACCCCCTCCGCTCCCTATCCGGAAGGCGGCTGTCCGGTGTATACTGTAGACACAACAACGCAATGAACCGAAAGGAGATACAATTATGGCTATGAATCCTCTGGAAAAAATGCTTGCGGAGGCCAGATCTCAGGATGGACTTGAGGAGCTGGTTTCCGCCCTGGAAGAAGAACAGACAGCCCTCGGGGATGCCCCCACCGACGAGGACTGCGCCGAGGCCATTCAGCGTGCGCTGAGCAGCGTGCTTCAGGACGCTGTGGACGCCATGGATGGCGAGGACGAGGTGGATAGCGCCGCATTCATGGCAGAGGCCGTGGCTGTTGTAGAGGAGGCGCTGGATGACCAGGAGCTCCACTACAGCTCCCGGGCGCTGCGCTCCGATCTCACCGTCTTTCAGCTGGACTGCCGTGTAAACGGCGTAAATCTGCGCATGAACGTCTATGTGGAAGATGATCCAAGGAACTGCCGGATCAAGGCTGTCCTTCCCTTTACTGCCGACCCGCTCTACGCCTATCCCCTCTGCCGGGCACTGATTACCGCCAATTATCCCAAGCGCTACGGCTGCTTCCAGTATGACGAAAAGGACGGCGAGATCTGCTATGAGTATTCCTATCCCATTACCCACGGCATCGTCAAATCTGACTTTCTGCGTATGTTCCGTGTCGTCATCAGCAGTGCCGTGGATAACGATGCGTATCCCATCATCAAGAAATACAGCGTCGGCAAGTTTAAGAATGCGGAAAAGGAAGAGATCCTCTCCAAGATCAACGACATGGTCGAGGATATGACCGAGTAACACGCGAAGGAGCCAGTTCTATGACGAAGAAACCGCTCACCACCAGCCTCTACTGCCGAGCAGTAGAGGCTAGACTGGCAGGCATCGTGATCGACCGCGCAAGCGGCGAGAAGTGGGACTTGCGGAAGCTGTTCTTTCCCCTTCGGATCGACGAGGGCCAGTACGCCTTTGACCGGTATGCTGAACGGATCCACCATATCTCCGCCGTCTCAGACCATGCCGGAAAGACTGCGTCCCCCTCCGCCAAGGCCCAGGCCGCCCCAGCCAGATCCTATCCCGCAGACAGCCCTGCGGGGCAGCTGCTGGCAAAGCGTCTGGCCGCTAAAGCCCGGGCAAACCTTCTGCGGCAGACGGCCTCCCAGCTCCAGAAGAACATACAGCGCTGCCGCAGCAGGCCCGCCGCCGCTTCATCGGTGCTCCGGCTCCAAAATCGGATGGAGGCATATCACTCCGGCGCGCTCTCCATTGCTGGAGCTGCCAGCGCCGCCGAGTTCTCTATCTCCGGCGTGCCGGGGCTCAACACGGTCAATGCCAGTAAGCGGATCCTGTCCGATGTCTCTGTCCAGGCCCAGGCCGACCCCAACGACATGAGGCACAAGCCGGAGGATCCGGCAAGCATGGAGCACACCAACGCGCTGCTCACCGAGGCGGATCAGTCTATGACCGGAAAGCTGCTGTGGAGCGGCTGCCGGGTATTGGCCCTGGCCAGCGCGGGCTGTGGAAAGACCACGATTCTAAACCGCCTGGCCCTCTTTTACAGCATTCTTCAGACCCGTCCAGCGGATGACCCGGAGGCCATCTGCGAGCTGGAGGCCCTGGGCCCCCAGACGGAGTATGCGCTCCCCTGGCGCGGAGCCAGGGCTCTGGATCCGATCCCGGTGCTGATCCGCCTCAGAACGCTTCGTGAAGGGGACTACTCCATTGACCGGGCTATTCTCTCCAGCACCGCCGCTGCCTTAGCTGATGAGCCCTATGCCGAAGAAGAAATCGAGGCCTGGATCCGGGTGGAAAACGGCCATTTTCTGCTTCTGATCGACGGTCTGGACGAGGTGCCGGACGGCACCCGGTATGATTTTCTGCGTGCCCTGGAGGACTATCTAAATAGATACCCCAGCACCATGGTCCTGATGTCCTCCAGAGTCGCCGGGCTGTCCGAGCCCGGTGTGGAGGAGCGGCTCCGCGCCATGCGCTTCCACGGCAGGACGATCATGCCGCTGTCCGAGGCGGATATGCTGTCCTACTGCGAGAACTGGATCCAGGTGACTCAGTCGGGCTCGCCGCTCCTGGAGGAATACCTGTATGTGCTCCGCTCCATTCAGACGGAGGACAAGTACGCCTTTCTCCGGGAGCTCATGCGCACGCCCCTGGAGCTGACCGTGATGCTCCAGCAGATCGTAAACAACGCCGTCTCCCCCAACAAGTGGCGAATGTTCTACGATTCCCTCTGGGGGAAGATCACAAGCCACCTAGAGCCCGAGCGCCAGCAGGACGTCTTTGACGACACCCTGCTGTTTCTGGGGCTCATCGCCTATCAGCTCCAGCTCATGCAATCCATGTCCATCAGCCGCTCCGGGCTCGGGGCCCTGCTGCCGTCCTTTCGGCACCTGAACTTCCAGACGGCCCAGTTCATCCAAATGACCCCCGACTCCATCTGCCAGCGCCTGGACAGGATGGCCGCCAGCATCGGCATCATTGAAAAGAACGACACCGGCGAGGAGCCGGAATACACCTTTCCCATCCGGGCCTATCAGGAGTTTCTGACGGCCTATGCCTGCTGCCATATGCGGCTGGATCCGGTGCTCTCCAGGCCCGACCCCATCGGCGTCATCCTGCCCCATGTCAGTGAGAGCCGCTGGGCAGATATTCTGGGCTATGTCATCTCCGACATGGAGAACAACGGTGCCTATGAGCTGGACGAATTTGAGGATGCGGTGTTCCGGAACTGCCAGGATCCCGAGATCCTCAGCGGCCTCATCGACGACGGCTTCTATGTCAGCGCGGAGAAGGCCGGGGTCCTCTGCGATTCCCTGTTCCGGAGCCCATTCCTGAGCCCCGCGCAGAAGCGGCTGCTTCTGTCCTGCCTCGCCACCTCCTCCGCCTATTCCTACCGCCGCTCCCTGACCGCCGCCTTCCGAAAGCGTCCTGATCCGCAAAGGGACGAATACCTGGAAGCCCTGACCTACGCCCATTGGGCCAAGGCCGTTCAGGACGGGACGGACATTCTGGCGTATTTTATCGATCTGCTCAGAACGGAGGATGAATCGGGGCGCTATGTCGGCGCAAAGGGCCTGACCCTGATCGCGCGAACTGTGATGGACGAGGAGCCCCTTTGGGACTTCTCCGGCCCGGAGGCCCCGGCGATACCGGAGGATCCCCAATGGTTCGAGACATTCCGGGCGGAGTGCTGCGAAACCGTCCAGGGGAATTCCCAAGACATCAGCGCGCTGTACTGCGCCTATCGGCTTCATTGTCTGCGCCTCCGGCAGCCGCCAAGGGCCATGGCCCAGCTGACTGCCGCCATGCGGAAGGCCGGCTTTCGGGCCATTACCAGGCACGTCAAACAGCCTGTGGCGGTTTTGATCCCAAAGCCTGTGCTGCCGGAGCATGTGCTGCGCGCGCTGTCCGACCGCGCACGGGAATCTCAGTCCCCAGTCTTTGTGGAGGCCCTCACCGAGCTGTGGCTGGCGCGGCTTCCCGGAGCCGAGAACGTCCCGGCCTATCTGGACACTCAGCTGCTGAGGCTGGTGCGCAGCCGGATCCTGAGCTGCCCCATTCCGGCGCTTCTCCATAAGTCCCCCAGACTTCCGATGGAAAACACGGAGCTCTATGAGCTGAAACGGCTCTTCTGCATTTTGGGGGCATTCCCTCCGCTGATGGAGGATCCGGAGCCACCCCAGCAGTGGACGGGCACCTGGCAAAGCCTGCTGCTGGAGCACTTTTATGACGAATCCATATACAATTTTGACATGGATCAGGTCGCCTTTGCAGTGTGCCTCCGGCATTTCGGCTGGCCGCTGGAGCGCTTTGGCCGATACTGGTCTGGGGATATCTGCCGCGGGCTCCCATCCGCTCAGATCCGGAAGGATCAGCTCACAGACCGGGAGCGGAACCATTTTGACCTGGTGAAGAAGGATCTGGAGCCCCTGGAGCCTGGCTGGCTGAATGCCCTTCAGGCAGATTACAGCCAATTTGTGATCGGACGGTCCTTCGATGCCCCACCTGCCGCCGGTGGCTGAGCCGCTGTACCGAACAAACTAAAAATCACTGCGAGAGCGTCTGGATTGACCGGGCGCTCTCGCAGTTTTGTTTTGCCCGGAAGCTGAAATTCCGGAAAATTCTCCTTGTTTTCCTGCTGAGACCGGGGCAGTCTCCCTTTATCATGCCCCCGGGGCTATGGTACCTTATAGGCAGACAAGCAGCACCCCTATCCCAAATATGAAGGAGGAACCGATCCATGTCCACACTCTCATCCAATGCCCAGCGTCTTCGCATCGAAAACGAATACAAGGCCATCTGCCGCCTCCCCATCGTTTCGTTTTACAAGCTGAAGATCGCCCCCGGAGAAAAGCCCCCCTATGTGCGGAAGTACCTGGTCATCTATCGCAACCCGTATATGGTCAAAACAGGCAGCCTGGTGAAGAAGGCCCGCGAGATCACCGTTCAGTTTGCGCTTCCGGAGAACTACCCCTACGCTCCCCCCGAGGCCACCATCGTCAGCGGCGACCTTCCCTTCCTGCCCAACGTCTACACCAGCGGCCGCTTCTGCTATGGCTCCATGTACAAGGGCAGCACCATGTGGCTCTGGGAGTTCATGAACAACATCGGCCATGTGCTGGCGGGCGATCCCCGGTACACCGACATAAATTCCCCCGCCAATGCTGATGCCGCCCACTACTATTCGTCCCACCGGAGCAAATTCCCCACCGGCCGCATCGATTTCCCCCGCCCCACCGCATGACCCGCTTCCGGTTTTCCTGGAAAATCAGCCGAGATTCCCGCATCGCCCCGGGGATCCTCCTTGGAAGATCCCCCCTCACCCATGATATCCTGTAGGCAGCTGATCCGAAGGCCCGCTAAGAGGCCCGGCTCCAGCCACAGATACCGCTCCACCCATCATCCAACACAACTTAGGAGGAATTACAAATGGAAGAAATCACTGTATTTATTCGTTTCAACAATGTAAAGAACGAGTGCAAAACCACCCCGGACTGCATCCTGGGCGATCTGCTGGAGCAGCTCTCTGACCGCGGCATCCTGCACGGCAGCAACTTCGTTGTGGTCTCCGGCAACAGCGAGGTAGCCCTGGATCAGAGTAAGAGCCTGGAGGACAACGGCATTCATGATATGGATGTCCTGGACGTGGCAAACCCCGGCAAGGCCGGCTGAGAACAAACGCATCGGGGCGGGTGCAGCTGTCACCCGCCCTACCGTATAACCGAATGAAGGAGGTAATACAATGCCCGAAAAGATCACAGACCGGCAGGAGCGCATCCCCGGCTTCCGCCAGAGCGTCATCGATCACGCAAAGATCGCGGTGCTGGGTGCTGGCCGGACGGCAAATGAGGTCCTAAAGAATCTCGCCCTGGTGGGCTTCCGGACGGTCTTTATCGTAGATATGGACACCGTTTCTGACACGAATCTCCCCGGCACCGCCCTCTTTACAAAGCGCGATGTGGGCGAGCAGAAGGCGGCCCTTGCGGCAGAGGGCTTTTCCGGCATGGCCACCGCCGCGGCCCCAGTGGTGGATCATCTGAACACCGATATCTGCACCGGCCTGGGCGAGGGCGTGCTGAATCAGTACGACGCCATCATCAACTGTGTGGACAATCTGGAGACCCGGCTCTATGTGGCCCGTATCGCCAAGCTGCTGGGCAAGCCCTGCATCGACACCGGCATCGACGGCTTCGACTGGACTCTGTTCTGCTCCTCCGGCGATACCGATACCCCCTGCTACGCCTGCACCATGACCGCCCAGCAGGAGGCAGACGCCCTGGTGCGCGTCCGGAACAGCTGCGACGTCACTCTGAAGAAGTCAGCTGCCCAGGGCCGCGCCGCCACCATCATCACCTCAGCTTCCCAGGTGGGCGGCATGGCCGTTGACCGGCTCATTAAGGCCCTCCACAATATGCAGGAGCCAAGCCCGGCCTATGATCCGCGCTATGGCCGCATGACCATTTTCCAGTCCGGCGGTATGCAGCTGCGCGGCTTCCAGTTCCATGTGCGCACCGACTGCGACAACCACATCCGCTATGAGGACTTCGGTGGCATCCGCAAAACGCCCCTCTCCGCTGACAACACGCTGGAGGAAGTTTTGACCTGGGCCAGCCAGCACTGCGGCCAGGGCTACTACCTCTCCATTCTTAAAGACTGCGCCAAGATCACCAACCGCGCCTTTATCGCCGCCGCCAAGTGCAAGCACTGCGGCGCGCCCATAAACGTCTATCGTCCTCAGTTTACCCTCCATGACGAGGATCTGCTCTGTGAGGCCTGCATGGCAGCAAAGAATCAGCCGGTGCAGCCCTCTGAAGCCGTCTCCATGTACCGCTTTGATTGGAACGCCGAGCCGAAGATCCTGGCAATGCCGCTCCGTGCCCTGGGCATTCCGCCCCTGCATATCATTGAATTAGACCCCATCGACGAGGAGCAGCTGCCGCTGTTCCTGGAGCTGGACGGCGATCTCCCCGCCGTACTGCCGAACCTCGCCAAGGCCGAGGGCTGACGATCTTTCAGAGAAGGGAGGTGCGCCCATGCGCCATGTGATCGTCTTAACGGAGCGCAATTTCAGCCAGTACCGGGGCGAGTATGACGCCGTGACCCACGCCCCCTATCAGCTGGGGGACCGGCTCTGCATGTGCGCGGCCTGCAGAACGCTGGTGAAGGAGGAGTATATTGCGGACGGCACCTGTCCGGTCTGTGGCCAACCCTTCACAGCCCAGAGCATCAATCCCCAGGCCGCAGCCCCCATCCGCGTCACTACCCTCCATCGGGATCCAGTGATCCTATGGATCCTTTCCATTTTCGCCGTATTTTTATCCATGACGCTTCTCCAGTGGTTCGCGCCCACCATCCGCGAAGCCTATGGCGGCATCAGTCAGAACACCGTCTGCTTTTTCACTCTGGCCATGGCCGTTGTGACGGCAGTTATCATCCAGAACCATTCGGCGGCGGCCCGCTGCTGGCGGCAGAGATCCTGGGGCTTCTGGCTCCCTTTCCTCCCCGCGGTGGCCCCTTACCTGGTGTGGATCGCCGTGAAGCTGGCCATCACCGTGCTGGCCGCCGTCTTCCATATGCTCGCGGCCATTTTCGTGGTGATCCTGGTATTCGGTGTGGTGCTTAGTATTTTCAGCGCATGAGAAAGGATGATCGTATGAACAAGCTCAGCAACAGCGGCAGCCTCCTGATGATCTCTGAGGCTGCCGGAGCAGATATTTCAAGCTACTTCGGCATTGGCCGCATGGACTACCCGCCCAACCGGGTGGAGCAGGGCGGCTGGCTGGTGGGCCGCTATGTCCGCAAGGAGGAGCGCACCGTCCAGGCCCTGGCAGAGTATTTCTTTCCGGCCGTAAACGCCGTTGGCACCGCCGCGTATCTGGACTGGCCCGCCATGGAGAATATCCGCCTCCAGCGCAAGTTCTTCCAGCTTCAGGATGAGCTAGCCGCATCGGATCCCGAGGCGGCCAAGCAGCTTGCCCTGCTGGGCTGGATCCACTCCCACCCCAACAATCTGCCGGTGTTCCTCTCTGGTACGGACATGGAGAACATCCGCGACAACTTCAATAATCCCGCCCAGTTCTCCGTTGTGCTCAACCCCCACCGAGAGATCTTAAAGACCTTCCTGGGCCCGGCGGCGCTGGAGGTCCCGTCTATTCTGGTGCCCTCCCCCGCCGCCCCAGTCCTCCCGGAGCCCGATGACAAGCGCCGCCGTAAGGGGCTGCGTCCCAGTCGAAACTACGGCAAGCGCAAAAACAAGCGCAGAAAAGGCAAAAGGGGGAAGTGACTATGGCCTCCCCCATCAAGATTCTCCCCCGGCGCGGCTACCGCTACCAGGACAGCTCCATCCATATCTCCCCGCGCCCATCCTACCGGCCGCCCACCATGCACTCCCAGGTCATGGGGCAGTCCGGCCCCATCAAGGGGATCGACGTGGACTGGTGCCCCATCTGCCACAGCGGCCGGGACAAGATCAGCGAGGTCATGGAGGACAACACGCCCAAATGGGTCTGCGGAGAGTGCGGCTATGAATGGTAACAAAATCTCCCCCACCCATTACCGGTCACGGCTTCCTGCGGAGCTCCAACCTGTCTACCGGCAGATCACCGCATCGCTGCTCCGGTATCAGTACGAGATCGTGTTGGAGTCCTATGTTTCCCCTGCGGATGCCGCCCAGGCGGCCCAGGCCGTCCACCGGGATCACCCGGAGCTCTTTTATGTGGATTTCTGGCACTATCGAGTCTCTGCCTCCCACGCCACGGGCCTGTGCCGGGGCCTGATCTTCTCCCCGCTGCTGCCAGAATCCATCCTCCCCGCCTGCCAAAATACCGTGGCGAATCAGCTGACCATTTTGCGGAGCATGCCGGACATCCGCTCCTATCGAAAGCTCGCCGCCTACATCGCCACCGACCTTGAATACCAGGAGACCGGCAAGGAAAACGCCCTTCTCTGCCATACCATGCTCGGTCCCCTGCTGCGGCATACCGCCGTCTGTGAGGGGATCCCCAAGCTGTTCCTGCTGTACTGCCAGCAGCTCCGCCTGCCCTGCTGCGTGGTTCCCGGAGCCCTCCATGGCGCGCCCCATATGTGGAACGCGGTGGAGACGCCCACGGGCCTCCGCCATGTGGACGTGACCGGGGAGCTCTCTAGGACAAAGCGACTAGGATCCTGCGGGCCGTGGATCTTCCGCCCCGGGGAGCTGCTCCGCCAGCATGGGTATGCGTGGGATGCGGCGGATGTGGGATTTTGACGGTCATGGGACATATCAGCAATGCGCATGGTGCAGCTGCCGCTTATAACGGCCAAAGAGCCAGAAATCGTGAACGCACGGTTTCTGGCTCTTCCTCATTTTATATGCACTGTCAGCCCTTCTGCTCTGAGCTTGCGGTCTCCTTCCGCTCTCCCTTCCTCTGGAGCATCCGCCACAGGGTGGAGCGGCTGATCCCCAGCTGCGCGGCCGCCTTGCTTTGGTTGCCTCCCGCCCGCTGGATCGCCAGCTTCACCAGCTCCAGGGTCATTTCCTCCAGTGTGCGGCTGGTGTCGAAGCCCTGCTGCTCCCCCACAGGCTGCGGGGACTCCAGGGCCAGCTGCTGTCGGACGCTCTCCGCAGAGATGTAGGGCCGATCCGCCAGCAGAGTCAGCTGCCGGATCACCCGCTTCAACTGGTCGATGTTACCGGGCCAAGGATAGCTTTGCAGCAGCTCCTGAGCCTCCGGCACCAGCCCAATGACCTGATGGGTGCTTTCGGCATTGAACTCGCTGAGGTACAGGCTGCACAGAGCCGGGATCTCAAACATGCGCTCCCGGAGGGGCGGCATCCGCAGAGTCAGGCAGGAGCACTTTTGCCGCAGCACCTGACAGATGGGCGCATCCTCCGCCTGGGGGCCGTCCAGCACCACGGAAAACAGGAAGCGGTTGTTTTTCCCCGCGATCACATGCCGGGCCAGCGTATCCGCCTGCTCCCGGCTCAGCCCGCCGCAGTTTTTGAAGTAGAAGGTTCCGCCCACATCGTAGAGGGGCGAGTCCGTTTTGGTGAGAAAGCTCTGCCAGAACTTATTGTCCGCCCGGCTGCAGTCCACGATGCACATGGGCCGATCCCGGTTGGGGCCATTGGCATAGAGTACATTGGCCGCCCGATCCTTATGGGTGCTGATCTCTCCCAGGATCAGCACCGGCGCCCGAGAGGTCGCATAGCGCTGGAGATTCTGGTGCAGTGCTGAATTGATATACTGCTTGAAATACTGGGGCGAGATGTCCTCATAGCTGCGATAGCTCACCACCTCGTCCCGCAGGATGGCCGCAGGCAGCGGCTCCGCCTGCAAAAAGAAGTAGCTGCTTCCCTCCACCGGCACTCGCTGGCAGGAGATCTTCCACTGCTGCTCCTGGATCCGCCGTATCTGCACCGTATCCTCTCCGGACAGCAGCTGTCCGGAGAGCTTTTGCATCTGCTTTCGCAGCCGGGGCTTTCGCGTCAGGGAAGGGCTCTCCCAAAACACCGACAGATCCTCCTGAAGCACCGCCAATTCCCACTGGTGCTGGCGGGCCTGGCGCTCCAGCAGCGCATCCCGCACCCGAACCGCCGAGAGAAGCTGATGAAGCTGCAGAGCCTGATGGATGGCGTTTTCCAGGCTCTCCACCCCGGAGGTGATCAAAATAGCATCCAGCGAGCACTGCCTTGCGTACCGGGTCGCCACCACGTCGCCAATAATCAGAGAGATCCCCTGAGAGATCAGCTCGTCCACGGTACTCTCCAGCGTAGCGCCCTGGGAGATGGAATAGATAGGCACATCGTACTGCAGCACGCCGCAGAGCATAGTAGCGACCCTTGCGATATTGGGATAAGCCACCAGGGCATACCGTCCGGTGTAGCTCTCCGCCAGCTTGAGGGAGGACAGGATATCATAGCTGGACAGCTGGATCTCCACCACGGGGATAGACACCAGGGTCCGCAGCACCTCCGCCGTGCCTCCCCGGGAGATCACGATGTCGTATTCGTCCTCCCGGATCTCCTGGACCAGCCGGGCCCCCTCGCTGAGGTCGCCTACCAGCACCGTCAAATGGATCTCAGGCCGGTCCCTGCACATGTTGAGCAGGATGTTTTTCATACTTTCATAGGGCGCGATCACCAGGATTCGACAGGAGATCATAGACTTCACCATCCGTTTCAATTTGCATCACTCATTGTGCTGCATTCGTTACCATTATACAACACGCAGTTTTATGTTGCAACATGTAACACAAAATAGTAGATATCTACATTGCACTGTTAAATTCTCTGTGGTAAATAGTATATAAAGGTTTGAAAACGCAACACGCATACTATAAGGAGGCATCCCTCTATGGAGATCAAAGGCATCATCGCCGCCATGGCCACGGCCATGCACGAGGACGGCAGCATCAACGAAGCAGAGATCCGCCGACAGGTAAACCGCCATATCGCCGCCGGCGTCAACGGCATCTTCTGCCTGGGCACCAACGGAGAATTTTATATTCTGAACGCAGACGAGAAAACGCGGGTCATGGAGATCTGCGTGGACGAGGCCCATGGCCGGGTCCCCATTTACGCCGGCACCGGCTGCGTGGGCACCCAGGACACCATCGACCTGTCTCTGGCCGCCCAGGAAATCGGCGTGGATGTTCTGTCCATCATTACGCCCTATTTTGCGGCGCTGAATCAGGAGGAGCTCTACCGGCACTATGCGGACATCGCCGAGGCCGTGGAGCTGCCCATTGTGATGTACAACATCCCCATGCGCACCGGCTGCGCCATTGAGCCGGAGACCGTCTCCCGGCTATCCCGGGACTTCTCCAATATCCGGGGCGTCAAGGATTCCAGCGGCAAATTTGAAAACATTCTGGCCTATATCCAGGGCACAGACCCGGAGACCTTCTCGGTGCTGTCCGGCAACGACGCCCTGATCCTCAAGACCCTGGAGCATGGCGGAAAGGGCGGCATCACCGCCGTGGCCAATATTCTGCCGGAGATGATGGTAAGCATCTATCAAAACTGGGCCAAGGGAGACCTGGCCGCCGCCGAGGCCGCCCAGCAGGGCATCCAGCCCATCCGTGACTGCTTCAAATACGGCAACCCCAATTCCATCGTCAAGCGGGCCGCCAACCTCATCGGCCAGCCCTTGGGCCCCTGCCGAAAGCCCTTTGGCATGGTCAGTGAGGAGACCGACAAGGCCATTATGGAGACCATTGACCGCTACTATGCGGCCTACAAGCGCTAAGGAGGCATCGTACAATGATCAGTACCCTGAAAATGCCCACCTGTGCCTATCTGGGCCAGGGCAGCGTAAAGAACGTCCCGGAGATCATTCACCGGGAGGGCGCAAAAAAAATCGTTGTCTTCACGGACAAGGGCGTGCGCCAGTGCGGCGTATGCGACGGGCTGTTTTCGGCCCTGGAGGGCATCTCCTATGAGGTGCTGGACGATATTCCTCCGGAGCCCAGCTATCTGGATGTGGAAAAGATCGCCCAGCAGCTGGAGGACATGTCCTGTGATCTGATCGTAGCCATGGGCGGCGGCAGTGTTATGGACACCGCAAAGCTCTGCTCCATCCTCAAGGGCGCCCCCTACACCATCCGTGACCTTTTGAAGGATCCCGCCCAGGGGCGCAAGCAGGTAAAGACCATCTTCCTGCCCACCACCTGCGGCACCGGCTCCGAGGCCACCTGCAACGCCATCGTGGCCATTCCGGAGGAGAGCGTCAAGCAGGGCATTGTCAACGACGCGATGATCCCGGACTATGCGGTGCTGGATCCCGATACCATTCGCCATCTGCCCAAGTCCATTGTGGCCGCCACCGGCGTAGACGCCCTGGCCCATGTGGTGGAGTGCTACACCTCCCTGAAGGCCACCCCTTTCAGCGACACCTTCGCCCTGACCGGCGCTAAGCTGATTTTTGAGAACCTGGTGCGGGCCTATGAGCACCCCGAGGATATGGAGGCCAAAACAGCCATGATGCTGGGCGCCTTCTACGGCGGCGTGGCCATCACCGGCAGCGGAACCACCGCAGTACACGCCCTCAGCTATCCCCTGGGTGGCAAATTCCACATTGCCCACGGCGTCTCCAACGCCATTCTCTTCGCCCAGGTCATGCGCTGCAACCGCCCCGCCTGCGAGAAGCAGCTCTCTGCCCTGTGCGACGGCGTGTTCCCCCAGTACCATGGCGAGACCGACGAGGAAAAGTCCCATCGGGTCATCGCCGCCATTGAGGAGGTCATCCGCCGGACAGAGATCCCCACGGACCTGAAGCCCTACGGCGTAAAGCCCTCGGATCTGGATTTCTTAGTCACCTCCGGCAGTCAGCAGCGCCGTCTGCTGGATAACAACCGCAAGGATCTGACCCTGGACGAGATCCGGGCCATCTACCAAAGCGTGCTATAAACAACAACGAAAAGGAGGGGTCATGTGAATCGTCCGATTTTAGGAATTACCATGGGTGATCCCGCTGGCTGCGGGCCGGAGATCACCGTAAAGGCGCTGGCAGACGCCGCCGTATATCAGCGCTGCCGCCCCCTGGTGGTCGGTGATATCAAGTGCATTCGGGATGCGCTGCGGGTAACGGGCCATCAGGAATTACAGCTCCATCAGGTGGAGGAGCCCAGCCAGGGGCTCTATACGTTCGGCACCATCGATGTGCTGCACCTGGAGCTGATCGATTGGGACAAATTTTCCTATGGAAAGGTGGATCCCATGTGCGGCAACGCCGCCTTTGCATGCGTCAAAAAGGTCATCGAGCTGGCCATGGCCGGGGAGGTGGACGCCACCGTTACCAATGCCCTGAACAAGGAGGCGCTGAACCTGGCGGGCCACCACTTCAACGGCCATACCGAGATCTACGCCCACTATACCGGCACCGACAAATATACCATGATGCTGGCCCACAACGACCTGCGGGTGGTTCACGTTTCCACCCATGTGTCCCTGCGTGAGGCCTGTGGCCGGGTGAAGAAGGATCGGGTCCTGGACGTGATCCGCATCGCCCATAAGGCCTGCCTGGAGCTGGGCATCCAGCAGCCCAAGGTAGGCGTGTGCGGCCTCAACCCTCACGCCGGAGAGGACGGCATGTTTGGCCGGGAGGAGATCGAGGAGATCACCCCCGCCATTGAGGCGGCCAAAAGCGAAGGCATCAACGCCCTGGGCCCCATCCCCCCGGATACCGCCTTTTCCAAGGCCCTGGGCGGCTGGTACGATATCGTGGTGTGCATGTACCACGATCAGGGCCACATTCCCCTGAAGGTCGTTGGCTTTGTCTACAACAAGGCCGAGGGGCGCTGGGATGCCGTGGCCGGTGTGAACGTGACCCTGGGGCTGCCCATTATCCGGGCCAGCGTAGATCACGGCACGGCCTTTGGCCATGCGGGCACCGGCGTTGCAAACGAGCTGAGCCTGGTGAACGCCATGGACTATGCCATTCGTATGGCCAATGCCAAGAAGGCTGCCGCTGAGAAATGAGGCGGTATCCATGTATATCATCATCGCCGACGATTTGACCGGCGCCACCGATACCGGCATTCAGTTTGAAAAGCGCGGCATTCCCACAACGGTGCTGGTGGGCCCGCCGGAGTGGCCCATGCACCATCATGAAGCTGACACCGCGCTTTCCGTCAATGCCAGCACCCGCGAGCTTGGGCCCCGGGAGGCCGGCCAGCATACACAGCGCGTTTGTCAGCAATTAGGCATTCAGGATTCCGACCTGGTATTTAAGAAGGTGGACTCTCTGATGCGGGGCAATCCCCCCGAAGAATTAGAGGCCGTCATGAGGGCCTCCGGCCGCCGGATTGCCCTGGTGGCCCCCAGCTTTCCGGCCATGGGCCGCACCGTGGAGGATGGCATGCTGAAGCTGCCGGACGGCACCCAAAAGGATCTTTTGACGCTGTTCACCTGCCGCTCCGGCGTATCCATCCGCCACGTCCCGCTCTCCGCTCTCCGAGCCATGGGCAAAGGGCTGGCAGCATCTCTGTCCCAGGAGCCGGGCCCCGTGATCTGCCTGTTTGACGCGGTAACGGAGCAGGATCTCTCCCTGGTAGCGGAAATTGGCCATGCCCTGGAAGCTGCGCCAGTCTACTGCGGCAGTGCGGCTCTGGCCGCGGCCATACCCATCAGCCCTTCCGCGCAGCCGAAAAGTCCGCGGCCTAAGGCCCAAAGGATTCTGGTCATTACCGGATCCAGGAAGCAGGAGACCGCCCGGCAGGTTCAGCAGCTGGAGGAGATACACGGGCTCCATACCGTCCGGATTGATCCGGACCGGCTGTTAGAGGGCCCCGATACTGGCGAGATCCACAAAGCCGCCGAGGCCCTGACGGTTCTCTTGCGGTCAGAGTCTGGCGCGATCCTGACCTTTGACAGTCTCTTTTGCAGTCAGACCGGCTTCGGCGACGACCGCTTGACGGTCCGTCAATTTGGGCGGCAGCTGGCCGACAAGCTGGGCCAGGTGCTGGAGCTGCTGGATCCGGCCCTGTATAATGGGCTGATCCTGGTGGGCGGAGACACCGCCGTGGCCGTATGCCACAGTCTTCAGGCCACAAGAATTCGACTTCTGGAGGAGGTACAATGTGGTACCCCCGCCGGTTTGATGGATGACGGCCCCTCCATGGGCCTTCCCATCGTTACAAAATCAGGTGCCTTTGGGGATGAAAACACCCTGATGCGCGCCTGGAACTACCTTCGCTGCGAAGGAACATAAGGAGGAGATGGAAACAGTAGCGATGCGAGAAGCCACACCCCGACTACTTAAAGTAGAAAGAAGGAATTACATTGGAAAACGTTGAAAGCAAAAAAGCCGCCTCTCTGGGCAAAAAATCCATCATCGGCATGATCCTGGGCCTGATTCTGGGTGCCATCCTGTGCTTTGTCCCCAGCAGCTACGTCCGTGATGACATCATCATCAACACCGTCCTCAACATCGTGGGCAACGGATACCTGAACCTCATTAAAATGACCATCATTCCCTTTGTCTTTGCCTCTCTGGTCATGGGTATCTCCAGCGCCACCGACGTCAAGCAGGTAGGCCGTATCGGCGGCAAGATCCTGCTGATCTATGTGGCAACCACCATTCTGGCCTCCGCCTTCGGCATTCTGGGCGGCATGATCCTCAAGCCCGGCGTGGGCGTGGATCTGGGCTCCTTCGATCTGTCCCAGACCTACGAGAACGTCAGCACCTCTTTTGCCGACGTTATTCTCGGCTTCATCCCCACCAACATCGTCTCCTCCTTTGCCGAGGGCAAAATGATCCACATCGTTGTCTTTGCCGTATTCGTGGGCATTGCCATGAGCCTCATCGGCGAGAAGGCCAAGGCAGTCAAGGAGTTCAACGAGTCCCTGGCCCACACCATGCTGAAGATCGTTAATATCGTCATGCAGCTGACCCCCTACGGCGTCTGCGCTCTGATGGCCAAGACCGTTGCAAACCTGGGCTTCACCATCATCGTGACCCTGGCCAAGTACTGCGCCTCCGAGATCTTCCTGCTGTTCCTGTTTGGCCTCATTGTCTACGGCCTGATGTTCAAGATCTTCACTGGCCTGAGCTTTGGAAAGTTCCTGAAGAAGTACAGCCGCATTGCCCTGGTTCCCTTCTCCACCTCTTCCTCTAACGCCACCCTGCCCTACTCCATTGAGTTCTGCCAGAGCATCGGCGTTTCCGAGAAGGTCGCCTCCTTCACCCTGCCCCTGGGCGCAACCCTGAACATGGACGGCAGCGCCATCATGCAGGGCATGACCGCCGTATTCGTAGCCCAGCTCTACAACATCGACCTGACCTGGCCCATGATCCTGACCATCGTGATCGCCGCTACCCTGGGCACCATCGGCTCCCCCGGCATGCCCGGCGTTGTCATGGTCACCCTGACCGTGGTGCTCCAGTCCGTGGGCTTCCCCCTGGAGGCCATCGCCATCATCGTTGCCATTGACAAGTTCCCCGATATGTTCAAGACCGTTCTGAACGTGCTGGGCGATGCCATCGACACCGTAATCGTTGCCAAGTCCGAGGGCGAGTTCGACGCAGACGTATTCAACGGGAAAAAGGAAGCCGACCTGTATGTAGGCGAATAAGCCCCGCTTCCTCCACTTTGTCACTATTTTGAGTAAGGAGAATCCGCTATGGTTATCAGCAGTAAGTTTTTAGACGCACTGACCCCCTCTTCGATCCGCAGTATCACCGCCAAGATCCGGGACAAGGCAAAGGAGGGCGTTCAGGTGGTTTCCTTCGCGGGCGGCCTGCCCAGCAAGGAGTTCTTCCCCCTGGAGGATCTGCGCCGGATCACAGACAAGGTCTTTGAGGAGGAGGGCGGCGAGGCCATCCAGTATGCCGCCTCCGATGGCTACGATCCCCTGCGCCAGTATCTGGTGGAGTTCATGAAGCGTTATCAGGTAAACGATATCGACTACAAGAACATCCTCATCACCAGCGGCGCTCAGCAGGGTCTGGCCTATCTGTCCAAGGGCCTCATCGAGCCCGGCTCCGTGGTGATCGTGGAGAATCCCTCCTATCCCGGTGCGCTGGACACCTTCCGCTCCTACGGTGCCGAGATCATCGGAGTTCCCATGGACGACGGCGGCATGAAGATGGATGCCCTGGAGGAGGTGCTGAAGCAGCACAAGAAGGTGGCCTTTATCTACACCATTGCGGACTTCCAGAACCCCACGGGCCGCTGCATGGCCATTGACCGCCGGAAGGAGCTGGTGGAGCTGGCTGAGAAGTACGATACCTTCATCGTGGAGGACGGCCCCTACAGCCTCATCTCCTTCGACGGTCAGATCAACCCCGCCATCAAGAGCTTCGACAAGTACGGCCGGGTCATCTACTCCGGCTCCACCTCCAAGACCATCGCCCCGGGCCTGCGTATCGGCTGGCTCATTGCGGATCATGAGAGCATCACCAAGCTGGTGTATCTCAAGATGCGGGATGATCTTCAGGTCAACAACATCGCTCAGCGCCAGGTCTACCACTACCTGAAGGACTGCAACTTTGACGGCCACCTGAACACCGTCATTGACGTATATCGGAAGCGCCGGGACGTGATGGCCGAGGCCATCCGCCAGAGCTTCCCGGAGGGCACGGAGATCCTGATGCCCGGCGGCGGCCTGTTCATGTGGGTGAACCTGCCCGAGGGCGTAGACACCCTGGAGATGTTCGACTTCGTATTTCAGAAGAACATCGCCTATGTGCCCGGTCAGTTCTTCTGCCCTGACGGCAGCGGCAAAAACACCATGCGCCTGAACTTCTCCACCACCGGCGAGGACGAGATCGCCCGGTGCATCCCGATCCTGGGCGATATGATCAAGCAGTATCTGGCCCAGAAGTAATCGCTCCGAAACAGAATATGAATCACGACGCCCCAGCTGCAACCGTGCAGCTGGGGCGTCAACGCATATTATCATACTTATTCTCTTAAAACAGCAGATTCCAGAACCCGGTGGAGGTCAGGAACAGCACCAGCATCACCACCGGCACCACATACCGGATCATGACTCGGTACAGTCCGGTCCGGTGGAAGGTCTCGCCATTTTTCTCCACCTCGCTGATGATCCACTGGGGGCCCACCACCCATCCCACCAGAATGCTGGTCAGCAGGCTGATAAAGGGCATTAGGAAGGAGTTGCTGATGTAGTCCATCACATCCAGCAGCTGGGCCGTGGAGCCATTGGGCAGCGGCAGCTCGAAGTACAGGGCGTTATAGCCCAGGCAGATCAGGATCGCCGTCACCAGGGAGTAGATCCCGATCATGGCGCACATCTGCTTCCGGGACTTGTGGAAGATTTCCATGCAGTTGGCCACCAGGGTCTCCATGACGGACACGCAGCTGGTCAGCGCCGCAAAGGCCAAGGCCAGGAAGAAGGCAATGCCTACAATGCGCCCAATGCCGCCCATGGCCGCGAAGACCTTGGGCAGGCTGATAAACGTCAGGCTGGGGCCGCTGGCCATGCCATCGGTGCCCAGGAACACATACACCGCCGGAATGATCATCATACCCGCCAGGAAAGCTACGCCAGTGTCAAAGATCTCGATCTGATTGTTGGCCTTGTTGAGATCCACATCGTCCTTCACATAGCTGCCATAGGTGATCATAATGCCCATGCTGACGCTCAGGGAGAAGAACAGCTGGCTCATGGCGTCCAGCACCACGTTCAGAAACTTTCCGGCAGTTATGCCTGTGAAGTCCGGCTTCAGGTAGACCAGGAGGCCCTGGAGGCCTGTGCGGGTCTCGCCGCTGTCATCGGTATGGGACAGGGTCAGAGAGAAGATGGTAATGGCCACGATCAGCACCAGCAGTCCCGGCATGATGAATTTCGAATATTTTTCGATGCCCTTCTCCACGCCGCAGTAGACCACCCAGGCGGTCAGAGCCAGAAATACCAGCATAAACACAATGGGCGACACCGGCGAGGTGATGAAGGAGGTAAAGAAGCCGTCCTCCACCGCCTGGGTGCCCGACGAGGTGAGATACACCGCAAAATATTTGGTGATCCAGCCGCCGATGACAGAATAGTAGGTCATAATCAGGGCGGGCACCAGGAAGGTGAGATACCCCAGGAATCCCCAGCCCTTTTTCATGGTGCCGAAGGCATTCAGGGCGTTCTGCTTGGTCTTCCGGCCGATGGCCACGTCGGTGGTCAAAAGCACAAAGCCAAAGGTCAGCACCAGCACCAGATAGACGATCAGAAACAGTCCGCCGCCGTCCTTGGCGCAGAGATAAGGGAACCTCCAGATATTGCCCACGCCCACGGCGCTTCCCGCCGCGGCCAATACGAAGCCCAGTGAGCCCGTGAAGCCGCCCTTTTTATTTTTCATGTGATCCACTCCTCTTCATTTTCAACCTGCTTATTGTAACAGAATGCAGCGAATCCTGCACGGAAGTAGATTTCTTAAAGCGAAACTTTTTCTCCAAAATGTTCTCTTGGCGGTATCTTTTGAAAGAAAATCATGCTATAATCCCTAGCGCGAACAGGGATTATGCAAATTTGAATATTATAAGGAAACTTTTCTATGGATACCATACAGAAATATGTGGGCGCACAGATCCGGAAATACCGGAAAAGCTGCAAATGGACCATTCAGGACCTGGCCGACGCCATCCACAAGAGCCGAGCCACGGTCTGCAAATACGAGCGGGGCGAGATCGCCATCGATGTGGGAAGCTTATACGAGATCAGCCAGGCCCTCCAGATCTCCCTGGGCCAGCTGACGGATTATCACCCCCTGCCTCCGGCCCCGGAGGCTCTGGAGCCGGGCAGCGGCGCCATGAGCCCCTTTTTTCGGGCCAAGCGGCTGTACTTTTACTTCTACGACGGCCGCTACAGCCGTCTCAAGGACGGCATCATCAACATTCGGGAGAAGACCGGGGAGCCGGGCACCTACGAGGCCACCTTCACCATCTCCTCCGTGACCCCCGGAGGCCGCAGCAGCGAGGCCTTTTACACCGGCAGCGTGCTCTACAGCGACATGCTGATCCGTTTTACCTTCGTGAACCAGTATAACCCCCTGGAGGAGGATCTCCTGTACATCTTCAATCCCCTGGAAAAGCGGGATTACAGCGACGGCCTCCTCTGCGGCATCTCCAGCGCGGATCTCATGCCCTGCGCCTTCCGGTGTCTTGTGACCCTGCGGCCCCAGGCCCTGGACGAGCAGCTCCGGCAGCGGCTGCTGCTGACGCCCCAGGAGATGCGCCGATGGGCCAGAGAGAATATGCTGCTGGTGGACAACCGGGGCGGCGGTGCAGTCTAACATTGAAGATCCCCCACCGCCGGGAATGGCAGTGGGGGATCGGAAATCACTCGTTATTTCAGGGTGCGGATGGCCTGCTGAAGCTGGGAAACTGCCTGCTGGAGCGTGGCTCTGGGACAGGCGATGTTGATCCGCTGGAACTGGGCCGAGGCCTCGCCGAACATCCGTCCGCCGTCCAGCCAGAGATTTGCCTGATAGAGCACCAGATCCTCCAGCGCCTTGCCGCTGAGGCCCAGACCGCTGCAATCCAGCCAGCAGAGATAGGTGCCCTCCGGCTCCACCAGTCGAATACCGGGCAAATCCACATTCCGTAGGTAGTCGAGATTGGAGACAAGGTAGGCTTTGAGCTCCTCCAGCCACGCTTCTCCGCCGGCATAGGCCGCCTGACAGGCGATCAGGCCCAGACTTGGCGCCTGAGAATAGCCCGCCCGAGTCACCTCGTCCTGGAATCTCTGCCGCAGCTGGGGATTCTCGATGAAGATGTTGGAGATTTGGAGCCCCGCCAGGTTGAAGGTCTTGGTGGGCGCGGTGCAGAGGATCGTCCGCTGGGCTATGTCCTCGGACACCGTGGGGAAGACGATATGCGTATGCCCTGGCCAAGTAAAATCGCAGTGGATCTCGTCGGAAATCACCAGCAGGTCATATTCCTTGCAGAGGGCCGCCACCTGCTCCAGCTCCGTCCGGGTCCACACCCGGCCTACGGGATTGTGGGGGCTGCAAAACAGCAGGAGCTTCACGTTCCCTTCCCGGATCTTCTGCTCCAGGTCGTCAAAGTCAATGGTATATCGCCCGTCCTGATACCGGAGCGGACTCTCCACCAGCCTTCGGCCATTGTCCCGGATGACCTCATAGAAGGGATAGTATACCGGCGTGAGAATCAGTACCCCGTCTCCCGGCTCCGTCAGGGCTCGCACCGCCGCAGCCAGCGCAAATACCACACCGGGTGTTTTGATGACCCACTCCGACTTGGCCTCATAGCCATGCCGCTGGGAGAACCAGCCCAGCAGCGCGTCAAAATAGGGCTCTAAGGGCTCGGAATACCCGAAAATCCCGTGGGCGACAGCCTTTTGCAGGGCCTCCTGAACGCAGGGCGCCGTGGGGAAGTCCATATCCGCCACCCAAAGGGGCAACACATCCTTGGGCCGCCCTCGCTGGACGGCAAAGTCGTATTTCAGACTGCCGGTATTTCTCCGTTCCGTCAGTTTGTCAAAATCAAAGCTCATTTGGATGCCTCCAATGCCTGCTTCAGGTCAGCCGTCAGATCCTCTACATTCTCCGCGCCCACGCTGAGCCGCAGAAGGGTGTCGGTAATGCCGAGGTGCTGCCGCTCCTCCTCGGTGAGGTCCGGGTGGGTCTGGGTCCGGGGATAGGTCAGCAGACTTTCCACGCCGCCCAGACTCTCCGCAAAGGTGATGAGCCGGACGTGCTCCAGAATGCCGATGGCCCGCTCCGCGGTGTCCGTGCGGAAGGAGATCATACTGCCGGAGCCCCGGGCCTGCTTCTGGTTGATGGCATAGCCGGGATGCTCCGGCAGGCCCACATAGTATACATGCTCGATACCAGGCTGCTCCTTGAGCCAGCTGGCCAGGATCTTGGCGTTTTCCTGCTGGCGCTCCATACGCAGAGCCAGGGTCTTCACGCCCCGGAGCACCAGCCAGCTGTCAAAGGGCGCAAGTCCGCCGCCGGTGGTCTTATAGAGCTCCCGATACTGGGCCGCCAGCTCCGAATCCTTCACGCAGAGGAAGCCGGAGAGGGTATCATTGTGACCGCCCAGATATTTGCTGCCGCTGTGGATCACCAGATCAGCCCCCAGCTTCAAGGGATTCTGAAAATAGGGAGAGAGGAAGGTATTGTCTACGATCAGCAGAATGTTTCTGGGCTTCGTGAGGGCGGCAATGGCGGCAATGTCCGTAACCATCATCATGGGATTCGTAGGAGTTTCCAGATAGACCGCCTTGGTCTCGGGCCGGAGCGCCGCCTCCACCCGGGCTGGATCGGAGGTGTCAAGGAACGTGGAGGTAATGCCGTTCTTCCCTGAAACCGTTTTCAGAATGCGGTTGGTGCCGCCGTAGAGATCCTCAGAGCAGACAATATGGTCCCCGGGCTGAAACAGCTCCAGGCAGCAGCTGATGGCCGCCATGCCGGAGGTAAATGCCATGGCGTCGGCGGCCCCCTCCAGGGCGGAGATCACGCTTTCCAGCTTACTGCGAGTGGGATTTGTCTCCCGGGTATAGTCATAGCCGGTCTTCTCCGTCAGATGGGTGTGGCCGTAGGAGGCCGTCTGGTAAATGGGGAAGCTGATGGGCCGGGAGGGGTCAGCATAGGTAAAGTCCGCTGACCCGTGAATACACTTGGTTTCCAGTTCTGACATGATACATACTCCTTTTGGTTTTGGGTGAAAAATCAGGCGGGATCCACCGGGGATCTCCGCCTGTACATTGCTGTCTGTTTGCTTCAGACCTCACAAGAGCGCAGAAATCCCCCGTGCGGCCAAAACATTCGATTCCGTTCCGTCGAAAGCGAGAACATCACAGACACTTCCATTCTTTGCTTTATCCCATCAGTTAGATAGGGTAAATAGGATAATAGCACGGATCCACAGTCCATGCAATACTTTTCACCGAAAAGCCGCAATTTTGTGAAGGCTGCATAGGGAAACCCAATCATTTTGTGGAGGAAACCAGCAGATTTCAAATTGCACTGACAGCATCCGCATATCCAGAGCCGGGGACCCATGCGATCCGGGCGACCAGAACGGTGGAGAAGATTCCCATAGGTTATGTGGCCCCATTGCTTCCGCATTTTTAGTTGGACATCGAAAAGTTCTGCTTCCCTTCGGCGGCTGCCTGTGCTATGATGGAAGCAAACATCGAAACGGAGGATGCAGTATGTTTAGTAAAGCCTTTCTAGATTATCAAAGCAGCATTCCCACGGTGCCCCCAGCCTCCATGGACGGGCCTGGCATTCCCGGCACCGCTCCCGGCCCCGCCGGAGCGCCCATCCCCCCGGAGTACGCCCATCTGAAGGTCCCCATGATGCCGCCGGACTACGTCTCCCCGGAGCCGGAGATCCCCGCCGACTTTCAGGGCGGCAAAGTGACCCTCGGCGGTGTTCCCGGCATGTACCTGACAAGAGCCGGCGTCCGGGAAAAGGCCGCGTTCCTCTACATCCACGGCGGCGGCTTCACCCTGGGCAGCGGCATGACCGCCGGGCCTCTGCTGGCGCACTTTTTAGAGAAAACCAATCTGGCGGGCTACTCCGTGGACTACTCCCTGGCCCCCTACGCCAAGTTCCCTGTAGCCATCGATCAGTGCATGGCTTTTTATAAAGGACTTCTGGAGCTGGGCATCCAGCGGATCGTGGTGGGCGGTGAATCCGCCGGAGCCGGAATGACCCTGAGCCTGGTACACGCACTGAAAATGGAGGGGCTCCCCCTCCCTGCCGCCATCTGGTGCTCCTCTCCCGTAGATAACATCCGGTACGATCAGGAAGAGCTGTTCCGGACGGATATGTTTACCGACTGCTGCGAGGATCTGGCGGAGGCCTACGCCGGTGATGCGGATCCCAGGGATCCCCGGCTTTCCCCGATCTATGGGGATTTCAGCGATTTTCCGCCTGCCTTCATTCAATCCGGCAGCGGCGAGAGTCTTTCCGCCGGTGCGCTCCGGATTGTAGACAAGCTGGTGCGGGCAGGAAACGAGGTGCATTTCACCTTTGGAAAGGGCATGCCCCATACCTTCGCCATGGACTATGCCATCTACCCTGAGGCGGAAAACGCCATGAATGAAATTCTGACCTTCGTAAACCAGGTACTGGATCTGGAAACGTAACACAAGCGGTGCTGTCTGATGGCCATGACAGCACCGCTTGCCTTATATTCCATTTATTTTACTTCTCATGATACGCCTGGTACAGCGCTTCTGCCTCCTCCAGCCGCTCATCATACTGCGCTACGCCGGTCTGGCCCAGCTCCAAAAGGCTCTGGAGGCCGCAGCCGTCCAGCTTGTCGAGGAACTCCTGCCAGTCCCCGTCGATGTCCTTGTCGCCGGTGATGAACTTCACCACATACTCCTGATAGGTGGTAAACACATCCGACTGATAGCTGTAGAACTCGTAGCTCTGATCCGTGTTCAGGGTGTAGCTGGTGATGCCCGGATTGTCCGTCATCCAGAGCTCACAGTCCTCCACCTGCCGATCCGTATAGGAGGAGAGATAGCGGTCGTAGTCCACCTGATAGGGGCCGTCCTTAAAGAAATAGTAGGTCATCATCACCGCGGCGCCCAGTCCGTATTCATCCTGGAGGATCAGGTCCGTAAAGTGCTTCTCGCCGTCCGCGTCTACGGTATAGGTCACATTCTCTGTACCCCAGTTGGCAAAGGTGTAGCCGTCGGGGGTATAGAATTCATTGAGCACGGCGCACAGGGTCGCCACATCCGAGGATGCCGTGGTGACGGAGAAGCCGCCCATGCCGTCCACGCCGTTGGTAGCCGCGCCCTTACCGAATCGGTTGCTGTCACCGGCGTTCTTCACCGGATAGGAGAAGCCCTGGATATCCGCCTGGGGCTCCAGAGCAGACAGCGCCGCCTGCTCGGACTCCAGATAGGCCACATAGGTAAACCATGCGCCGATATCGCCGTTGTTGATGAGGGCGCTGTCCGGATGATCCACCTGGCCCTGGCTCAGGAAGTCAGGATAGATAAGCCCCTCCTGATACCACTGGTGCATCATTTTGAGGTAGTCCTGGAATTCCGGATCCTCCGTGGGGAACAGAAACTGATCGTTTTCCACATACAAAGGCGCCGCCACACCCCCTCCTCCACCGCGCCGTCTACGCCGCCGGAGTAGCTGAGGCTGCCCACGATCACGTCCGTATAGTCTCCGGAGGCGATCATCAGATTCTGCTTATCCGCCGAATCGAAGAAGGAATAGAGATCCACCTGAATATCCGCTCCGGTGCGCTCATGGAGCCATTTCGCCCAGCCTAGATCCTGGCCCGCATCCTGGATCAGGCCGCTGCCGGTGAGGGACGGGGTGGTGGACATACTGATGGAAATGGAGAAGGGCTCCTCCAGGGGAAATTTCACCAGGTGCTGGATCTCTTTCGGCTGTTCAGCCAGGCTCTCCTCCTGATTGCTCCCCGCCTCTGCCGCAGACTGCACCGGGAGCGCCGGTGCGGCAGATTCCGCCGCCGATACGCTCTGCTTCTCTGCCGGCGCCGAGACCGTGGCCTCCGAGGCGCTGCCGCCTCCGCCGCAGCCCGACAGGGCCGCGGTCAGCAGGGCCCCGGTGAGCAGCAGCGCCGCAATTCTGTTTTTCATCATGATGTCCTCCTCACTCCGCCATAAAACGGTCAAATACCGTCTGATAGATCTCCGTCAGCTCCTCCGAGCGCATGCTCTGGCACTTTCCCAGATAGGACTGCCAGGTCTCGTCGTTCAGGGGCTGCTGGCCGCAGATCCAGCTGAGGGCCGTCTCTGAAACACAGGTGGACAGGTCGCCGGAGATCGCCGCTGCCTCCGCCACCTCCTCAGTGGTCATGGCCACATCCGCGCCCACGGGGAAATCCCATTCGCCGGTACTGGACCCGTTGATGATGTCCTGGCATTCCTGCTGTTTATCCGTATAGCTGAAATTGAACTTGTCGTCGTCATAGACGCCGCAGATAAACTCCGAGGGAGTCGCGGTGGCATAGAGCACAGCCGCAGTGGTGTAGCCGCCCTCATAGTTCATGATCAGGTCGCTCCACTGGGGCTGGCCGTTTTCGTCCAGCTCATAGCCCTGGCCCTCCACGCCATAGTTAAAGAGCAGGGTGCCCTCCTCAGAGAAGATATAGTCCACCAGCTGGCAGATCAGAGAGACTGTCTCCTCATCGGCTCCAGCGGACACGGACCATGCCGCGCTGCGCACGATCTCACCGGAGCCCTTGAGCCGGATGGGATCCCCCTCCTTTTCCGTGAGATAAGGAATCGCAGTCACATTGACGCCGTTGCCCGCAGCCTCGCCCAGGGTCTGGGCATTGACGCCGCCGTTGCCGAACAGCGTTCCCGCCGCCACCATATTCGTCTGCTGGAAGTCCTCATAGGACAGGAAATCCGAGTAGATCAGGCCTTCGCTGAACCACTGGGCCATGGTCTCAAGATAGGCCCGTGCGGAATCGGTGGTCGCGCCGTATTCCACTTTGCCGTCCACCACCCGGAAGCCCTCGATGCCCGCTCCGGTGGTGCCAAAGGCCGGCGCCCCAAAGCCCATCATCAGCGCCGCATCGGTGCCCTGATTGGAAAGGCCATACTGGAGCCCGGTTTCCCCATAGACCTTGGACAGCACATCGTGGAGCTGGTCGAAGGTCTTGGGGATTTCCAGGTTCAGCTGATCCATCACGTCCTGATTGAGGCCGATGGCAAAGCTGTCGATATAGGGCCGCATATGC
>CAKTEB010000011.1 GCA_934546685.1 uncultured Oscillospiraceae bacterium
ATTTCAGCGTGGTCTACATCCTCTGGGGCATGACCTACACCATGATGGACATTCCCTACTGGTCCATGATCCCCGCGGTGACCCAGACCCCAAAAGATCGGGAGAACCTGTCGGTAATCGGCAGGACCTGCGCCGGGGTGGGCTCTGCCCTGATCGCCATGTTTACCATGCTCCTGGTGGGGGCATTGGGCGGCGACAGTGAGCGGCAGGGCTTCCGGTGGGTGGCGCTGATCGTGGCGGTGATCTTCGTGGTGACCGAGACTATCTGCTGCCTCCGGGTCAAGGAGCGCCAGGATACGGAGCTGAAAACCGCCACGGTGAAGGAGATGTTCAAGGCGCTGTTCTCCAACGACCAGGCCCTGGTGGTGGTGCTCAGCATTGTGCTCATCAATTCGGCCCTGTACCTCACCTCCAACTTCATCATCTACTTCTTCAAGTATGACTTCGGCGGCGAGGGCTGGAAGGCCAGCTATACCCTGTTCAGTACCGTAGGCGGCGCGGCGCAGATCCTGGGCATGATGGTTTTGTATCCCCTGCTGCGGAAGAAGCTCAGCAACACCGGGGTTTTCACCCTGAGCCTGGGGTTGGCCCTGGGCGGCTATGCGGTGATGCTGGGGCTGTGCCTCACCGGGTTCTCTGGGAATCTGGGGCTCCTGTGCATCCCAGGAGTGGTGGTGTTTGCCTGCAACGGCATGCTCAGCGTGCTGACCACTCTGTTCCTGGCCCACAGCGTGGACTATGGACAGCTGAAAACCGGGCGGCGGGAGGAGAGCGTAATCTTCTCCATGCAGACCTTTGTGGTGAAGGCGGCCTCCGGCGTAGCGGTGTTCTTTACGGGTATCGGCCTGGACTGGATCGGCCTGGTGGGCAATGCAGATGAGACCGGGCCCGTGGTGGCCCAGAGTGCTGAAACGCTTCTGGGACTGCGGCTGATGATGACGGTGCTGCCCATGATCGTGCTGGTGGCGGCTCTGCTGCTGTTTCGGAAAAAATTCACCCTGACGGATCAGCGGGCTGTGGAGATCAGCCAGGCGCTTCATGGAAAGGAGCGGGAAAATGGGTGAGCTGCTGCGATGGACGGCGTCTACGGAGCATGGCTCCGATGGGGGTGCTGCGGTGGTCACGGCCAATATGGGCGTGCTGAGGATCCGGGCTCAGCTGCCGGAGGGGATCCTCCGGGACGCGGAGGCCGTGCTGCCCTGGGCCATGGAGGAGGATGAGCGGCTGTTTCTTGGCGGCTACCAGACCTGGACCCAATGCCCGGAGATCGGGAAATGGGATCGGCAGCGGGGTGTGGATCAGATCCCGGGCTTTTTGAAGCAGCGCTACGCCTTTGATCGGTACGGCGATTATCACTTTGTGGAGTACGGGAAGAAAAAGGGGCAGAACCACGGCTTTTCCTACTGCTATTTCCGCCGGGGGAACAACTATCGGCTCCTCGCCTCCCTGGATGAAACCCCGGGCTACACCATCTTCCGGTATGACAGCCGAAAGGGAGAGCTGACCCTCCGGCGGGACTGTGCCGGAGTCCGGCATCCGGGCGGCGGCTTCCAGGCCTTTGATCTGTATTTTGCGGAGGGCACGGAGCGGGAGGTCTTTGACGGCTGGTTTGCGGCTATGGGCTGCCAGCCCAGAACCACCCAGAAGCTGGCGGGGTACTCCAGCTGGTACAACCGCTATGAAGACATCGACGAAACGGCGATCCGGGCGGACCTAAAGGGCTGCGAAACGCTGCTCCAGCCCGGGGATCTATTTCAGATCGACGATGGCTGGGAGCCAGCGGTGGGCGATTGGCTGGAGCCGGATCCAAAGAAGTTTCCGGGAGGCATGAAGCCCCTGGCAGAACGGGCCCATGAGGCCGGACTGAAAGCAGGACTTTGGCTGGCACCCTTCGTCTGTGAGAAGGAATCGGCGATTTACCGGGAGCACCCAGATTGGCTTTTGAGGGCGGACGGAAAGCCCTGGTGCTGCGGCGGCAACTGGAGCGGCTTTTACGCCCTGGACATCGACCATCCGGAGGTGCCGCGCTACCTGAAGGCGGTCTTTGACCAGGTGCTGGGGGAGTGGGGCTTCGACCTTGTAAAGCTGGACTTCCTCTATGGAGCCGCGCCCTTTGGAACGGAGCGGGAGTCCCGGGCGGCACGGATGCGGCGGGCCATGGAGCTGCAGCGTGTTTGGTGCGGCGATAAGCTGATCCTGGGCTGCGGAGTCCCAGTAATGCCCGCCTTCGGGCTGGTGGACTATTGCAGGGTGGGCTGCGATGTGAGCCTAGACTGGGACGACAAGCTGTACATGCGGGGCTTCCACCGGGAACGGAACTCCACCCGCCAGTCCATGGGCAACACCATTTTTCGGCGGCAGCTGGACGGCCGGGCCTACGGCAGTGATCCCGACGTGTTTTTCCTGCGGGAGCAGAATTGCAGACTGACTGGGGTACAGAAACATATGCTGGCTGTAGTCAACGCCCTGTTTGGATCTGTGTTCCTGACCTCCGATGATCCCGGCAGCTATACCCAGGATATGCGGCGGCAGTATCAGACCCTTCGGATGCTGTTTCAGGAGGGAAAGGTGCTGGAGGTAAACGCGGATCAGGGACTTACCATCACCTATGAGCTGCATGGGAACGTACACACCCTGGACTGCAAAGAAATTATGTAAATAAGAAGACATAAAAATGCAGCCGCGGCTCCATGCCGCGGCTGCATTTGCAGTTCTAATGGGACTTATTCATACAGGGGGAACTTGGCGGTGAGGGCATCCACACGGGCGGTGATCTCGTCCTTCATGGTGTCGAAGTGGTAGATGCAGTCGGCAATGCAGTCGGCGATCTCCTTCATCTCTTCAGGGCCCATGCCTCGAGTGGTAACAGCGGGGGTGCCCAGCCGCACGCCGGAGGTGATGAAGGGGCTGCGCTTCTCACCGGGAACGGTGTTCTTATTGGCGGTGATGTGCACCTCGTCCAGGTTGTGCTCCAGCTCCTTGCCGGTGCATTCCTCGTCGGTGAGATCCACCAGCAGCAGATGGTTGTCCGTGCCGCCGGAGACCAGCTTCACGCCGCGAGCCAGGAGCTCCTGGGCCATGGCCTGGGCGTTCTCAATGATCTTTCTGCCGTACTCCTTGAACTCGGGCTTCAGTGCCTCGCCGAAGCATATGGCCTTGGCTGCGATGATGTGCTCCAGAGGGCCGCCCTGGGTGCCGGGGAAGATGGCCTTGTTGACCTTCTTGGAGATGTCCTCATTGTTGGTGAGGATCAGGCCGCCCCGGGGACCCCGAAGGGTCTTATGCGTGGTGGTGGTGACCACGTCTGCATAGGGCACGGGATTCTGATGATAACCCGCGGCTACGAGACCGGCGATGTGGGCCATATCCACCATCAGCAGCGCGCCGTTGTCGTGGGCGATCTGGGCGATGCGCTCAAAATCGATGGCACGGGGATAGGCGGAGGCGCCGGCTACGACGAGCTTGGGCTTTACCTGAGCCACCTGCTGGGCCATCTTGTCATAGTCGATGAAGCCCTGGTCGTTGACGCCGTAGGAAACGAAGTGGTAGTTCTTGCCGGACATATTCACAGGGCTGCCGTGGGTCAGATGGCCGCCCTGGCTCAGGTCCATGCCCATGACCGTATCGCCCAGGTCCAGAAGGCCGAAGTACACAGCCATATTGGCCTGCGCACCGCTGTGAGGCTGGACATTGGCATAGGCAGCGCCGAAGAGCGCCTTGGCCCGGTCAATGGCAAGCTGCTCCACCTGATCCACATACATGCAGCCGCCGTAGTAGCGCTTGCCAGGGTAGCCCTCGGCATATTTGTTGGTGAGAATGCTGCCCATGGCGGCCATGACCGCAGGGGAGACAATGTTCTCGCTGGCGATCAGCTCAATGTTCTGGCGCTGACGGTGCAGCTCACGATTCATGGCAGCGCCCAGCTCAGGATCCGCTGCACTGACAACGCCGATGGTATCCAGCATGTCCTTATACATAGTCATCGATCTCCTTTTCTAAATCTCTGCCGTTTTCTCGGCCAGACATCGGCGGCAAACCGAACCGCCGAACCAATATGATAGGATTATACGGCAAAAATCCCCTGGGCACAATACGTTTGTTGCGTCCCAGAGGAAGATTGGAGAAACTGATAAAAATACGGACTCAATAGTGAGATGCCTATACAAAATGAAGACAGTCACCGTTTCCTGGCGCAGAGATCGATGCTCTCGCGGAGCTCGGGGGGCGTCATGGCGGTGATCCTCGGATCGTGGATGGACAGGGCGTTGGTCAGGAACACCAAATTGTCCAGAGTCAGCACAAAGCCCGGGAAGCGGCTGTCAGACAGAAAATCCAATAGGCTGAACCGATCGATCTGATAGAGCTCCGCCGCCAGCTCCGGCCGCTGATCCAGCATCCGGCATAATTCCGGGGACAGGGGCTGTTCCTCCACATGGACCCGGAGCTTGTTTTTCAGCATGGCGGTCCAGTCCTTCTCCCGGTACTTCCGGTCACAGAGCTTGTCAAAGATATTGAGCATGGACCAGTCGCAGGTGATAAGGGTGGCGAAGATGCCGTTGAGGGCCCGGCTCAGATCGGCGCTTCCGGCCCAGTCGGGTTTGGATTTATACCGGAGGTCGTGCTCCACCTCGTGCCAGCCCTCGGAGAACACCGTCCGCAGCTGGATCTCCACGGTGGTGTCGATGGGGTACTGATCGTAGATAACGCTGGGCAGGGCCTGACGGCAGCTCATGGGCAGCTTACAGATCAGGTTCAGCCGGGTGGGGCTGAAGGTATCGGCGTCGGGGCGATCCTCGGTAATGGACACCACGGAGAACTGATCCTCGATGATCCGCCGACACAGGGCCTGGTCATCCTGAAAATACACGGCAATGCGGATGCCGAAGAGATCCTGCATCCGCTTTCCGTCCTGATAGTTCTTTACTTGCAGCTTGGCCCGGGTGGAGGCGGCGCTTTTTGTGCGGGTAAACAGGCGATAGTAGAGCCCGCACTTTTCCAGGCCCGCGGTGAGCCGTTCCGCCATGGTGCGGATGATGGATTCGGGGATAGTCTGAAAATCCTGTTCCAGATTGGGGTAATCCATGGGAGTTGATCCGTCCTTTATGTTCATATGGTTTTATGCTGCGATAATGGTCAGAGTTAAGGGGAACTTTACATAATCCCAGTAGAACTCCGCCATGGAGAGGGTATGATGAGGGATCCCGGCGGCTGCTCCGAAAAAGCGCAGCTTTCCGTCCGGCTCCCGGCGAAAGGCGGCGAAGTGGTTGGTCTTGCCCGCCCGGTAGAGAATGATCCCGGCCCGGCTCCGGGCCGCCAGCTCCTGGGCGTGGAAGGGCCGCAGGGCAAATTCCAGAGGCACCTGCTCCCGCCGGAGCTCATAGACCAGGGCGAAGAAATTGAGGCCCAGCCTGCCGCCGCCCAGCAGCGTGCGCTCCAGCCTGTGCAGCAGAAGATCGGGATCCGGGTCCCGGTCCAGCGCTTTTAGAAAGTTATAGGCGGCGATCCAGCCGCAGCCGTTTTTGCTGGAAGGGCGGACGCCGAAGGGAATATTTTCGGTATAGCGCTGGTCAATGATATAGCCATCGTCGCTGAGGGCTTTGGGATTGAGCTTCATAGTATGGCCTCCCCGGGCAGGGAATTCCTGCAAGACTATTCTATCATACCCGGCGGCAATTTGAAACCTTAAATCGGAGACCGTGCCACAAAGGGACGAAAATGGGCAGAAAACGCAGTGGGCCGGAGACCGCATAGCGCGATCTCCGGCCTTTCCGATATGGAATGGATCTCAGAGGGGATTAATCAGAGGCTGCCCTCGTAGGCCTGGCGGTAGATCTCGATGATCTGCTCCTTCTTGGCCTTCCGGGGATTGGTGACGGCACAGGCGTCCTTCATGGCGTTTTCGGCCATGATCTCAAAGTCCTTGGGCTTTACGCCCAGCACCTTCAGATTGGCGGGGATGCCCACAAAGTCCGCAAAGCGCTTGATGCCGCCGATGACGGCCATGGCTCTGTCCGGGTACAGGCTGGTGCTGAAGTGCTCGTCAATATTCATGGCGCGGCCGATCTCCACGATCCTGTCATAGTTGCCGATGATGTTGAACCGCTCCACATAGGGCAGCAGCAGGGCGTTGCACACGCCGTGGGGCAGATCGTAGAAGCCGCCCAGCTGGTGGGCCATGGCGTGGACGTAGCCCAGGGAGGCGTTGTTGAAGGCGATGCCTGCCAGGTACTGGGCGTAGGCCATCTTGTCCCGGGCCTTCATATAGTCGCCGTTGGCCACGGCTTTGGGAAGATAGTGACCAATCATTTCCATGGCCTTCAGGGCTGCCGCGTCCGTCAGCGGGTTGGCGTCGGTGGATACATAGGCCTCGATGGCGTGGGTCAGGGCGTCCATGCCTGTGGCGGCAGTCAGGGAAGCGGGCATGCCCTTATGGAGCTCCGGATCGTTGACGGCCACCTTGGGGGTCACGCGCCAGTCGATGATGCACATTTTCACCTTTCGGGCAGTATCGGTGATGATGCAGAACCGGGTGATTTCCGAAGCGGTGCCGGCGGTGGTATTGATGGCCAGCAGGGGCGGCACATCCGTGTGGAGCTTATTGACGCCCTCATAGTCCTGGATCCGTCCGCCGTTGGCGGCCACAATGGCGATGGCCTTGGCGCAGTCATGGGAGGAGCCGCCGCCCAGAGAGATCATGCTGTCGCAGCCATGCTCCTGATAGAAGGCGAGACCTGCCTCTACGTTGGTATCCTTGGGGTTGGGCTCCGCACCGCCGAACACCGCGGATTCCACGCCGGCAGCCTTCAGAATGCTCTGGATCTGAGCGGTCATGGGATGCGTGGCAAGAAAGCTGTCGGTGACGATCATGGTGCGCTTGCCGCCCAGGCTGTCCATCAGCGCTCCAACCTCGGAGACGGAGCCCGCGCCGAATACGTTGCGCGTAGGGAGATAATAGTAGGTAGACATAATATGACCTTCTTTCTTTCGTGGAGACGGAAATTTATGCGGGATAGAACCCGGAGGGGGCGGAGTTCAGGTTGATGAAGATGTTCTTCTTCTGGGTGTAGGCGTCCAGAATGCTGAGGTCGGTCTCACGGCCGATACCGGAGTTCTTATAGCCGCCGAAGGGGGCGCCGGCGGGGAGCTGGTTGTAGGTGTTGACCCACATCCGTCCGGTCTCTACGCTCCGGGCCACCTTCAGCGCCCGGGTGATATCCTGGGTCCAGACCGCGCCGCCCAGACCGTAGCTGGAGTCATTGGCCATGGCGATGACCTCGTCTTCGGTCCTGAACTTGATGACCACGGCCACAGGCCCGAAGATCTCCTCCTGGGCAATGCGCATCTTGTTGTCCACGTTGGTGATCAGGGTGGGTTCGAAGAAGCAGCCGTTTTTCAGGTCACCCTGGGTGGCACGTTTACCGCCGCAGACGATGGCAGCGCCCTCCTGCTTGGCGATGTCCATGTACGCGGTGATTTTTTTGACCTGGGCCTCGTTGATCTGACTGCCGATCTGGGTGGCGGGATCCAGAGGATCGCCCTGCTTGACCTTCTTGAATGCCTTTACCGCCGCGTCTACGAACTTGTCATAGATGCCCTCCTGGACGAAGACCCGGGATCCGGCGCAGCAGACCTGGCCCTGATTGAACAGGATGCCCAGCTGGAGGCCGTCGATGGCCTGGTCGAAGTTGCAGTCGTCGAAGAAGATGTTGGCGCTCTTGCCGCCCAGCTCCAGGGTGGCGGGGATCAGCTTCTGGGCCGCTACGGCTGCCACATCCCGGCCAACCTCGGTGGAGCCTGTGAAGGCCAGCTTTCGGAAGCCCGGATGCTCCAGCATGTACTGACCGGACTTGGAGCCCTTGCCGGTGATAACGTTGATGACGCCTGCGGGCACCAGATCGGAGATCAGCTCCATGAATACCAGCAGGCTCAGAGGTGTGGCGGAGGAGGACTTAATCACCGTGCAGTCGCCGGAGGCCAGCACCGGGGCCAGCTTCCAGGCTGCCATGCAGAAGGGGAAGTTCCAGGGGACGATCTGTCCCACCACGCCGATGGGCTCCCGAAGTACCATGCTCAGGTAGCCGCCGTCCAGAACCGTGGCGCTGCCCTGCTCCGTGCGGATGGCGCTGGCAAAGTAGCGGAAGTGATCGGAGGACAGGGGCACATCGACGGCCATGGTCTCCCGGATGGGCTTGCCGTTGTCCAGGGTTTCCACGGTGGCCAGCAGCTCGGCGTTCTCGTCGATGCGATCCGCAATTTTATTCAGGATCTCCGCCCGCTGAATGGGCTCCACCTGCTTCCAGGCCGGGAAGGCCTTCCAGGCGGCGTCCACGGCGGCGTCCACATCCTCCTTCGTAGCCTCTGCACAGAAGGAAAGATGTGCGCCGGTGGCGGGGTTGGTGGTTTCAAACTCTTTCCCATCGGAGGCGGGAACGAACTTCCCGCCAATGTACAGACCATAGTGTTCCTTCAAGTTGACATTCATCATGATAGCTCCTTTATGTGACCGAATGCCCTTTCGAGATCGCTAGCAGATCCAGAGCGGGGGACGGAAATTGGACAGTGCGGCGGGGAACGCTGTCCGGGCGTTTCCCTGTGCATGTTTTCATTATAGCGCGGACGGCGGCAAATTCCCTGTCAAAAGTCATGAAGATAAACGCTCGTTATGTGCATTATGACAGTGGACGCGAATCATGACTGCCGGTCTGAATGGAGCACAGGCGCCAGGAAAAACGCTGGTATGAGGCGGCACGAACGTATAGAACGACTGGTGAAATTCCATGAGTGGTATGCCCAGATTGGGATTTTGTTTTGGATAGAGTAAAAATCCAAGGGGATTTCTAGGCATAAATACACAAAATGTCGCGTGCGGCTTGTGCAATTTTACATTGCGGAGGATTTTACTTTGTCCTAGTATGAATTTAATCAAAGAGCCCTCTTTCTAGGAGGAATGTAAGATGAAGCTCAAAACCTTACTCTGGCAGAGTCCCGGCACCCTGGTGCCCCACCACAAGGAGACCGCCAACCTCACCACGGAGCAGCTGCCCGTGCCGGAGAAGATCATTCTGCCCATGCGCCAGCATGTGGGCGCGGCCTGCGAGCCCTGCGTGAAAAAGGGGGATCAGGTCTTTGTGGGCACTCTGGTGGGCCGGGCACCCACGAAAATGAGCATGAATATCTATTCCAGCGTCTCCGGCAAGGTGACCTCCGTGGAGCAGATCCTCTACAACGCCGGCGACAGCGACACAGTGGTGGTCATTGCCCCGGACGGTCTCCAGACCCGGGATCCGGAGATCCAACCACCGGAGGTTTATGACCTGGAGAGCTTTGTGGAGGCTCTGGAGCATTCCGGCATCGTGGGCCTGGGCGGTGCGGGCTTCCCTACGGATGTGAAGGTGCGGCCCAAGAATTTAAGCGAGATCGACACCCTGCTCATCAACGGCGCGGAGTGCGAGCCCTATCTCACCACCGATAACCGGGAATTCCTGGAGTGCAGCGATACGGTGATCTCCGGAGTGGACGCGTGCCTTAACTACCTGGGCATTCCCCGGGCGAAGATCTGCATCGAGGACAACAAGCCCGAGGCCATTCGGCTCATGCAGCGGCTGTGTCAGCACGATGACCGGATCTCGGTGTGCGTGCTGGAATCCCGCTATCCCCAGGGGGCGCAGAATGTGCTCATCAAGAACGCCACAGGCCGGACGGTGCCCCGAGGCGCCCGGCATACCAGCGTGGGCGTAATGATGCTGAACGTCACCACGGTCTCCACCATCGGAAAATTTCTGAAAACCGGCATGCCCCTGACCCATAAGCGGCTGACTGTGGCCGGGGACGCTGTGGAGCATCCAAAGAATCTGGAGGTGCCCATCGGCACGCCCATTGAGGATGTGCTCAGCTACTGCGGCCTCCGGGAGGAGCCCCAGAAGATCATCGTGGGCGGCCCCATGATGGGCAGTGCCCAGATGGACACCCACTATCCCATTACCCGACAGAACAACGGCCTTCTGGCCTTTGGCAAGAAGTCCGCGGAGCCGGTACGCTCCAGCGCCTGTATCCGCTGCGGCCGGTGCGTCAACGCCTGCCCCATGGGCCTGAGCCCATTGGAGATCCGAAAGGCCTATTATGATCTGGACGCGGAGCGGCTGGACAGCCTCATGGCGGATCTGTGTATCGGCTGCGGCACCTGCTCCTATGTGTGTCCGGCCAAGCGGCCCCTGACCCAGAGCGTGACCCTGGCCAAGAGCTATCTAAAGCGCAGCAAACGAAGGGAGAAGGCTTGATATGATCGTGCATTCCAGCTTTTTAAGCGTGTCGCCGGTGCCCCATATCCATGCCCCGGTGACCACCCAGAAGATCATGGGCAACGTGATCCTGGCCCTGCTCCCGGCCCTGATCGCCTCCACGGTGATCTTCGGGCTCAGAAGCCTCCTGGTGGTGGCGGTGACCGTGGCGGCCTCAGTGCTCTGCGAATATCTCTGGTGCCGTCTGCGGAAGCAGCCTCAGACCATTTCCGACCTGTCGGCGGTGGTGACGGGCCTGCTGCTGGCCTTTAACCTGCCGCCTACAGTGCCGCTATATCTGCCGGTGATCGGGTCTATTGCGGCGGTGATCGTCACCAAGGAGTTCTTCGGCGGTATCGGCTGCAACTTCGCCAATCCGGCCATTGTGGGGCGCATTACCCTGGCGGTGTCCTTCCCGGCGCTGATGACCAGCTACAGCTACCCGGCAAACGGCTGTGACGCCTTGTCCGCGGCAACGCCCTTGGCGGTAAAGACGCAGAGTCTGCCTCTTACCACGCTGCTTTTGGGCAATCACGGCGGCGTCATCGGGGAGACCTGCGCCCTGGCGCTGCTGCTGGGGCTGGTGTGGCTGCTGGTGACCCAGGTCATCGAGATCACCATTCCGGCGGTGTATATTGGATCGGTGGCGGTGCTGTCCTGGATCGCGGGGCAGGATCCCCTTCAGGCGGTGCTGTCCGGGGGACTGCTGCTGGGGGCCATCTTTATGGCTACGGATTACACCACCTCCCCCTTCACCCGGCAGGGCAAGGTGATCTTTGCCCTGGGCCTGGGGATCATCACGTTTCTGATCCGGCAGTTCGGCAATATGAACGAGGGCGTCAGCTACGCCATCCTGCTGATGAATCTGACGGTGCCCTATATCAACCGGGCCACCCGGAAAACACCCCTGGGAGGCGGCAAAGCATGAAAGCAATGAAACGCTCTATTCGTCCCACGGTGATCCTGGCGATGATCTGCCTGATCGCCACGGTGATCTTAGCGGGGCTGAACCGACTGACTACCCCGGTGATCGCGGCCAACGAGACAGAGACTGCCAATGCGGTCTATCGGGCGCTGCTGCCGGAGGCGGACAGCTTCACGGCGCTGGCCTGCGGCATTGATGGAGTCACGGCAGTGATGGAGGCGGACAACGGCGCGGGCTATGTCATTACGGCACAGTCCCGGGGCTACGGCGGCCAGGTTCCCGCGGCAGTGGCCTTCTCGAAGGACGGCGCCATTTTGGGCGTCACTATGATGGAAAACAGCGAGACCCCAGGCCTTGGTCAGAAGGTCACGGAGGAGGCCTTTTCGGGCCAGTTTGCCGGGAGAGCCGCCGAGGCCTTTGCCATTGAAGACATCGACGCGGTGACCGGAGCCACCATCTCCTCCAAGGCGGCGGTGGCGGCCATCAATCTGGCGATACAGGCATATGACGAGATCGGAGGGAACGGCAATGGGCAATAAGCTGAGCATTGTCTGGAACGGCATTTTTAAGGAAAATCCTGCCCTGCGGCTGGTGCTGGGCACCTGCCCCACACTGGCGGTGACTACCTTGGCCATGAACGGCCTGGGCATGGGCCTGGCGGCTACCTTTGTGCTGATCTGCTCCGGCATGGCCGTCTCGGCCCTGCGGCATGTGATCCCGGAGCAGGTGCGGCTGCCCGCCTATATCACGATCATCGCGGCCTTTGTAACGGCGCTGATGATGCTGGTCAAGGCCTACCTTCCGGCCCTCAATACGGCCCTGGGCGTGTATCTGCCCCTGATCGTGGTGAACTGCATCATCCTGGGCCGGGCGGAGATGTTTGCCTCCAAGCACGGGGTGCTGGATTCGGCCCTGGACGGACTGGGGATGGGACTGGGCTTCACCCTGACCCTGGTGCTCATGGGGGCCATTCGGGAGATCCTAGGCAGCGGCACCCTGTTCGGCCTGGATCTTCACATCCCCATGGAGCCCATGATCGTATTCATCACCCCGCCGGGGGGCTTTCTGGTGTTTGGTCTTCTCATGGGCGGTGCGGTGCTGATGGAAAATCGGAAGGGCCTGAGCATTCAGCGGTCCGCTGGCTGTGAGAACTGCCCTTCCAAGGAGGCCTGCGGGGGAAAGGAGTGTGACGGGTGATGGCGGCAAAATTGGCGGCGATCTTCTTCAGCATGATCTTGGCAAACAACTACGTGCTGGTAAAGTTTCTGGGCATCTGCTCCTTTTTGGGCGTCAGCAAGCGGCTGAGCCCGGCGGTGGGCATGAGCCTGGCTGTGACCGTGGTGATGGTGCTGGCTACTCTGGTGACCTGGCCTCTGCAGCAGCTATTAAATCGGCTCGACCTGGTGTATCTCCAGACCATCGTGTTCATCCTGGTCATTGCGATTCTGGTGCAGCTGCTGGAGATGTTCCTGCGGAAGTTCATTCCGCCTCTCTATGTGGCCCTGGGCGTGTACCTGCCCCTGATTACCACCAACTGCGCAGTGCTGGGCGTGACCATTCTCAACGTGGAGGAGGGCTACAGCTATTTAGAGTCCATCGTCTGCGCTGCGGGAGCGGGCCTGGGCTTCCTGCTGGCCATGGTGCTGTTTTCCGGTGTCCGGAGCCGGGTGGAGGAGGCGCATCCTCCCAAATGCCTGGAGGGACTGCCCATTACCCTGATCGCGGCGGCCATTGTTTCCCTGAGTTTCACAGGCTTCGGCGGCCTGGTGGAGCACATGTTTGGGGTATAAGGAGGGCGGAAGCATGAAAGAGATCCTGTTTGCGGCCCTGGTGGTCTGCGCCATCGGTATTTTAGGCGGCGCGCTGCTGACCGTGGCCTCCAAAGTCTTTGCGGTGACAGAAAACCAGAAGGCCAAGGAGGTAGAGCTGGCGCTGCCCGGAGCCAACTGCGGCGCCTGCGGCTTTGCGGGATGCAGCGACTATGCCCGGGCCGTGGCCGGGGGCGCGCCGGTGAACCAGTGCATGGCCGGCGGCGCGGCGGTGGCGGAAAAGCTGGCGGCGATCATGGGCGTAGAGGCCGGAGAGTCCACGGCATACAAGGCCATGATCGCCTGTCGGGGCGACGAGAGCTGCACGAAAAAGCGCTTTGACTACCAGGGCATCCCCTCCTGTCAGGCCTGCAATGTGCTCTATAACGGACATTCCTCCTGCCCCTACGGCTGCCTGGGCTTTGGAGACTGTGCCAAGGCCTGTAAGTTCGGGGCCATTCAAGTGGTCAACGGTCTTGCTAAGATCGATCCGGAGAAGTGTACCGGCTGCGGAGCCTGTAAGGCGGCCTGCCCCAAGCGCATCATCTTCCTCTATGCCTATCAGGAGCGGCCCAAGCCCATCGTTATGTGCTCCAACCACAAGAAGGGCGCGGATACCCGCCGGGAGTGCACCGCGGGCTGTATCGGCTGCGGGAAATGCGTCCGGGACTGCCCGGTGGGGGCCATGACTGTCCGAGGCAACGTGGCCCGGGTAGACTACACCAAATGTGTGGGCTGCGGCAAATGCGCAGCCTCCTGCCCGGTGGGAGCTATCAAAATTCCGGAGAAATACAAAAAGTCGGCGACGTAATAGAGCTGCCGCCCACTGCGAATGGTGCAGCGGGCGGCAATTTTTCGGCTTCGGCGGGAAAATTTTTCCGGAGAAACGGCAAAATTTTCATGTTTCTCTTGACATGGCCCCTGGGGCCAAGGGTAAAATGGAGCAAAAGAAGGGAGGAAGTGCCATGAAGCTCAAGGAAGTCTGCGAGGCAACAGGACTCACCCGGAAGACCATCCGGCTCTATGAGGAAAAGGGCCTGCTGGTGCCGAAGAAAGAATCCCGCAATGGCCGGGAATACCGGGAGTATTCGGAGGAGGACGTGAAGACCCTACGGGAGATCGCTACCCTGCGCCGGGCCTGGTTCACCATGGAGGAGATAGCACGGATGCAGCGGGATCCGGCGGCCATCAGGGAGATCTTTCCCCAATATCTACAGTGGCTGGAGAACCAGAAGGAGACGCTGGAGCAGCTCTTATCTGCCGCCCGGGCGATCCAGCCGGGAACGGTGCGGAATATAGGGGAGCTGTCCCAGCGCATGCGGACCGCAGACCAGATGCCCCTTCCGGCCATGGACATTCAGCCCCACTTCCGTTACCTAGATGCCCAGGAGCGGAGACCGCCCAAGGTGTCTCTCCAGGACACCATGCTACTGATGGATGGAAAGCCTCTGCTTTGGCCCTGGGTCTACAAGACCCGGAGCCAGACGATGCTGGATGAGACAAGAAAGCTGGAGAATGAGACACAGCCCGTCAAGGAGCGGGAGCACAAGCGGGATCCCCTTTGGCTGCGAGTGGTACAGGTGCCCATTACCGCCGTGACATTCTGCTCCTTCGGGGTGGCGTGTCTGTATGCCATGGGACTGCGGTTCTTCTGGCAGGCGTGGCTGGTATTCGCTGTCAGCGGCGGCTTGTGGGCGCTGATTGCCCGGTGGCGCTACCGGCGGGAGCGGGAAGAATGGATCCGGCGCATGGGCTGGGATCGGGAGGAACGGTAGCAATTTTGGAGAGGGGAGAGGAGTATGAAGCTCAAGGAAGTCTGCGAGGCAACAGGGCTCACCCGGAAGACCATCCGGCTTTACGAGGAAAAGGGCCTGCTGGTGCCGAAGAAAGAATCCCGCAATGGCCGGGAATACCGGGAGTATTCGGAGGAGGACGTGAAGACCCTACGGGAGATCGCTACCCTGCGCCGGGCCTGGTTCACTATGGACGAAATAGCCCGGATGCAGCGGGATCCGGCGGCCATCGGGGAAATCCTGCCGCAGTATCTCCAGTGGCTGGAGAGTCAGAAGGAGGTCTTGGAACAGCTCTTGTCCGCGGCCCGGGCCATTGAGCCGGAGACCATCCAAAGTATGGAGGAGCTGTCGGAACAGCTGCGGGAGGCGGAGGCCATGCCACTGCCCCCAACGGATATCGAGCCGAAGTTCCAGTATCTCGACGCTCTGGAGCAGAGGCCAGCGAAGGTGGAGCCGGAGTGGCGGGAGCCACTGCCGGGGGGCATGGAGGACAGCCGCATTTATCGGCAGTTCGTGGCGGCCAATTCCAAGGACAGGACGGATGACTTGGGCGTGGCCTTTGGTCAGCTCCGGGACGCAATGACTACGGAACGGGAGAGCAACCCGGTGGTGGGAAAGCAGGAGATGCCCAAGAAACTCCGGCGGGTGGAGAAAATCGGAGAGATTCTGCTGGCCCTGGGAGCCGCCTGGACGGCGCTCTATACGCTTTATCTGATTATGTCCGGCGGCGGGAACGGCGACGGCCCGGTGTTCCCGCTGCCCTTTTCCGCAGGAATCTGTTTGATGATTCTGGGGGCCGCGGCCATGGGCACGGCAAAGGGCATTGCGGCCTATCAGGAGCGCCAAGCCTGGATCCAGCGGATGCGGGAGCAGGACGAGGAAAAACAGCGAAAGAAGAATCCATAATAAAAATGTGGCTGCCCCGGCGAAAATCGGAGCAGCCATATTTGTGCTTATTTCTGCACCGCCAGCTTGTAGTGCTGCCAGCGCCCGGAGAGATAGTAACCGAAGGCCATCAGCGCCGTGACCCAGATGGCCAGGGCGTGGCCCAGGAAGAAGCCGTTGAGGCCCATGCCCAGAGTGATGCCCAGCAGCAGACTCAGGGAGATCCGGGCTACCACGCTGTCCAGCAGACCGATGGCCATGGACAGGGAGGTGAAGCCGATGCCGTTGATGACAGAGTTGAAGCTGGAATTGAAGATAGAGGCCGCAAAGCCGATGCAGGAGATCCGCAGATAGGTGGGGGCCAGGGCCAGCACCGCCTCATCAGTGGTAAACAGGGTGAAGATCTGCCGGGGGAACAGCAGGCAGGCAACGATGAACACGCCGTAGACGGTACCGTTAAGCACAAAGCAGGTATGGACAGACTTCTTCACCCGATCCGGGCGGCCAGCGGCCATGTTCTGCCCTACCATGGAGGCGTTGGCCGTGGACATGCCCTGGGTGATGATGGAGGGAATGTTCTGGAGCTTCAGCCCCGCCCCGTACACCGCCGAGGCCGCCTCGCCGTAGGCGTTGACAAAGGAGTTCACAAACAGCATGGAGATGGAGATGGCCGCCATCTGGAAGGCCAGGGGCACCCCCAGCTTGGTGAGCACCTTCAGGGTGGGCCCATGGATTTTCAGGGTGGAGCGGGAGAAGGTAAAGCCGAAGGACTCCCGCTTCAAGATCAGATACACCAGGGCAAACAGGAAGGAAATGGCCTGGGAGATCACTGTAGCGATGGCCGCGCCGGCCGCACCCCAATGGAAGCCCGCCACAAAGAGCAAATCCAAAATCAGGTTCACCACCGATGCGATGGCCACGAACACCAGAGGCCGCTTGGAGTCGCCCATGCCCCGAAGAATGGAGCACAGAGCGTTATAGCCGAAGATAAAGATACAGCCGCTGTTGCAGATGACCATGTATCGGGCGGCCTCCTGAAAGGCGGATTCCGGGGTATTCAGCAGCCGCAGAAGATCGTTGTGGAATACGATGGACAAAAGCCCCAGGATCACCGCCGAAAGCATGGTGAAGGAGAACAGGGTGCCGATGGTCTTCTGCATTTCCTCGTGCTTTTTCGCGCCCACCTGCTGGGACAGGAGGATCTGGCCGCCGGTGCAGAAGCCCGTGCAGACAAAGGTCAGAAGATCCACCAGGCGGCCGCCGGTGGACACCGCCGACAGGCCTGCGGAGCCCATATAGTGCCCCACCACGGACATATCCACCAGGTTATAGACCGTTTGCAGCAGGTTTGAGAGCATAAAGGGGAACGCAAAATATAGGAGCTTCCTGGCCACAGACCCCTCGGTCAGGTCGTTGATAAAGGTCTTGGACTGAGACATCATTCATTCACCTTCTAATAATTAGGTAACGAATTATATCATACCAGAACCGGACGGAAAAAGCAACAGAAAAGAATGAGAATGGGCCGCTGCACGGATGCAGCGGCCCATTCTCGGATAGGAAACATGAAAAAGCAGATTAAGCGTTTTTGCTGGGCAGGACGATGGTAGCGCCGCCCTCTTCATAGATCTCGTCATCGTTGATGGTGGTGATCCAGAAGCCCAACTCCACATAGTGCTTGCCGTCCTTCTCGTACTTGTCATAGACCTGAGAATGGATCTTCATGACGTCGTACTGGAGACCGTGGGTGTTGCACTTCTTACCGGCCATGGCGGGGATCTTCTCAATCATCTCGCAGACGGCGGTGTTCTTGGGGAAGCAGAAACCCTGCTCGGTGGGGTTGGTCATAATGCCCCAGCGGATGTTCTGGATCCAGCCGTGGGTGCCCATCCAGTTGTTGATGTGGTGGATGGCAAAGTCACGGCCCAGGAAGTTGATGAAGATAGAGCGTTTTTCCTCCTTGGGGGGAGCGCCTGCTCCGGGAGGGGGACCCATCTTGGCCCGGGGATCGTCATAGGGGGGAACCTCGGGATCCCACTCCTTCATGTCAGCGGGCACATAGACGCCGTACTTGGGATCCCGGGTCATCTTGGCCCGAACCTCGGGATCCGCCAGCTCCTTCATGGTACGGCTGCCGCCCACGGCCATGCCGTAAGGGGGCGTGGGGTTGCAGGAGGCGTGAATGGGGCCGTCGATGGTGACGTTGGGCATATCGCCCACGTTGACATCCTCCCAGTAGAGAGGCTTGTCGCCGCGATAGTCCTCCTTGGCCCAGGTATCGAAGATCTGCTGCCAATCCTCGTCGGTGTAGCAGTGGATGGGACGGGTCCACCAGTCGGGGCTCTCCCAGGCCCGGGTGCCGGGGGCCATATCGTTGGGATCCTCGTAGCTCTTGAGATTCTCACGGGCGGAGAACATCACGCCCAGAACCTTCTCGCCCTTCTGATTGTAGACGGAGCCGGTGCACTTGAGCACCAGGTTCCGGTAGATGCTGCCCTCTTCGGGGGTCAGATCCACGAGCTCCAGCTTGTCCTTGACCAGGTACAGGGTGTCGCCGACATAGACGGGGGCCAGCTGCTCCACCTCGTGGTGGAGGCCGGTGACGGCCAGGAAATCTCTTGCCTTGCCATTGAAAGCGGTGAGGAAGCTGTCGTCATGGGCGGCAAAGGCGGGCATGGCGATCTTTCCGGCATAGCCCAGGGATTTGGCGTATTCATCGTCGGTGTAGAGCTTGTTGTCGGGGTCATACTTTTTGGCATTGTAGAGCATCATATCTTCCTTGACTTCCAGCACATTGGAGAAGCCCTGGGTGCCCTTTTCGATTTTACCGGAGATCAGCGCCTGCACGTCGATGGGGCCACGATCCTCCAGCTCCTTGATCTTTGCGTAGTATTCCTCGGCATAGGGCTTTTCACGTTCAGTCCACTTGCCAGGATAAACGGTTACAAACTTACCAGTTCCCATTTCAAATCTCAATCCTTTCATCATAAATGTTCCGCATTCGGAACGATGCTATTATACTAGATGGAAAAGAAGCTTGCAATGATTTTTCAGAAAATACAACAATATCGCACAAAAAGGCACAGCCGGAGGCGGATTTCATCCCGCCCAAAATCAGGGGGCCATTGCTTTTTTCGCCGCTTTGTGGTTTAATGGATAAAACAGCCGCCGAGGAGGAATCGACAATGGAACAGCTGCGGGAGGCCATGAAGCGGGCCAGACTCACCAAAACCAGCCGGATCATCGGAGAATATATGCTGGACCATGAGACAGACGCATGCTTTATGACGTCCACGGAGATCGCCGGGGAGCTGAACGTCAGTGAGGCCAGCGTGATCCGCTTCGCCCGGGCCCTGGGCTATTCCGGTTATATGGATTTCCAGAAAAGCCTCAGAAAGTCCCACACCGAGCGGCTGGGGCGCATTTCTTCGGCGGTGGCGGTGCCCTATGAGCGCCTCCAGGCCAGCATGGCGCACAACGATGAGAACTACATTCAGGAGTTCCTGATGAACACCGAGACGAATATTACCTCTGTGGTGCGGAATAATCCCAAGGAGACCTTTGACGCGGCCATTGAGCTGCTGCTGAAGGCCCGGCGGAAGTATATCGTGGCATCCCGCGCCAATACCGGCGTGGCTTCCTATTTTAACCTGCTGCTGCGGCACCAGGTCTCCGACGTGATCCCCACCTGGGAGAGCTCCGTCAATGTCATTGACCATATGTGCGACATCGGCAGGGAGGACTGCGTGATCCTGTTCAGCTTCCCCAGGTATTCTGAGATGGATCACCAGGCTATGCAGATGGCGGAGGACGCGGGAGCGGGGATCATCGTGATTACGGATCGGCCCAGCGCACCCCTGGCTCAGTATGCCACGGTGCTTTTGACGGTGGATGTGGATACCAACACCTTCTTTAACTCCTATGTGGGGGTGCAGCTGGTGATGGAGATCCTGTCTGCGGGCCTCAGCCGCCGGGTGGGCGGAGCCAACGCCGAGAAGCTCCAGATGATCGACCGGTACATCGGCAAGCTGGGCGTTTACTAATCAAGGACCTTGCGGGCCGCTGCGGGCAACTGCGGCGGCCCTTTTCGTAGAAAGGAAGATATCATTGAAAAGAGTGTGGATCCTGGCGGCGGCGCTTTTGCTGCTGGCGGGATGCGGAAATACAAAGCAGGAGCGCAGTCTTATGGAGTCTGCGGCGCCGTCTCCCAACGCTTGGGGCACAGCGGTACAGACGGAAAGTACGGAGGAGCCGGAGACGTCTATACGGGAATCCGGCGCTCAGGAGGAAAGCATCCTGGAGGAAGAACCCAGCGAGCCTTCGGAGCCGCTGCCGGATTCGCTGACCCAGGTATTGCCCGCTGGCCCCATCGTCCTGGCGGATGGAACGGCCCTGAACAGCCTGATCCTGGGGAATATAACTTATGTCAACCTAAACGACCTGGCGGCCCTCTATCCCTGGATAAATGCCGGATCGGATGGGGCAGAGGCCCAGCTTCAGGATCGGGACGGAAACCCAGTGACCATTGCTCTGGCGGGAACCGATGGGATAGATTTGCCGGAGGTGCCGGAGGGAGCGGGCATCCATTTTGCTGGAAATCAGGAGGAAACCTGGCTTCCCGTGCGCGCAACGGCGGAAAATACAGGACTGACGCTCCTCTGGGACGAGGAGCAGCAGACCGTGTATCTGGCCCTACAGCCTCGGGCTCAGGACGTGGCCTCCGGGCGGAGCGTTCCGGTGGTCATGTATCATGAGGTGGGGGACGACACCTGGGGCATTCGGGAGCTGTTCGTGTCCCCCGGCAGTCTCCGGCAGCAGCTGGAATATCTCCGGGACAATGGCTTTCAGCCTATCTTCTTCTCGGATCTCACCCATTTGGAGGACTACGACAAACCAATTCTACTGACCTTTGACGACGGCTACAGCGGCAACTATACGGAGCTCCTGCCCCTGCTCCAGGAGTTCGGTATGAAGGCCACGGTGTTCGTGATCACCGGGATGCTGGAATGGCCCAACTATCTGACGGCGGCCCAGGTGAAGGAGCTCAGCGATTCCGGACTGGTGGATATCCAGAGCCACACGGCGACCCACCCGGAGCTCACGGAGCTGGACTGGGCGGGACAGGAGCAGGAGCTCCGGCAATCTCGGCTGGAGCTGGCCCGGATCACCGGAAAACTCCCCTATGTGATCTCCTATCCCACAGGGCTCCACAACGAGACCACTCTGGAGCTGGCCCAGGAATACTATTCCTTCGGCGTGCAGATGAACGGCGGCAACTGGACCACCGGCGGGAGCTATTTTGAGATCCCGCGGCTCTATGCCTCCCGGGATACCTCCCTCAGCAGCTACAGCAGCATGATCGGCTGAAAACACAAACTATGGCTGGACGATGAGACGTCACCGCCCGGCCATATGTATTTTTACGGTAGATATGTGCGGGGGGAATTGACTTCTAGCTGCCAAAATGCTATGATGTTCACAATATCTTCACAAAACCAACATAAAAGGAGTATGAGGCCATGGCCATTATGATGAAATCCGCCCACCGGGCAGAGGGAGCCGAGCAGCCCGCCATCAAGCTGGGTATGTTCCGGATCCGGCTCCCCTTTGTACATGCCCCCTGGGAGCTGCCGGAAATGATCCAGGCCATGGTGGTGTTCGTCACCGGCGTGTCCGCGGTGGCGTATTTGCAGGATATCTTCGGGCTGCCCTTCTCGGTGGCCCTGTCCATTGTGTGTATCCACGAATTATTATATGTATTCCAAAATATTGTCGGCGACCCCATCGTGGGCGGCTGGATCACCCCGGCCATCCCCCTGGTGACCACCTGGCTCCTGACCTTCCAGAACACCACGGAGCGGATCCAGGCCTTGGTAATGCTGCAGCTGATTTTGGGCCTTCTTTATCTGGTATTGGGCGTTACGGGCCTGGCCTCCAAGCTGGTGCATAAGGTGCCGGTGTCGGTGAAGGCGGGAATTCTCATCGGCGCGGGCTTCTCCGCGGTCATCGGCAAATATGGCTTTGCCTCGGTGGAAAATGGCGGCGTGGGCTTCTACGGATCCCCCATCAGCTTCTCCGTGGGCGTGCTGGCGGCGCTGTTCCTGCTGTTTTCCCTGGGCTTCAGCAAGCAGAAGAACAAGCCCGGCCATAAATTCATCAAATTCCTGGCGAAGTGCGGCTTTGTTCCGGCGCTGCTGCTGGCCTATGTGGTGGGCATGCTGGCGGGAGAGATTTCTACGCCGGTGAATGTGCTCGCCGACGGCGTGATCTTCAACCCCATTCCCGGCCTGAAATATGTGCTGGGGAACTTCTGCCTGACGGCCCTGGGGCTGCCCTCCTGGCATGTGATCTCCTCGGCGGCGGTGATGGCGGCGGTGGCCTATATCATCTCCTTTGGCGATATCGTCACCGGCACCGAGTTCCTGGAGGATGCCAAGCAGTACCGGCCCGATGAGGATATCCATGTAAACCCCAACCTGACGAATATCTGCTGCGGCGTTCGGAATATCCTCCAGAGCCTGTTCTTCCCCACGGTGACCCTGTCCGGCCCCCTCTGGTCGGCCATGATGGTGACCATCTGCGAGCGGTATAAGACCGGCAAGGAGAATATGTATTCCTTCTTTGGCGGCTGTATTACCTTCAATGTGATGAAGTGGATCTGCTGCCTGATCCTGCCGCTGGTGGCGCTGATCCGGCCCATTCTGCCCCTGTCCATGAGCCTGACCCTGATGATCCAGGCCTTTGGCTGCTTCTATGTGGCCCTGGGCCTCTGCAAAAACAACACCCAGCGGGGCGTTGCGGGCCTCATCGGCGGCGTGCTGGCCATCACCAATCCCCAGACTGGCCTGCTGGTGGGCATTGTGATCTCCTTTATCTGCGAGTGGCTGCTGACCCGTGATTTCAGCGCCAAGGGCAAGGAAACTGCCGAGACCCCGGAAATAGAGGAATAACATCGAAATAACGGGAGGCCGCCCTGATTTTGGGCGGCCTCCTTTTGCGCGTGTATGGGAATCGTAACTTTTTTGTGAATTTCCAGAGAAGTCATTTGCCTTATGAACGGATATCGTGTATGATGTGGAAGCAAGAAAGCGCTCCGGCGCTTTCCATGCCGAAACAGGAGGCATACATATGAAGTTTCGGAACAAGGAACAGGGAATTGTATTCCTGGCGATTCGCGGACTCATTGTCACGGCGCTGGTGCTGGCGCTGCTGGCAGTGCTGGGACGTACCGGAGTTATCGTTCGGGGCCAGGACACGCCGGCATGGCTGGTAGAGGAGACCATGGGCACCATTCAGGGCCCCAGCGTGGAATAACCATAGACGTAAAAAATGAGCATGCACAGCGGGGATGAATAGCCGCCTGTGCATGCTTTTGTTTTATTCTTGTGGGTCAAGAGCGGCGATTAGCTGATTCAGCAGCTGCCCCACAGCGTCCATAATGGCCGCCAGCTCCTGGGGCGTGGCATTGTCATAGTGGATGCCGCAGACCACGCAGCAGCGGGCATTTGCGGCATTGGAGATTGCCTTCGACCAGGGGGCTGTCACATACTGCTCCTTATGGCCGGGCATGGTCATGGTCTCCGGCTCCTTCCCGGGATCGCAGACGCTGACCGCGCCGATGTGGCTCTTGTGACCGCCTGTCAGCAGAACGTGGATGCCCTCATCCAGTCTTGTGGCGTCGCAGCGAATCTCCCGGCCCAATACTGTTGTACGCAGTGTCATCCGCCCATCCCCGTCCATTCCGGCACCTCTCCCAGCTGGAATCGGGACAATACTTTTTGGGCCACTTGACGGTTTACGTCCTCGATGGTCTTTGGATGGTTATAATAGGCGGGCACCGGGGGAATGATCTGGGCCCCCAGCTGGCTGGCGGCGGTGAGGTTTTGGAGGTGCAGGGTGCTGAAGGGGCACTCCCGGGGCACCAATACCAGGGGCCGGCGCTCCTTCATGGTCACATCCGCCGCCCGCAGTAAGAGGGTGTCGCAGTAGCCGCTGACCACCCCGGCCAGGGTCTTCATACTGCACGGGATAATGACCATGCCCAGGGACCGAAAGCTGCCGCTGGCAGGGGCCGCACCGTAGTCCTCATTGTCGTAAAGGGTGTGGCACAGGGGCCGCAGCGCCTCCTTGGTCATCTGGGCCTCATGGATGAGGGTCAGCTCCCCGCAGCGGGACAGGATCACATGGGCCTCCACCTGGGGGATCGCCTGGAGCTCCCGCAGCAGCTCCAGGGCTAAGGGGGCCCCGGAGGCTCCGCTGATGCCGATCAAAAGTCGTTTTGGTGTCATGAAATCGCCTTTCAGGAGAAGTCAAAGTCCGGCAGCCAGTGCTTGGGATCCACCTCTAAGAACTGGGCCCGCTGGAACCGCTCCTTCATATCAAAGGGGACGGTGCAGTCGAAGATGGTCTTGCAGCTGACGCCGATATCCGTGATGGAGGGGGAGTAGGCGGGATTGGAGCTGGGATCCAGGGGATGGCAGCGGACGCCGGGAATGGTGATGATGTCCCGATCTCCCTGAAACCGGGTGTTCATGGCCCAGAGCACGTCCTGACTGTCGAAGATATCCACGTCCTCGTCCACCAGGATCACATGCTTGAGCTCCGGAAAGGCGGAGAAGGCCAGAAGGGCCGCCTGGCGCTGCTTGCCCTCGTCGGTGTGGACGGTCTTCCTGCACTGGAGCACCGCCATATATTTGCCGCCGCCGGAGGGATGGGCATAGACGTTGGTGACCTTGCCGGGCAGAGCCTTTTCGATGAGATTATAGATGCTGGCTTCGGTGGGGATGCCCGCCAGGTTCACATGCTCCTCAGAGGGGCCGATGACTGTCTGCATAATGGGGTTCTTCCGGGTGGTGACAGCCTTGACCTTAATGAGCCAGCATTCGCTGGAGGCACGGCCATTGTAGCCGGGGAACTCCGGCATGGCGTAGCCAGTGTGGGAGTTCTGATCCTCCACCACCTTGACGCCGGGCTGGATCTCGCCCTCGATGACATATTCGGCGTTGGCAATGCAGTTTTCCTCAATGGCGACGCACTTGTGCAGCACCACGGGGGTATTCCGGATCGCGCCCGCGATGCTCAGCTCATTGAAGCCCATGGGGGTCGTGGGGGCCTCGAAGCAGGAGCCCACCTCGATGGCGGGATCCACGCCGATGGAGATGGAGATGGGCAGGGGCCGCCCCAGCTCCGTGGCCCGCTCGGCCATGGCGCCGATGTGCCGGGCGCCGGGCATCAGAAAGATGGACAGCTCGTCCCTCGACTGAATGCACATCCGGTGGATGGTCACATCGCTGAGGCCGGTGTCGGGATGGGTGGCGTAGCACATGCCCATGGTGATGTAGGGGCCCGCGTCCTTGGGGGTGTTGGTGGGGGCGGGGATCAGCTTATATAGGTCGAAGTCCGGATCCGTCACCCGATGGACGATCTCCTGGCAGGGAGCGGGCTCTTCGGTGACTACAGGCTGAATGGGGTTCTGGGCACAGCGGCACAGGAGTTTTCCCAGATCCTCCTTGGTGGTGCCCAGCAGGGCGGCCACCCGCTGGCGGTTGGCCAAAAGTCCGATGAGCACCCGGGCGTCCGGATGGCCCTTAACATTGTTGAACATCATGGCGGGGCCGCCCACCTTGGTGGGGCGCATGACAGTGCCGCCCGCGCCTACATAGCGGTAAACGCCGGAGAGCTCCGCGGCGGGATCCACCTCCACATCTGTGGAGACCAGGTGCCCAGGCATGGAACGGAGCAGCTCCAACGCACTGCGAAGATCATGTACTTCCATATGCTTCACTCCTAAACGAATGATATATTCTATTTCCCATTGTAGCAGAGGGGCTGTGGGACTGCAATTCTGAATTTATAGGGATTGATTCCCGGCGGGAATACCCATGGGCTCCGCCGATGCCGCGGCAAAACGCCAGAACTGCTGACTGAGCAGACTGGGTGTCTGATCTGAAAGCCGTACCAGGCAGATGGTGCTGTCCACCCGGGGGGAGATGTCAACGGTGACCACGTTGGGATTCCGCACATAGTCCGTATGCCGCTGCATGAGCAGGGCGCAGCCCATATTCTGGGCGGCCAGCTCCACGATATTCTCAGGCCGGTGACCGGTATAGACGAAGCTGGGGACAAAGCCTGCCCGGCGGCACAGAGTTTGGCACAGGGGATAGAGTCCTGTCCGCTGATCCAGACACAAAAGAGGCTGATCCTTCAGCTGCTCCAGAGTGATGGAGGACTGGTGGGCCAGAGGGTGGTCACGGTGCAGCACCGCCACCAAATGATCCTGGGCAAAGGGCAGATACTGGAGATCCGGCTCCTTCTGATCCCCCAGCCGGGTAAAGGCCAGCTCGCAGCGGCCGTCCCGGAGCATGGAATCAAGATCATGCTGTTCGCACTCCGCCACCTCCAGTGTCACCTGGGGCTGCTGCTGCTGAAAACGGGCCAAAACACCGGTGATATTGTACTGGGCCATCACCGGAATGGAGGCCACAGTGAGAAGATGCCGCTCCTTCTGGCTCTCCTTGGCGGCGGCCACCCGAATTTTGTTGCCCAGCTCAAAGATCTCCGCGGCCATGGGCAGGATCTGCGCTCCGGCAGGGGACAGGGCCACATTCCGGGAATTGCGCACCAGCAGCGGTGTATCCAGCTCCCGTTCCAGTGCCACAATATGCTTGGACAGGGCGGACTGAGAGATGCAGAGCTCTTCGGCGGCTCGGGAGAAGCTGCCCAGCTTGGCGATCACGGTGAATTCGTGCAGATACTCGATTTCCATAGGGGGACCTCCCTTTTGGCGTACTTCCCTTATCTTACGAAATGGCTTGGCGGCTGTCAAGCACAATCCGGGGCTGTATGGGAAAAGCGCGGCCCCGGATTGTGGGAGCCGCGCTGAAATCCAGAATTAGAAGCCGGGAGGAGGCCCGCCGGGGCCGCCGCCCGGACCGCCGAAGCCCCAAGTGGTGCCCAGGGCGGTAATGGTGTCTGTGAGCTCGGCTTCTACCGAACTGTCACCGCAGGTGAGGGTATAGATCTCGCCCACCTGCATATCCGGAGTGGAGATGACCACGCTGCTGAAGCTCTTGGGCATTTCTGCCTCAAAGAGCACGTTGCCGTCCGAGTCTGTGAGGCTCACGGTGGTGCCGCCCTCAAAGGTCTCGTCGAAGTTGTAGAGCAGGCTGCACTGGGTGGAGGAGCTGTCGAAGTTCTGAGCCATGCCGGAGGCGCCGCAGGCGATCAGCATACCGCCGGTGATCTGGCCGGTGGTGGTATAGTCAAGAGCGCCGTTCATGGAGTCCTCAGGGCCGGAGACAGTCACGGTACCGCCCTGCATAAAGAACGCGCCGTTGGAGTCGAGGCCGTCGCCGCCGGCGTTCACGGTCAGGGTGCCGCCGGTGATGAGAATATAGTAGCTGGCCTCCTCCAGGGTTTCGGCGGTGCCCTCCTGGCCGGGGCCCATAAAGGGGAAGTCCTCGTCGGCGGAGCTTCCGCCAGCGGCGTTGAGACCGTCGTCGGAGGCTACCAGGGAGATGTTGCCTCCGGAAATGGTGATAAACACCGCCTCCAGGCCCTCGTAGCTCTGGGTGATGTTGACGACGCCGCCGGAGATGTTCAGAGTGTCGTCGGAATGGACGCCGTCATCCCCGGAGGCGATGGTCAGCTTCGCGTCGTCGGAGATGGTGAGCGCGCCGCCGCAGTGGAGCGCGTCATCCATGCAGTCCAGGGTGATGGTACCATTGGAGATGGTCATATCGCCGCCTGACTTGAGGCCCTTGGCGCTGGAGGCGGTTTCCTCGGAGGAATCCTTCTGCGTGTCGAACCAGCCCGGGAAGCCGAATTCCTCCGTATGCTCCGGGGCGTTGGCCGCGCCGCCACCGGTGGTAATATCCAGGGTCACGGCCTGATCCACGGTCAAATTGCCCGCTGCCTGAGCGCCGTCGCACTGGGCGGTGATGGTGATTTTGGGCGGGTCATAGTCGGCGCTGCCCAGCTGGATATCGCTGCCGGCGTGGAGTCCGTCGGATTGGGCGTCGATGGTAAGCTCGCCGCCCAGCACGCCAATGGCGGTGATGGACGTGATGCCGTGCTTTCCGGCGGTGATGGAGAGGGTGCCGCCGGTGATGGTCACATAGCCCAGAGATGCGTCCTTCTTATTGGTGGCCTGGATGCCGTCAGAGCCTGCGGTGATGCGGAGGGTCACAGCGTCCCCAATGGACACCAGATCCTTGCCCTTGAGGCCGTCCCCGGCGGAAAGGATCTCGTAGCTGCCGTCTCCCTCAAAATACACCCCATCCTTGCCGTGGACGGCCATGGAGTAGTTGCCCTCCACAGTGAGGCTGCCGGAGCCGGAGAAGTACAGATCCGCCTTGGAGAAGATCGCGGCGTCCGGCTCGTCCTCGCCCTCCTCCAGGGCATAGCTGTCACTGTCGGCAATGTAGTTCTCCGTGCCCTCCGCGGAGAGAATACGGACAGTTCTGGCCTTTTTTACATAGATGGGAGCACTGTCCTTGCTGGTGATGGAGGCTCCGGACAGGGTCAGAGTTACCTCCGAATCCTTTTTCGCGTCCACAATGAGCTGCCCATCGGAGAGAGCGCCGGTGATCTCATAATTTCCGGCCTTAGTAATGGTGATCGTGGAGCCCTCGGCTGTTGCGCCGCCGCCGCTGACGGTCACACCCTCGTCGCTGAGGGTGATCTGGGCGGAAACCGCCTCTGCCTCGGTGGCGCTGGCCATCTCGCTGCTGGAGGCTGCCGCGCTGGAGGCGGCGGGAGCGGCAGTCTGCTGGGGATTCCCGCAGGCGCTGAGCACCAGCAGCACGGAGAGCAGCCATGCTAATTTCTTCTTCATGGTAACACATCCAATCTTCCGGTCTGGGCCGGGGAACCGTTCGGCGCAGAGGCTGCACCGAAACTTTACGCCATTATAGCATAGATTTTACCATTGGGAAGGGACTTTACGGTTTCTCCGCCGAAAATTAACCATTGGGAAACAAATGAACCATTTAAGGCCGTGAATGTGGACATTTCTTAAATTCCGCTATTTCCCGCCAGGTAGGGGTTTTCCGGAAATAAAAAGTGTGCTATAATGTAGGTTCACAATAGAAATACTGCGCCCTGGGGCCATGCCCCGGCGCTTACCGTCTGTGAGGAACGATATATGTTAGAAGTATTATCCCCGGCAGGCTCCAGTGACGCACTGGTAGCGGCTGTCCAGAACGGCGCGGATGCCGTCTATCTCGGCTGCGGCAGCTTCAACGCCCGGATGAACGCCAAGAACTTTACCCCGGAGCAGCTGCGGCAGTCCGTCAGCTACTGCCATGTCCGGGGGGTGAAGGTCTACCTGACCCTCAATACCCTGGTGCTGGATCGGGAGCTGAAGGCTGCCGCAGCGGCGATCCTGGAGGCCTCCCGGGCCGGTGTGGACGCGATCCTGGTGCAGGATCTGGGCGTCTGCGAGCTGGTGAGAACCATTGCGCCGGACGTGCCCATCCATGCCAGCACCCAGATGGCGGTGCATAATCTGGCGGGGGTGCTCCGGGCGGCGGAAATGGGCATCAGCCGGGTGGTTTTGGCCCGGGAGCTGAGCCACGACCAGATCGCCTATATCTGTAAAAAGAGCCCCATCGAGGTGGAGGTATTCGTCCACGGGGCCCTGTGTATGTGCTATTCCGGCCAGTGCTATCTCTCCGCCATGATCGGCCGCCGCAGCGGCAACCGGGGCCAGTGCGCCCAGCCCTGCCGCCTGAATTACGGCTATGACCGGGGAGAGAACCGCTATCCCCTGAGCCTCAAGGACAACTGCCTGGTGAGCTATCTCCGGCAGCTGGAGGAGATGGGCGTGGCCTGCGTGAAGATCGAGGGGCGCATGAAGCGGGCGGAATATGTGGCCATTGCCACGCGGATCTATAAGGATGCGGCCCTGGGCCGCCCGGTGACCGCCCAGTCCCTCCGGGAGCTGGAGAAGGTGTTCTCCCGCCAGGGCTTTACCGACGGCTACTATGCCGGCCAAAAGGGCCAGCATATGTTCGGCACCCGCCAGGAGGAGGCCCAGGATCGGAGCCTCATGGCCCGGGCCAGAGCCACCTATGAGAATACCGAGGCCCAGCGGGTGCCGGTGACGTTTCAGATCCAGGTCTATCCCGGAGTTCCCTCCGTGCTGAACGTGTGGGATCAGGACGGCCATGGACTCTCTGTCCAGGGGCCGGTGCCGGAGCAGGCAAGAAATATCCCGCTTACCGAGGAAGCACTGATGCAGCGGCTCACAAAGACCGGCGGCACTCCCTTCTATGCGGAGAATATCCAGGTGCAGCTGACTCCAGGCCTGACCCTGGCGGCCTCCGCCATCAACGGCCTCCGGCGGGACGCGCTGTCTGCCCTGGCGGCAGTTCGGGGCCAGGTGCCCCAGCGCCGGGAGGGCAGCTTCCAGGCGCCCCAGATCTACCGGGGCCTCCGTTCCGCACCGAAGTTCACGGTGGAGATCCAGTCCTTCCAGCAGATCACGGAGCGGATGGTGGAAAACAAGCCGGAGATCCTCTATGTGCCCCTGCACCTGCTGGAGCCCGGAGAGCCTATGGCCCGGGCCGTCTGCGAGACTTTCCATGTCTGCGCGGTACTGCCCCGGGTGATCTGGGACCGGGAATGGCCGCAGGTGCTGACCCGACTGAATCAGGCAAGGCTCCTGGGGGTCACCGAGGCCCTGGTGGGCAACATCGGCATGATCGATCCGGTGCGCTCCGCGGGCTTTCAGGTACGAGGCGATTTCGGCCTGAACATCTTCAACTCCGGCTGCGCCGACTATTATGCGGCCATGGGCTTTACGTCTCTGACGGCCTCCTTTGAGCTGACTCTGCCCCAGATCCGGGACATTTCTAAGCCGGCACCTATGGAGCTCATCGCCTATGGACGGCTGCCCCTGATGATCACCGAGAACTGTCTCATCCATGGCAGGGCCGGAACCTGCATCTGCGGCAGCACCAAGACCAATCTGGTGGATCGTACCGGCAGCCGGTTCCCGGTGCTCCGGGACGGCGACACCTGCCGGAGCCAGCTCTACAACAGCAAGAAGCTCTATTGGGGCGACAAGCTCTCGGCCCTCAGCGGCCTGGGACTCTGGGCCCTGCGGCTGAGCTTTACCACCGAAAACGCCCAGCAGGTGGATTCGGTGCTCTATGAATACAGCGGCCACGGCGCATTTGATCCTGGGGTTTCCACCCGGGGCCTGTATGTTCGGGGCGTCGAATAAACCAGAAGCGGCTGCCTAGCCGACAACGAAAATGGAGGAATTTCCAATGAAACTGATCTTAGCTTCCGGCTCTCCCAGACGGGCGGAGCTGCTGGAGAAAATGGGCCTTGCCTTCCTGGTGGAGCCCTCCAATACAGACGAGGTGCTGGAGCCGGGCCTCACCCCCCAGCAGGAGGTGGTACACCTGTCCCTGGGCAAGGCCAAGGCCGTGGCGGCGAACCATCCTGAGGAGGCCGTGGTGCTCTCTGCGGATACGGTGGTAGAGCTGGACGGAAAGATCCTGGGCAAGCCCCACAGCCGGGAGCAGGCTGTGGAGATGCTCCGGGCCCTCAGCGGCCGGAGCCACAGAGTCCTCACCGGCGTGACGATTCTGGGGCCCAAGGGCACCCAGACCCACTGTGAGGAGACCGAGGTGCATTTCCGCCCCATGACGGACGAAGAGATCCAGTGGTATGTGGACACCGGGGAGCCCATGGACAAGGCCGGGGCCTACGGCATCCAGGGCTATGCCGCCATGTTCATCGAGAAGATCGTGGGCGACTATTATAATGTAATGGGCCTTCCTGTGTGCCAGGTGGGGCTGATGCTCCGACAGGCGGGGATCCCGCTTTTGGGGGCTGAGGCATGAAAAAATACTTCACCACCCGGATCCGTGTGGTGCTGGTACTGGCGGCGCTGGCGGCGCTCATCACCATCGGCAGCATGTTCCTATGGCCGGGAAAGGCCGGGGTGCTGAACAATGCGGTGTCCGTGGTGGTCAACCCGGTGAAGAACGGCGTGACGCTGCTGGTGGACAAGGCTGAGCGGCTCTACAACTACGTCTTCGGCTATGAGCTCCTGCAGGCGGAAAACGAGCGCCTCCAGGGAGAGCTGGCCAACATGAATCAGGACATCCGGGACGCCCAGGCCAATAAGGCGGAGAACGAGCGGCTCCGCACCCTCCAGGGACTTACGGAAAAGCACACGGACTACGATCTGGCCATTGCCAACGTGGTATCGAGAGGCGGCAGCGGTTACGGCAGCACCATGACCATCTCTCAGGGCTCCTCCGCGGGCCTGGAGTCCGGCATGTGCGCCATCACTGAAAGCGGCCAAGTGGTGGGCCTCATCACCGAGGTGGGAACCAACTGGTCCACTGTCACCACCATCCTGGACACCACCTCAGAGATCGGCGCGTATATCTTCGGCAGCGGCTACAGCTGTATTGCCCAGGGCGATTTTACCCTCATGAAGGAGGGCAAGCTCCGGGCCAGCTATCTAAGCTCCTCTGCTACCATCCGAAACTCTGACCAGCTGCTGACCTCCGGCGACGGCGATATCTATCCCCCGGGCCTTGTGATCGGCAGCGTCACCGACGTGGGCGACGACGAGACCAATGTGGCAAAATACGCGGTCATCAGCCCAACGGTGGAGATGAGCTCTGTGGATCAGGTCTTTATCATCAAATCCTATGCGATCAGCGACTGAGCGGAAGGGAGCGGCATATGTCCAGTAAAATGCAGTTTCGGATGAAGATGGCCCTGTATGCCCTGGTGCTGCTGGGGGCCCTTCTGCTGGACGAGGCGGTGTTCAGCGCTCTGAACCTCCGGTACCGGCCCTGTGTGATGCCCATTGCGGTGACCTGCATCGGCCTGTGGGAGGGCGTGGAGAAGGGCGCGATCTTCGGACTGGCCGGCGGCTGCCTCTGGGCCTGGAGCGGCCCGCTGAGCATCCTGGGGGCGTGGCACATCGTGGCCCTGACCCTGTCGGGCATGGCGGCGGGACTGCTGTCCCAGCGGTTCCTGCTCCAGAGCTGGAAGACCATTTTCAGCGTCAGCATCCCGGTGCTGTTTCTCACCGAGGGCGTCTACGTCATCGCCCTGTCCGCCTCCGGCACCCTGCCCGGGATGGCGATCCTCACGGAATTCGCCCCGGAATGCCTGCTCTCCATGGCATTCTGCCTGATCTTTTATCCCGTGACCCAGTATATTTCCAGAATTGGAGGATTCCATGGATAGAACCTATCGCTTTCGGAACGGCATTATCGTGTTTCTGATCTTCCTGGTGGCGGCCATCTACGCCATCCGGCTGTTTTCCCTGCAGCTCACAAAAAACGAAGACAATGCCTACGGAAGCTCCAATACCACCAGCTATGTGCAGTATGTCACCGCCGCCCGGGGCGAGATCCTGGACCGGCACGGCAATGTGCTGGTCAGCAACCGGGCCACCTATAACGTGACCCTTCAGAGCTTTGTGCTCTTTAACTCCGACGATCCCAACGGGTATCTCTTAAAGCTGGCCCAGACCTGCATCAAAAACGGCATTGAGTATGAGGAGACCCTGCCCCTCTCCACCACGACGCCTTATGTCTACACCCTGGACGACCTTTCGGATACGGACCGGTATTATTACCGCCGGTTCCTGCTGAATCGCGGCTGGGACGCGGATATGACGGCGGAGAACCTGGCAAAAAAGCTCAAGTCTGCCTATCATATCACCGACGAGTACACCGAGGAGGAGGCCCGGCTCATTATGGGCCTCCGGTATGAGCTGGATCTGCCCAACTACGCCAACGCGGAAACCTATACCCCAGTGTCGGATATCTCCGCGGATCAGCTGGCCATCCTCAAGGAGCTGAACATCCCCGGCATGGACGTGGAGACCACCTCTGTCCGGGAGATCAACACCAGCTTCGCTGCGCAGATCCTGGGCCATGTGGGCCTGATGAGCGCCGAGGAGTATGAGGAGACCTATAAGGATCAGGACTACAGCATGAACGCCACCGTGGGCAAGGACGGCATGGAGGCCGCCTTTGAGCAGTACCTCCACGGCACCGACGGCCAGAAGGTCGTCACCGTGACCTCCGACGGCACGGTGGTGGACGAATACTGGAAGGTAGAGCCTCAGAGCGGCGCCAATGTGGTGACCACCATCGACATTGGCATGCAGGAGGTGGCCGAGGAATCCCTGGCCAAGTATATCCAGGCCATGGCCGAGCAGGGCAAGGACAAAAACGGCGGCGTGGATGCGGGAGCCCATGGCTCCGACGCCCGGTCCGGCGCGGTGGTGGCCATGAACGTCAGCACCGGCGAGGTGCTCTGCGCGGCCAACTATCCCACCTATGACGCCAAGGACTACTTTACAAAGTATGACGAGCTGGCATCGGACACCGACAGCCCCCTGGCCAACCGGGCTCTTAACTATGCCCTGGCACCCGGCTCCACCTTCAAGATGGTCACAGCCATCGCGGCCATGCGCCACGGCATCGATCCGGGCTTCTCGGTGAACGATACCGGTACCTTTACCAAGTATTCCGACTTCCCGGGCAAGTGCTGGATCCTCACCTCTGCGGGCCATGGTCACGGCGTTCTCGATATGCGGGGCGCCATTGCAAACTCCTGCAACGTCTACTTCTACACCGTGGGCGATATGATGGACATTGACGAGATCGATGCGGTGGGCGAGAGCTTCGGTTTTGGCCAGTCCACGGGCTCCGAGGTGGCGGACAGCAAGGGTATCCTGGCGTCCCGGGCCAACAAGCAGGCCCTGTATGATACGGAGATCGATCAGAACTGGTATGTGGCGGATACCCTGATGGCCTCCATCGGCCAGTCCATCACCACAGCCACGCCCCTTCAGCTGTGCCGCTATGTGGCGGCGCTGTCTACCGGCGGCACCCTGTACAACGCCACGTTCCTGCGCCGGGCGGTGTCCTCGGACTTCCAGACCCTGGTGGAGGCCAACGGCTTTGCGCCGGTATCCACGGGCCTCATCAGCGACACGGAGTATCAGGTTATCAAGGAAGGCATGGTGCAGTGCTCCACCGAGGGCACGGCCATGAGCTATCTCAAGGACTATCGGGTCACGGTGGCCAGTAAGACCGGTACGGCGCAGCACGGCAACGGCGGCTCCGATAACGCCTCCTTTGTGTGCTGGGCCCCTGCGGACGATCCGGAGATCGCCATTGCGGTCTATGTGGAGCACGGCGACACCGGCGGCTACTTCTCCCAGGTGGCCAAGGACATCATGGACTACTATTTTGACAGCAAGGATCTGGCCCAGGAGGTGGAGCCGGAGAACACCATGCTGGTGAACTGACAGGAGGAAGCAACTTGACACTGGATTATATCACCCTGTCTCCCGAGGAGCTGGGGAAGCTGCTGTCCGCCGGAAACAGCGACGCGGCGATGGTATATCTATATATAAAGGCCACCGGAGACGTGACCCTGAAGCAGGCGGAACGGAACCTGCGGATGAACAGCCAGAGCCTGGCCTGGGCGGAGAGTATGCTCAAGCGCCTGGGACTCATGGACGCGGTGGTGCCCAAGGAGCGCTTTGACCGGCAGCAGGCGCCGGTGTATACCGGGGAGGAGGTCACGGCCTACTCCGCCCGGGATCCCAGCTTTCAGCTGCTCCAAGGGGAGGTCAGCCGGAGAATGGGCCGGGTGCTTACCACCGAGGAGCTCAAAACTCTGCTCTCCCTCCGGGACTATCTGAAGCTCCCGCCGGAGGTCATCAGTATGGCCCTGACCTACTGCCTCCAGCGGCTGGAATACTACAACAAGAGCGAGGGCAAAAACCGCACCATCACCATGCGCATGCTGGAGAAGGAGTGCTACCGGTGGGCCAACAACGGCATCCGAACCCTGGAGCAGGCCGGCAGCTATATCGCCCACGGCATGGAGCTCATGGCCCCGGAGAACCGGGTGAAGAAGGCCATGAACATTGACCGGCCCCTGGTGGAGACGGAAAAGCAGTACATACACGCCTGGCTGGATATGGGCTTCGATGTGGATGCCATTCGGCTGGCCTTTGAGAAGACCATGGTGTCCACCGGGCGGCTGGCCTGGCGATACATGAACAAGATCATGCTGAACTGGCATGAGAAGAACATCCATACGGGACGGGAGGCAGCGGCGGAGGATAAGGCGGCTGCGGCCACCCAGCAGTCCGGCGGCAAAAAGCCCCAGGGAACCTTTACCCCTGGCGCGGAGGAGGTCGCCGCAGTGAGCCGCCTGCAGCGGTTCCGTGAGAGTTTGAAGGAGTGATCCCATGGGCTATGAAAGAGAAGTGCTGGCCAGAGCCAGAGCCCGGCACCAGGAGGCGGTGGACCAGTTTCAGCGCGTTCAGCGGGAACGCCGGGACCGGATCTACCGGGAATACCCCAGAGTTCAGGAGCTGGACCGTCAGCTGCGCCGGACCATGGCGGAGTTCATGGCGGAGACCTTCCGAAACGGTCAGGATCCCCGGGAGGCCGTGGAGCTGCTGCGCCGGGAGAACCTGCACCTCCAGGAGGAGCGCCGGGAGATCCTGCGGAAAAGCGGCTACGGCGAGAACTACCTGACCGACGGCCCCATGTGCCGCAAGTGCAGCGACACGGGCTATGTGGGGGAGAAGATGTGCTCCTGCCTGGATCGGTTCTGCCAGGAGGAGCAGAAGAAGACCCTCACCAGTCTGCTCTCTGGGAATCTCAGCAGCTTCGACGATTTTTCCCTGGACTACTACGACGATACCACCCGGGATCCCTCCCTGGGGCTGACGCCCCGGCAGGAGATGGAGATCGTCTATGAGACCTGCGTGGAGTATGCCCGGAAGTTCTCCCTGCGCTCCGGCAGCCTCTTGATGAACGGCGGCACGGGCCTGGGAAAGACGTTCCTGTCCGCCTGCATCGCCCGGACGGTAGTGTCCATGGGCTACTCCGTAGTCTACGACACTGCCATCCATGTATTCTCCTGCCTGGAAAAGGAGAAATTCGGAAACGCTGATGCAGAGGAAAAGCGCATGACCCAGCGGATCATGGAGTGTGACCTGCTGATCCTGGACGACCTGGGGACGGAAATGCCCACCAGCTTCATTTCCCCGGCCCTCTACGGGGTGGTCAATGGGCGGATCCTGGCCAGAAAGCCCACCATCATCTCCACGAATCTGTCCATGGGAGATCTGGGGCGCCGGTATACGGCCCAGATCGCATCCCGGCTCAAGGGGGAGTACATTCCGCTGGTGTTCATCGGCAAGGATATTCGCTTGCTGAAAACAGACTGAATAGCAAAGAGGCTGCTGCACTGAAATGTGCAGCAGCCGAATTTTGGGCTTCAATCAATCCTTGCGAATGATGGCGTATGTACCCAGCGCGGTGCAGGCCACCTTGCCGGAGGAGGGGATGATGGCCTCGCAGTAGGCCGTGGCATTTCTTCGGCCCAGAGAGGTCAGGTGCGTGCGGATCAGGACGGTCTTATCCATGGGGATGGGCCGCAGATAGTTCACGGTCATGGACACCGTGGGCGGGATGGTCTCCCGGGAGAAGCAGTAGACGGCGATGCTCATGGCCAGGTCCATCATGGTATAGGCCATGCCTCCGTGGAGCGTGCCAAGACCGTTGACCTGCCAGCCCTCCAGGGGGAATTCCAGGGTCAGCGTGCGGCTAGTATCATCGCAGTCCACGAATCGCGCCCCTAGCTTGCCGTTGAGGGTGTGGGCCATGGTGGTGTTGATGAAGCTCAGCTCCTGCTGGAGCCACTGCTCTGTGGTAACGGGTGCTTCGACCATAAAAATTACCTTCCTTCCGCATTCAAATTATACTATCCTAACCATAGCACAAGTCCTGGAAAACTGTCAATGGGAGAAACGAAAGTGACAAAGAATTTTTATCAGCAGATCCACAATGGCGTGTCCGCCCGGCCTTGGCTCAAGGCCGCCGTGACCGCCAGCGCCAAGCTCCTGCCGGGGCTGGTGTATCTCAGCTATCCGCTGCTGCTACTGTATCTTTTGATTTGGAACCGGGCCGTGCTGCTGCGGAGCGTTCTGGTCCCTGCTGCGGGGTTCCTGATCGTGACTGTCCTCCGGGCGGCCATCAATGCGCCCCGGCCCTATGAGGCCCTGGGGATTCCGGCCGTTACCCATAAGGACACCCAGGGGAAGTCCTTCCCCTCCCGGCATGCGGCCTGCGGCGCGGTGATCGCGGTGACGGCCCTTTATGCGCTTCCGCCCCTGGGCTGGGCGCTGCTGGCGGTGAGTCTGCTGATCGCCCTGTCCCGGGTGCTCTCCGGAGTGCATTTTGTGAAGGATGTGCTGGCGGGCTGGCTCTTGGGCGCGATGATCGGCTGCATTGGATTCCTGATTTAGATGAAAGCCCCAGGCTTCGGCCCGGGGCTTCCGCTATAGCGAGACGTTTGCGAGATGACAAAGCCCTGAAAACATGCTATACTACCACTACTGAAATCAGATTGGAGAAGATACCGTGATTACGAATCTCGACCTAACGATCCTGGACTGGATCCAGGCCCACCTGCGGTGCGGCTTCCTCGATCATATTGTCCCTTGGATCACTATGCTGGGGGAGGCGGGCTGGCTCTGGATCCTTTTGGCGGCGGTGCTGCTGGCCCGGAAGAAGACCCGGAAGCTGGGTCTGGCGGTAGCCATCTCCCTGCTGGTGGATCTGGTGCTCTGCAACCTGCTGCTGAAGCCTCTGGTGGCCCGGCCCAGACCCTTTACCTACCGACCGGAGCTTACCCTGCTGGTGAAGCCGCCCAAGGACTTTTCCTTTCCCTCGGGGCATACGGCGGCCTCCTTCGCGGCGGCCTCAGCGCTGGCGTTTGCACGCTGCCGCCACTGGCGGCCCGCCATGCTTTTGGCGGTGCTCATCGCCCTGAGCCGCCTGTATTTGTTTGTGCACTATCCAACGGACGTACTCTGTGGGGCGATCCTGGGCGTCATTTGCGGCCTGATCGGGGCTTTTTGGAGCAAAAAAGTCATGAAAAAGTGCAGAGAAAACACAAAATGAAGCCTATCTTTCATTTTTGGGGTCGACAGGATAAAACATACAAAAGAACGGGAAAAATCCATGAAAATTCGGTGCAAAATGGTCCCGGCCAGCTTCTTGACGAGGGCCACTATAGTGTGGTAAAGTAGTAGCGAATTGTATATGACCTAAAACGTCATTACAAACATGATTGGAGGAACCAATAATGAAGAAATTCAAGAAGGGTGCTGCTCTGGTCCTGTCTCTGGCCATGGTTATGAGCATGGCCGCCTGCGGCACCAGCACTTCCAGCACCAACAGCGCTGCTGAGGCCACTGGCTCTGAGGCAGCTGCAAGCACCGCAGAAAACGCTGCCGGCAATGTGGCTGGCAACACCTCTGGCGACACCATTAAGCTGGGCGGCATCGGCCCCCTGACCGGCGCAGCCGCTATTTATGGCAATGCTACCAAGAACGGCTCTGAGCTGGCGGTTGAGGAGATCAACGCTCTGGGCGGTATTCAGTTTGAGATTAAGTGGGAAGACGACGAGCACGACCCTGAGAAGTCCGTCAACGCCTACAACAACCTGAAGGACTGGGGCATGCAGATGCTGGTCGGCACGACCACCACTGCTCCCTGCGTGGCTGTTTCTGCTGAGACCAACGCAGATCATATGTTCCAGCTGACTCCCTCCGCTTCTTCCACCGATGTCATCGGCGTGGATGACGCCCGGAAGGACAATGTCTTCCAGATGTGCTTTACCGACCCCAACCAGGGCACCGCTTCCGCGCAGTACATCTCCGAGAAGAAGCTGGGCACCAAAATCGCCATCATCTACAACAACTCCGACGCTTACTCCACCGGCATCTATAACAAGTTCGTTGCTGAGGCCGAGACTCTGGGCCTGGACGTTGTTTCCACTACCACCTTCACCGACGACACTGCCAACGACTTCTCCGTCCAGCTGGGCGAGGCCAAGAGTGCCGGCGCTGACCTGGTGTTCCTGCCCATCTACTACACCCCCGCTTCTCTGATTCTGAAGCAGGCCAATGGCATGGGCTATGATCCCGTGTTCTTCGGCGTGGACGGCATGGACGGCATCCTGACTATGGAGGGCTTCGATACCTCTCTGGCCGAGGGCGTTATGCTCCTGACCCCCTTCTCCGCTGACGCTTCCGACGAGAAGACTCAGAGCTTCGTCACCAAGTACAAGGAGAAGTACGGCGATACTCCCAACCAGTTCGCTGCTGACGCTTATGACTGCGTCTACGCGATCTACGAGGCTTGCCAGAAGGCTGGCGTTACCGCTGATATGAGCGTTTCCGACGTCTGCGACAAGATGGAAGAGACCTTCACCTCCAGCGACTTTACCTTCGACGGCCTGACCGGCGCCGGTATGACTTGGTCTACCACCGGTGAGGTTTCCAAGGATCCTAAGGGCATGAAGATCGAGAACGGCGCATACGTCGGCATGGACTAATCGCCCCTCTTTTGCAAACATCCACGGGGGTTGCCTTCCGGCAACCCCCGTTTGTCCATTTTAAGAAATCTTTTTTGAAAGGGAGGTGTGTGGTATGAACCTGCTTTCCAATTTGATCAACGGCATCAGCCTGGGAAGTGTTTATGCCATCATCGCACTGGGCTACGCACAGATCGCGGGGCTGCCCGTGGTCTATGGCCTGTACGGCTCCCTGCTGCCCATTCTGGTTTTCTCC
>CAKTEB010000012.1 GCA_934546685.1 uncultured Oscillospiraceae bacterium
TAGCAGGGCGCTGTAGCAGGTGGAGCCGGTGAGCTCCACGATCATGTAGAGCATGATCTCCAGCTCCTTCTCCGGGATGCCGCTGTCGCTGGCGGTGTACTTGAACAGGGCCATGAGATCGAAGTCGTCAGCCTCGGCCAGGGGCCTGGCGGCCTCCTGCTTCAGCATGCCCCAGCTGAGATTCCGGGAAATGAGATTGATGAGATCCTGCCGGGCGGACAGCTGATCCAGCACATGGCCCACAAAGAACACCACCTTGTCCTCCAGCAGCGGCAGCTCATCGTGATGGGCGATGGTGGCCTCATAGGCGCTTTTCAGCACCTTGGTGGACTGGTAGACCACCAGCTTGTTCCGGATATCGAACTTATCCTTAAAATACAGATAGAAGGTGCCCTTGGCCACCCCGGAGGATTCTACGATATCCGAAATAGAGGTCTTCGCGATCCCCTTGTCTGTAAACAGCTGAAACGCGGCGTCCAGCATAGATGTGAGCTTTAGCTTCTTGTTGTCATCGACCTTGCCCATGGCGGTAGTTCATCCCCTAAAATTCCTGCGGCGGAGGGTGCTCCGCCTGCGCTTTAGGGCCATTATAACGGATTTCAGCAAATGATGCAATAACCTTACGAAAAATTTATGACCATTCGTCATCTTTTTAGATTGACTAACGGTCATTTTTGTAGTACAATGCCTAACGGTAAATAAATGACCCCGAGTCAGTTTTGAGGAGGCATCTGAATCAATGATAAAATTTGGACGGTTCATCGCAAAGCACCGTGTGCTGGTTTTGATCGTCGCGGTGCTGCTGCTGATCCCATCCATCCTGGGCTATGTGTCCACCCGTGTCAACTACGATATCCTGACCTATCTGCCGGATAACATTGACACCATGGTGGGCCAGGAGATCCTGCAGGATGAATTCGGGAAAGGCGCCTACTCCATGGTCGTCGTGCAAGGACTGGACGACAAGGACGTGGCAAAGATGCGGGAGGAGTTCACCCAGGTGGACGGCGTGGCCGATGTGCTGTGGTATGACAGCATCGCGAGCCTGTCCGTTCCCAAGGAGATCCTGCCCGACGAGCTGCTCGATCAGTTTAACACCGACGACAGCACCATGATGCTGGTATTCTTCAAGAGCGGCACCTCCAGTGACGAGACCCTGGAGGCCCTGAGCCAGCTGAAGCAGATCGCCGGAAAGCGGGCCCTGATCGGCGGCATGACCGCCACCATCTCCGATACCCGGGACCTGACCGAGCAGGAGGAGCCCATCTATGTGCTCATCGCCGTGCTGCTGTCCTGCGTGGTGCTGGCCATCACCATGGACTCCCTGATGCTGCCGCTGCTGTTCATCGCCAGCATCGGCATGGCAATTCTCTATAACCTGGGCACCAATATAATCGCCGGAGAGATCTCTTACATCACCATGGCCCTGGCGGCGGTCCTGCAGCTGGGCGTCACCATGGACTATTCCATCTTCCTCTGGCACAGCTTCTCTGAAAACCTCCAATACTACGATACCAAGGAAGAGGCCATGGCCCACGCCATCGCGGCCACCTTCTCCTCGGTGCTGGGCAGCTCCATGACCACGGTGGCAGGCTTCATCGCCCTGTGCTTCATGAGCTTCACCCTGGGATTGGATCTGGGCGTTGTGATGGCAAAGGGCGTTGTGTTCGGCGTCATCAGCTGCGTAACGATCCTGCCCTCCCTGATCCTGGTGTGCTATAAGGCCATCAAGAAGACCACCCACAGATCCATCCTTCCGGATGTGGGCCGGCTGTCCGGCGGCATCATGAAGCACTATAAGCTGTTCCTGATCCTGTTCCTGATTCTGCTGGTGCCCGCCATCTACGGCTACAACCACACCAGCGTCTACTACAACCTGGATTCCACCCTGCCCGAGGAGCTGGACAGCTCCCAGGCCAACGCGGCCATCCGGGATGACTTCCACATGGGCGCGCTGCATCTGCTGCTCCTCAGCAGCGACACCTCCTCCACGGACGTCCGCAAGATGGCGGATGAGATGGAGCAGGTGGACGGCGTCAGCTATGTGCTGGGCCTTGATTCCCTCACCGGCAGCTTGATCCCCGATGAGTTCATCCCCTCGGAGCTTACCTCCATGCTGGAGAGCGAAAACTACAAGCTCATGATGATCGGCTCTGAGTACGCCACGGCCAGCACCGAGGTCAACAACCAGATTACCGAGCTCCAGAAGATCTGCAAGAAGTACGACGAGAGCTCCATGCTCATCGGCGAGGCCCCCTGCACCAAGGACCTGATTACCATTACCGATCACGACTTCGCGGTGGTCAACTCCGTGTCCATCGGCCTGGTGTTCCTCATCATCGCCATTGTGCTGAAGTCCTTTGTACTGCCTATCCTGCTGGTGGCGGTCATTGAGTTCGCGATTTTCGTGAACATGGGCATCCCGGGCTTCACCGGAACCCAGCTTCCCTTTATCGCGTCCATCGTCATCGGCACCATTCAGCTGGGCGCCACCGTAGACTACGCCATCCTGATGACGAACCGGTATCTCCACGAGCGCACCACCGGCAAGAGCAAGAAGGAGGCGGTGGACACCGCGATCCACACCTGCGCAACGTCCATTATGGTCTCCGCGCTGAGCTTCTTCGCCGCCACCTTCGGCGTAGGCATCTACTCCGATGTGGCCCTGATCGGCAGCCTGTGCTCCCTGATGGCACGGGGCGCCATCATCAGCATGGTAACGGTGCTTCTGGTACTGCCTGCTGTGCTGTACATCTTTGATAAACTGATTATTGCTACGACCTTCGGGGCAAAGAAAGCCATCCGCATGCACACCGAGGGCAATTCCGAACAGGAGGTATCCCTATGAAAGTGATGAATAAAAGACTGATGCGGCTGTCTGGCATGGTGCTCAGCGCCAGCTTCCTGGTGTCCTGCCTGGGCGTTCCCGCCCTGGCCGCGGACTCCCTCTCCAAGACCGAGAAGAATGAGACCGTTTACATTATTACCGATCCCCAGGGCAAGCCCGATTCCGTGATCGTATCCGATTGGCTGAAAAACGCCGGCAAGCAGGGCTCCCTGAAGGACAGCTCCGATCTTCAGGATATCGAGGTGGTCAAGGGCGACGCCACCTACTCCGGCTCTGGCAGCAGCATGACCTGGGCCGCCGATGGCAGCGACGTCTACTACAAGGGCACCTCCAACCAGGAGCTGCCGGTGGGCGTGACCATGACCTACCTGCTGGACGGCAAGAAGGTAACGCCCGAGGAGCTGGCCGGAAAGAGCGGCAAGCTCACCATTCGGATCCAGTACACCAACAACACCAAGCAGACCGTGGACGTGGACGGCGAGAAGATGGAGATGTCCGTTCCCTTTATGATGGTCACCGGCATGATGCTGGACAACGATAAGTGCGCCAACATCCAGGTGGACAACGGCATGGTGGAGAACGACGGCGACCATTCCATCGTCATGTGCTACGGTCTGCCCGGCCTCACCGATTCTCTGGCTCTGGAGAGCACCGATGACTTCGAGGCTCCCGAGTTCCCCGACACCGTGGAGATCACCGCGGACGTCACCGACTTCTCCATGGAGACCGCCATTACCGTGGCCTCCTCCAGCCTTCTCAACGATTTGGAGCTGGACGACACCGAGACCATGGATGAGCTGGAGGAGAAGCTCAACGATCTCACCGACGCTTCCCAGCAGCTGCTGGACGGCACCAGCGATCTGCTGGACGGCGTGGATGAGCTGAAGGACGGCGCGGCAGAGCTCCAGAGCGGCGCTTCCCAGCTCCAGAGCGGCGCAAGCCAGCTGGACTCCGGCGCCAGCAACCTCCAGAGCGGCGCAAATCAGCTGTCCACCGGCGCTTCCACCCTGGCTACCTCCATGGGTACTCTGGTGGCAGGGCTCCAGTCCGCCCATAACGGCAGCCAGAGCCTGGTGAGCGGTCTGGGCACCCTCCAGACCGGCGCTGTGACCCTGTCCGGCGGCATCGATTCTGCCGCCGCCGGCGCAACGGCTCTGGCCACCGGCACCTCTCAGCTGAAAACCGGCGCGGCCACCCTGGCCTCCGGCGCTTCCCAGCTCCAGACTGGCGCCTCCAGCCTGAGCACCGGCCTTACCCAGGTGCAGGGCGGCGCAAGCACCCTGAGCACCTCCATGGCCACCCTCAAAGCTGGCTCCAGCCAGGTATCCACCGGCATCAGCGACCTGGATGATGGCGCTTCTGAGCTCTCCACCAGCCTGACGCAGCTGGAGGCCCTGGCCGCCGGTCTCAGCCAGGCCATGGGCAACACCGCCACCGAGTCCGGCGTGGATACCCAGAGCATCAGCGAGAACGCGTCCAGCGCGGCCGACAATGCATCCAATGCGGCAGCTGAAATCAGCAATGCGACCAGCAACAGCACCTCTGCCTATAACACCCTGGCTGGCATTGATACCACGGGCATGACCGAGGCGCAGATTTCTGCGATCCAGAGTGCCATGAGCCTCATCAGCAGCAGCAATGTCAATCAGGCCTCCGCACAGACTGCCATCAGCAATGCAAGCGCAAATGTGAATGCAGTTGCCACCGAAGCCGCAGCGGGCACCGGCGAAACCACCACCCAGCCTATGACCGCCCAGCAGATGGCGGCCGCCCTGGCCGCAGGCCTGACCGAGGCCTCTACCGGCGCAGCCGACCTGGCCCAGGGCACTGGGGACCTGAAGACCAACTATGCGGCCCTGGACGCCGGCATCAGCGCGGCGGCTGACGGTGCGGCCTCTCTGTCCGCAGGCGCATCCTCCGCAGCCTCCGGCGCGGCCTCTTTGAAGACCGGCATTGACTCCGCTGTTTCCGGCGCCGGCGCGTTGGTCACCGGCATCGACCAGGTGGACTCCGGTGCGCAGAGCCTCAGCAGCGGCATGGGCCAGCTGTCCACCGGCGCTTCCGCCCTCAGCGAGGGCCTGGGCACGGCGGCTGCCGGTGCCAGCAGCCTCGACAGTGGCCTTGGCTCCGCGGTTTCCGGCGGCTCCCAGCTCCAGACCGGCGCTGGCACCCTGGCCTCCGGCGCTTCCACCCTGTATGACGGCACCGGCACCCTCAAGAGCGGCACCGCCTCTCTCAGCGAGGGCACCGTGTCTCTCAAGGAGGGCACCGATGAGCTGGTCAGCGGCGTACAGGAGCTCCGTGACGGCGCGGAAGAGCTCCATGACGGCATGAAGGAGTTCAAGGAGGACGGCATCGACAAGCTCTGCAATCTCTATTGGGACAACGTGCCTGAGCTGGTACACAAGCTCCAGGCTCTCCAGAAGCTGGGCCAGGATTACCAGAGCTTCTCCGGCATCTCCTCCGACGCGGACGGCAAGGTGAAGTTCCTGTTCCGCTCCGACGCCATCTCCGTGGACGATTCCGCCGACGGCGAATAATCTCCGCTTATTACATCACCTCCTCTTTGCCCGCCGTGGGATCCGGAAACGGATTCTGCGGCGGGCTTTTCTCCTCCCGTGCAACAAAATGTCGGAAAAAGAGGTCTATATTTTGTAGCGCCTATTGAGATGTGCCCCGACCCATGGTATAATCACAAAAGATCCATGCGGAAGAGAGATTTTACAGGAGATGAGATCGATGAAAAAAGGAACGCTCATGGCGGCAGGACTGGCGGCAGCCGTGCTGCTCAGCAGCCCCGTCCTGGCGGCGGAGGAGCAGAGCCGGGAGCCCGTGGCCCTGCGGCAGGATCACAGCGCCTATATGCAGGGCATGGGCCAGGATAAATTCGGGCCCCAGGAGCACCTGACCTGGGCCCAGGTCTGCACGATCATTTTTAACCTCATGGAGGACCAGTCCATGGGCCAGGAGCCCAGCAGCTTCACGGATGTTGCCCAGGATCAGTGGTTCTATCAGGCCATCACCACCCTGGCCTCCCGGGGTATCCTCCAGTGCGACGGCGGAGAACTGCACCCGGACAGCGAGATCACCCGGGGAGAGTTCGCCGTGCTGGTGGTGGGCCTGGTGGGGGTAGATGACAGTGCCTCCAGCAGCTTTACGGATGTGGCGGCGGATGCCTCCCAGTATCCGTATATTTCTACGGCCACGTCCCACGGCTGGCTCCGGGGCTTCGAGGATGGCAGCTTCCGTCCGGAGGAGTGCCTGACCCGGGCCCAGGCCACGGCGGTGTTCAACCGCATTCTGGGCCGCAGCTTGGATCCCGCCCTGGACGCGGATCAGCGGGATCTGAGCCGTTTTGTCGATGTGACCGGGGAATGGTATTACGGCGACGTCATGGAGGCCACCGTCAGCCATGACGCCGCGGTGCAGGACGGGGAGGAGCATTGGAGCAACTATTCCCGCACCTACACCCTGACCTTCCAGGACGGCGACCAGACCTCCAAGGTGCTGGTGCCCGAGGGGAAGCAGCTTTCCCAGATCCCGTCCACCGGCGGCGTCCACTGGCTCACCGGAAATGGCAGCGTGGCGAGCCTCGGCGGCACAGTGACCGCCAGCGGCACCTACCGTGCCCTGTATGCCCCCAGCCTGAAAACCGCCCATGACCAGTATGTCAAGGGCTATCCCGATGGCTCCTTCCAGCCGAACGGGCAGGTGACCCGAGCCGAGGCGGCCCAGATGCTCTACGGCATGCTGGCCGACCAGAGCCGGGGCAGCTTCCCCTGCGGCTATGACGACGTGGGCGAGGGCATGTGGTTCTATGACGCGGTGACCACCCTGGCCTCCCGGGGCCTTCTGACCTCCGGCGGCTCCTTCCGGCCCAATGATCCCATGACTCGGGGAGAGTATGTGGAAATGCTCACCCGGCTCACGGCCTATGTGAGCGGCGGCAGCTTCACGGATGTATCCGCCGAGGATCCCAATTATGCGGCGGTTTCGACAGCCGCCGGAAAGGGCTGGGTACAGGGCTATGAGGACGGCTCCTTCCGGCCTGACGGCCATCTGACCCGGGCAGAGTCTGTGACGGTCATGAACCGGATCCTGGGCCGAGTTGGCGACAGCGCCGCGGAGCAGGAGATGGACGAGCGCTATACCTTCACCGACGCGGCCAAGGGCGAGTGGTATTACCAGGCGGTCATGGAGGCGGCGGTGTCCCACAGCTTCACCTCCACCGGCAGCGGCGAGAGCTGGAGCAGCTACAGCCGCGCCTACAACGGCAGCGTATCCTGGGAGGATTCCGCCAGCGTGGTGGCGGCGGCCAGCATCACCCAGAGCGTGGGCTGCGTCTACAACGGCGACTTTACCCACAGCTACAACTGGGACTACTCCACCGCCAAAAAGGAGCAGTTCGTCAACGGCCAGGGCTATTCCAGCAAGACCTCCTGGCTGGCCTGGGTGAACCTTCAGAATCAGAAGGTCTACCTGTTCACCGGAAAGCAGGGAAATTGGAAGCTGGAGAAGACCTTTATCTGCGGTTCCGGCAGCCCCAAGACGCCCACCCCCACCGGTGTTACCTATGTGACCTACCGCCAGAGCCTATGGGACTTCGGCAAGTATATCTGTCGTCCGGTGGTGCGGTTCTATCCCAATACGGGCTATGCCTTCCACTCCCGGCTGTTCAAGCGGGACGGAACGAGCTTCTATGACAACAGCATCGGCTGGCCGGTGTCCGAGGGCTGTATCCGCATGCTGGATCCGGATATCCAGTACATCTACGACAACGTGCCCAACAACACGACGGTCGTTATCTACTAATCTACATATCTGGTGGCTGCTGCGAGCTGCGGCAGCCACCAGATTTTCGCGAGGTGTTTTTTATGATAAAACCCATTGTTCGGGATCAGCTGTTCCTGTCCCAGAAATCCCAGCCTGCCACCCGGATGGATATGCAGGTGATCCTGGATCTGAAGGATACCCTTCAGGCCAACAGTGACCGTTGCGTGGGCCTGGCGGCCAATATGATCGGCGTTTCCAAGCGGATCCTGGTCTGTGCCGTGGGGCCTATGATGCTGATTTTGGTGAATCCCAAGATCCTCAGCAGGGAGGGGCCCTATGAGACCCATGAGGGCTGCCTGAGCCTGGACGGCGAGCGGCCCGCAAAGCGCTACCGGACCATCCGGGTTGGCTATCAGGACGAGAATTTCCATCCCCAGGAGCGGACGTTTATGGGCTTCCCGGCCCAGATCATCCAGCATGAGATGGATCATTTCGAGGGGATTCTGATATAAGGCGACACCGATTCCTGCGGTATTGCCTTGAAGCTATCTGGATGCGGGCTTGCGATTGCGGCGGGAGTATGCTAGAATAAGCGTCAGACTTTGAGGAAAAAAGGAGTTTTAGCGTGCATAAGTACATCGGAGACCGGAATTTTTACAGCCGAGTATTAAAGGTGATGCTGCCGATTGTTGTTCAGCAGGGCATCACCAATTTTGTGGGCCTGCTGGACAATATCATGGTGGGCCAGGTGGGCACCGAGCAGATGTCCGGCGTGGCCATCACCAATCAGCTGCTGTTTATCTTTCAGCTGTGCATCTTCGGCAGCCTGTCCGGCGCGGGCATCTTCTGCGCCCAGTATTTCGGCAAGGGCGACCAGGAGAAGGTCAAGAGCGTGTTCCGGTATAAGGTCATCACCACCGGCTTCATCACCGTCCTGGCCATGGGGATCTTCTGGTTCCTGCGGGAGCCGCTGATCCGCCTGTTTTTGACGGATACCGGCACCGGCGGCGACCTGGAGGCCACGCTGGCCTATGGCAAGACCTATCTGGAGATCATGATGATCGGCCTCATTCCCTTTGCCATCGTCCAGATGTACTCCTCCACCATGCGGGAGACCGGCGAGACCGCCATCCCCATGAAGGCAAGCCTCCTGGCGGTGGGGGTCAATATGTGCTTCAACTATATTCTGATCTTCGGCAAGCTGGGCGCGCCCAGGCTGGGTGTGGCCGGTGCGGCCATCGCCACGGTGATCTCCCGGTTCGCGGAGCTGGCCTTTATGCTGATCTATGCCAAGCTGCGGCGGGACAAGTTTCCCTACCTCACCGGGGTCTATGGGACCCTTCGTGTGCCCCTGGACATGGCCAAGGAGATCACCGTCAAGGGCATGCCCCTGATGATCAACGAGCTCATGTGGTCCCTGGGCACCACCCTGATCGTCCAGTGCTACTCCACCCGGGGCCTGGACGCGGTGGCGGCCTATAACATCTCCAGCACCGTCAACAACTTCTTCTCCATGGCGGTGCTTGCCATGGGCACGGCCATCTCCATTCTGGTGGGCCAGGAGCTGGGGGCCGGGGAGTTCGAGCGGGCAGTGGACACCAACCGGAAGATGATCGCCTTTGGGGCCATGCTCTGTCTGTGCGCCGCGGCGCTGCTGGCAATCTTTGCGCCGCTTTTCCCGAAGATCTACAACACCACGGAGCTGGTGCGGGAGCTGGCCCGGAATCTTCTGTGGGTAGACGCCATCTTCCTGACTGCCCGGGGGCTGTACAACAGCGCCTATTTCACCCTGCGCTCCGGAGGAAAGACGCTGCTGACGTTCCTGTTTGACAGCGTGTCCATGTGGATCCTGAATCTGCCTGTGGCGTTCCTGCTGGCCCATATGACGAGCCTGCCGCTGATCCGTATGTACCTGATCGTGCAGATCGTGGACGCCATGAAAACGGCCCTGGGCCTGTACCTGGTGAAAAAGGGCATCTGGATCAACAATCTCACAAACGTATAAAAACAGTGCCGCTGCAAAATCGCAGCGGCACTTTCTGTCTTTACGCGTCTAATCGGTATTTCCTGTGGAACTGATTGAATTCCTTTACAAAGGACGGAGCCTGCTGGGAGGACTCAGATTTCAGCTCCGTTAAGTAATCGTGGACCTCAAAGGCGGAGTTGCGGATCTGGATGATGCACACGCCGATGTTGGAGCAGTGGTCCGATACCCGCTCGCAGTTGGTGAGGATATCCGTCAGCAACAGGCCTGTGGAGATGGAGCATTCGCCGTCCTGGAGCCTGCGGATGTGCCGGTTGCGGATCTCCGTGGTCAGGTCGTCGATGACCTCCTCCAGGGGCTCCACATGGCCCGCCAGCTTGTCGTCATTCTGCCGGAAGGCTCTGGAGGTGATGTCCAGGATCTCCGTCAGGGCGGCAAACAGGGTGGTGAGCTCGTCCTTGGCGGACTCCGAGAAGCTGCCGCCCGCCCGGTGGAGCTCCGCGGCGCTTTCCGCCAGATTGGTGGCGTGGTCGCCGATGCGCTCAAAATCGCCGATCACATGGAGCAGCTCGAAGATCTCCCGGCTCTCCTCCACCCGAAGCTCCTTGGCGGAGAGCTTCACCAGGGCGGTGGCCAGCTCGTCGTCCAGCCGGTCCAGCTGCTGCTCCTGCTTTTCCACCTGATTGTAGAGCTTCTGGTCGTAGTCGGAGAGGAGATGCAGGGAGTCCAGCAGGGCGCTTTTGGCGATCTCGCCCATGGCCACGACCTTTTCCCGGCACTGCTCCACCGCCAGAATCGGGGCGTTCATGAGCCGGTCGTCCAGGAATACCGTGGCGTTGTCGGAGGGGGTCTTGTCCGGCACCATGAGGATGGCCAGCTTCACCAGCTGATGGGAGAAGGGCAGCAGGATCAGGGTGGTGAACAGATTGAAGATAGAGTGTACTCCAGCGATGGCCAGGGGCGTAATGGGCAGCGCCGTAATGGGGAAGTGGAATATGGCGTTGAGGCCGAAGTAGAGGATCAGGCACACCGCCGTGCCGATGAGATTGAAGCTCACATGGATGGCCGCCACCCGCCGGGCGTTTTTGTTGGTGCCGATGGAGGACAGCAGAGCTGTGACGCAGGTGCCGATGTTCTGGCCCATGATAATGGGGATGGCCATGCCGTAGGTCACGGAGCCCGTGAGGCTCAGAGCCTGGAGAATGCCCACCGAGGCCGCCGAGGACTGGATGATGCCGGTGAAGGCAGCGCCCACCAGCACGCCCAGCAGGGGATTGTTGAATCGGGTGAGCATGGCGTCAAAGCCGGGCATGTCGGTAAGGGGCGCCATGGCGTCCTTCATGAGCTCCATGCCGTACATGAGCACCGCGAAGCCGCAGAGGATGGAGCCCACATCCTTTTTCTTCTCGCTCTTAGCGGCCATCGTGAGGATCACGCCAATGAGGGCCAGAATGGGGGAGAAGTTCTCGGGCTTCAGCAGATTGATCAGCAGGTTGTCGCCCTGAATGCCCGCCATGCTGAGGATCCAGGCAGTGAGGGTGGTGCCGATGTTGGAGCCCATGATGAGGCCCACGGTCTGCCCCAGCTCCATGATGCCGGAGTTTACAAGGCCCACCAGCATCACGGTCATCGCTGAGGAGGACTGGATGGCAATGGTGATGCCAGCGCCCAGCAGCAGGCTCTTAAAGGGGTTGGAGGTGAGCTTTTTCAGCGTCAGCTCCAGCTTGCCGCCGGCGATCTTCTCCAGGCTCGAGGACATGATATGCATGCCGAAGAGAAAGAACGCCAGCCCACCGCACAGGGTGAAAACAGAAAAGATATCCATATAGATCGCTTCCTCCTTTATCCTTGTAAAGGATAGCAAAGTAATGTAAAGGGTATATAGGGGCTTATGTAAAATTGACGTAAAAGATCCGAGGAAAGCGGGGGGTTAGCCCGCTTCCCCCGGATGGAGTCAGACAGGAAATTCCACAGTGATGGTAGTGCCCACGCCCACGGTGCTGTCCAGGCTGATCTTTGCCCCGTGGCGCTCGGCCACATGCTTGACGATGGAGAGGCCCAGACCCGTGCCGCCGGTGGCCCGGCTGTGGCTCTTGTCCACCCGGTAGAACCGCTCGAAGATCCGTTCCTGGTGCTCCGGGGCGATGCCGATGCCGGTGTCGCTGACGGAGATGGCGTGATCCTTCAGGGTGACGTTTACGGAGCCGTTGACCCGGTTATACCGGATGGCGTTGTCCATGAGGTTGTAGACCAGCTCCCAGAGGCTGTTCCGCTCGCCACGGACCACGGTCTCCGGGCCCTCTACGGTGATCTCGATGCCCTTCTTCTCCGCGGAGGGGGTCAGGGTTTCCTGGCACTCCTGGGCGATGGCCCGGAGATCCACCGGCGCGTGGGATACCGGGGTCTTGCTCTCGTCCAGCTGACTCAGCCGGATGATATCGGAGATCAGATTCAAAAGGCGGCCGGCCTCCCGGTGGATGGTGCCGGCAAAGCGCTTTACGTCCTCGTCCTTTGCCATGCCGCTTTCGATCATCTCCGCATAGCCGGAGATGGAGGTCAGGGGCGTCTTGAGCTCATGAGATACGTTGGCGGTAAACTCCTGACGGATGCTCTCCCTGCTCTGGCGCTGCTGCTGGATCTCCACCACAAAGGGCCGGAGCTCCGGGTAGACCCGCTTCGGGTCGTTGGCCAGCTCCGGATCCTCCAGGCTCTCAGGGAGCTTCTTGATGGGCTCCACCAGCCGCCGGGTCAGGAGAATGGCGAACAGCACGGCCATGACCATCAGCACGCAGATGGCCACCACCAGGTAGGGCACCGCTGTGCCGTAGATCTGATAGATATTGCTGGCGGTGCAGGCCACCCGGAGGATCTCCCCGGAGGGCAGGGCCACCGCGTAATAATAGTCCTCGGTGCCCAGGGTGTCGGAGGTGCGGCGGCTCAGGCCGCTGCCGGACTCCAGGGCCTCCTTGACCTCGGGGCGATCCAGGTGGTTCTCCATGGTGCTGGCGTCAGCGGCGCTTTCATAGAGCACGGTGCCGTCGGATTCGATGAGAGTGATCCGCAGGTCGTCGCTGGCCAGCGGAGCAAGATCCTCCGGGTCGCCCAGCTCCTCATAGGCCTCGGCGATCAGGTCTCCCTGCTGCCGGAGGTCATTCTGCACCTGGGAGCGGAAGGCGCTGAAAAAGGCCACGCCGGAGCAAAGGGCCGCCAGCACGGCGGAGATGAGCCCCATGTAGAACAGATTCAGTGTGATTTTCTCTTCCATGGCTCATTCCTCCAATCGTTCCAGCTTAAAGCCCACGTTTCGAATGGTCTGGATCATGGGGCCCTTTTTGCCCAGCTTCTGCCGGAGGGTCTTGACGTGCATATCCAGGGTGCGGCTGGAGAGCTCATAGTGATAGCCCCAGATCCGTTCCATGATCACGTCCCGGGTAAAGGCGTTGCCCGGGGCCGAGAGCAGCAGCTTTAAGAGCTCAAATTCCTTATATGTAAGCTCCACCGGCTCCCCGTCCACGGTGACCAGGTGCTTCTCCTCAGAGAGATACAGGCCGCCGTAGTGGTACTGCACCGGGGTCTTGGCGGCGGCGGAGCCCCGGAGCCGGGCCTTGACCCGGCTGATGAGCTCCATGATGCCGAAGGGCTTGGGCAGATAATCGTCAGCGCCCAGGTCCAGCCCCCGGACCGTGTCCAGCTCGGAGTCCTTGGCGGTCACCAGGATCACCGGGGTGTCGCAGGTGTCGCTGCGGGTGCGGAGCCGCCGGAGGATCGTCAGTCCGTCCTCTCCAGGCAGCATGATATCCAGTAAAATAAGATCCGGCACGGAGCTGGAAAGGGCTGTATAGAAGGGCCCTGCGCTGGGGAAGCTCTCGGCCTGGAAGCCGCTGCTCTCCAGGGCGTATTGCTCCAGCTCCCGGATCTCCGGGTCATCCTCCACGATATAGATCTTCATATGCTTCACCTCATGCCTAAAGTATAGCAGTGCCGCGTAAAAAACAAAGCCCCTGTATGTAAAACCTGTGTAAAAAATACTAGGGCAGTCCCGCTCCAAGCCCATAGATCTCCAGCGGTGATACAGCGCCCTAGGGGAGTACATAGCAGGGAGCACGGGTATAATATGAAGCATTACGCGGCACTTCGGCCCATGGAGCGCCGCGTTTTTAGGGCAAGCCATTCCTACTCGCTATACCACTATGACAAATGGGTATTTGTATTCTTACGCTGGATGGACTACAATAGAACTAATAGTTAGCAAACTTACAATAGAAAAGAAAGGAAGGACACACTATGGCCTATCAGATCAAACCCTTCTGTCTGGGATGTCATTACTGCGCCCTGGAATGTCCCACCCATGCCATCGACTACAAGGGCACCCAGTACCAGATCGACCCGGACAAGTGCGTAGAATGCGGAAAATGCGCGGAGGTGTGCAGCGTCAGCGCCATCGACACCGGAAAGCCGGAGCCGGTCACGCCCCACGCGCCCACGGAGCTGGAGGCAGACTGCGTTGTCATCGGCGCTGGCGCTGGCGGCACCGTGGCGGCGGTGAAGCTGGCGGAGCTCACCGGCAAGAAGATCATTGTGCTGGAGAAGGCGAAAAAGTACGGCGGCAGCGGCTGGTTCGCTGGCTTCATGATCTCCAACGGAGAGATGCGGGGCCCCGGTCCCGGCGGCCCCGATGGCGGTCCCGGCGGTCCGGAGGGCCCGGATGGCGGCCCCGGCGGTCCGGAGGGCGGCCCCGGCGGTCCTCCCATGCCCGATAAGAGCTTCCTGGAGAAGCTGGATCAGAACCTCATTGCCAACGCCAAGCAGGCGGGCAGGGAGCTCAACGACTGGCTGCTGGAGATGCCCGAGGTGCAGCCCTACCTGGTGGAGACCAAGGTGGGGGACAAGGTGGTAAAGAGCCTCACCGAGGAGCGGATCTTCTTCAACACCAAGTCCACCGACGGCTCCATCGGCCCCGGCAAGGGCGGCAGCTTTGTCATCGAGACCATGGTGCGGCAGTTCCCCAAGCATGGGATCCAGCTGCTGACCCAGTGTGCCGCCAAGAAGATCCTCACCGACGAGACCGGAGCCGTCACCGGCGTCCTGGCCCAGGATCCCGGCGGAGAGGTACATATCAAGTGCAGCGCCGTGATCTGCGCCTCCGGCAGCTATACCCACAACGACCAGCTGCTGCGGCGGTTCATCCCCTGGTTCTTCCCGGACGAGAAGGAGAACCCGAACTGCGAGCATGTCCACCGGTTCGCCGCCCCCACGGATACCGGCGACGTGGTGGAGCTGGGCGAGAGCTGCGGAGCCTATGTGGATTACGACGCCTTCTGCATCAACCTGTTCGGGCCCGTACACCATCCCTTTAGCTTTGCGGGCTTCTGCGCCCAGATGAACGGACGGCAGATGACCGTGAATCTCCGGGGCAAGCGCTTCTACAACGAGGGAGCCATGGGCGGCGGCGCGGCCCCCATCTGCTTCCAGCCCCGGCGCATGGTCTACAGCATCTTCGACACTCCCGGCATCGAGGCCGTTATGGATGAGGGCATCCGCACCCGGGGCGGCGTGGAGGGCGAGTACCTGAAGCGCTGGCGGCAGGACTTCCAGGAGGAGCTGGATTCCCATAACGGGGTCTCCCTGTTTGTGGCGGACACCCTGGAGGAGCTGGCAGAGCAGGCCGGCATCGACAAGGAGCCCTTCCTTCAGGAGGTGGCCCACTACAACGAGATGTGCCGGAAGGGCGCGGACGAGGACTTCGGCAAGAGCCCCCGGTTCCTCCAGCCCATTGAAACCGGCCCCTTCTACGCCATCTTTGGCAAAATGGCCACCGACGGCGCGTTTGGCGGCGTGCTGGTGGATCCCAAGTGCCAGGTCTACCGGGCGGACAAGCAGGGCGTAATCCCGGGCTTCTATGCTGCTGGCGACAACGCCTCCGGCGTTCAGGCCAACGCGGGCAAGCCCGGTGACTACCGCATGAAGGCCTTTACGGACTACCAGTGGGCTGTGGACGGCGGTTATCTCTCCGCCCAGAGCTGCGCGGAGTATCTAATGGGGAAGTAAGCGTACATAGCTAGAACAATGGCGTGCTGTCAGCTGGCAGCACGCCATTTTGCGCTTTTAGGAGCCTCCGACCAGCCGCATATGCGCGTCATGCACCGTGGTGTAGTCGGTAATCAGTTCGATATTGTTGATGTAAAGTTGGTTCTGCCGTCCAAAGGCCATGGCCCACATGATACAGCCCACCCGCACATCGAGAAAATGGAGCTGTGGATTGTCTATTAGCGTTTCAAATTCCGCATAGTGGGTGCCGTCGATGGTATAGATCCGATGAAACTGGGTGGTGTCGAGAGCGCTGGCATTGAGGAAGCCCAGAACGTCGGACATGCTGTCGTCCAGGGTCAGGCCATAGGGATATAGCCTGCTGCCGCCAGTTTCCTCGTGGATCGACTGTAGGTGGTGGGCACCGCAGGTATCACATATTTCAAATTCATAGAACAGAGAACCATAATAAAGCCATCGATACTTCCCCTGGGTTTCCTCCGTGGAATCCGGCTCTCCCAACAGAGAGATCACATCGGGCTCGTCCATGGCAAAGGTGACTCCGCCCACATTGAAAAGTGTCTCATCCCGGAGAAAGTCGTCCTCCGGCGGGGCAAACTCCCCGGGCAGTGAGATGCGTTCCTGCGAGGGGAGGGGATCTGCGGTCTCCAGTCCGTAGTCCCCAGTGTCCTCCAGGCCATTGTCCTCGGCAGCTTCGTCCAGAAGGGGCTCCTGGTTCGAGACGGTGGGCTCCGGGGTGACCGCCACCCCGGAGATGTCGCTGGGAGACGGGCTGGGCTCTGGGGTATAAAGCTCCTCCGGCTCCCACTGGGAGTCTACGGAGGCCTCCGCCGGGGTCACCGGCTCCGGGGCGAGGATATCCGGCTTGTTGGGATCGGAATGGGTGCCCGTCGGCCCCGCCATGAGCCGCCCCAGCAGCACCGCCGCCAGAATCGCCACGCCCAGGAACACCGCCGCCATGGACGTCCAGCGGAGCCAGGCCGGGGCCCGCCGCCGATGGAACCGGGCGTGGCGGATCATATCCTCGTCGATGCCGTTCATGGCCTCGATCATGTCAATGCCTCTCATGGCTCCATCCCTCCTTCCGTCAGATAGTCCTTGAGCTTTCTCCGGGTGCGCAGCAGCATGGATTTTACCTTGCTTTCCGAAAAACCGAAATCCCTGGCGATGTCCCGGATGGAGTCCAGATACCAGTACCGGCACAGGAACACGTCCCGCTCGGTGACGGGCAGGGAGCGGAGGAACGTATTCAGCATTTGGGCGCTGATGGTCTGCTCCTCCAGATCCTCACCGGTGCCCAGGGCCCCGTCCAGCTCGTGGATGGCCAGGGGCAGCTGACCGCCGCCTCGCTTTAGGCTGTGGCTGCTGCGCCACCGGTCAATAGATAGGCTCCGGGTGATCCGGGCCAGGTATACCGAGAGGATGCTGGGCCGGGTAGGGGGAATGCGGTTCCAGGCGGAGAGGTAGGTGTCGCTGAGGCACTCCTCGGAGTCCTCGGGAATATGTAAGATGTTGTAGGCGATTTGATAGCAGTAGCGCCCGTATTGGGCGTGGGTCTCCTGGATGGCCCGCTCAGATCGGGCGAAATACAGGTCGATGATTTCCTGGTCGGTCATGGTGCAGTCTCCTCTCTCTACTTAGAAAAGACGGATTTTTTGGCGCGTTGGTTGCGGGATCGGCGGAATTTTTGAAATTTTGTGGAAATGGATGATTTTGGAGCCTAGGACACACGGAGGACACACGGATATCGTAAGAATAGGGTAGGGGGATCGGATCGTCCAAGGATCCCCTAAGGGCATTTTGAAAAATGAGCCCAAAGCCCTTGACATTCCCCCTGGGGCATCTGTTATGAAACAGGAGAAGGGAGGCTGATCCTATGAAAAAGTCCATCAAAAAGATCGCGGCGATGCTGACGGCGCTTTCCATGCTGGCGGGCTTGGGGGCCTGCGGCGAGAAAAATGAAAGCGTGTCCGCACCGGTTTCGGAGTCCGCGGGCTCCGTGGCCCCGGTGGAGGTGCAGACCCTGGGAGATTATATCATCCCATCGAGCTGGACGCAAAACAGCATCGACGACGGCAATTTCGCCTATGTCACCGAGGCGGCGGAATCGGACGGCAGCTATGAAACCGACGAGCTGGGCCATCTGTACTGCCAGGAGGATGATGCGGAGCAGCAGACCATCACCGTATCCGTCTGCAATGGGGACGGGGACGCCCTGTATTCCGTGCGCGTTCCCTATCTCCAACCGGTCACGGATCCCGCCAACCAGGGGGATTATCTGACCGCCTGCGTGCCCCTGGACGACTGCCTCTGGGTGGTCCACGATCACGTCAGCCACGATCCGGAGACGGAAACGGACGACGGAGAGACCGTCCTTCAGCAGTGGGATACCCAGGGAAATCTCACCCGCAGCGTCCCCGTGTCGGACTTCGATGTCAACGGTCAGGACAGCTTTGTGCTGGATCTTGCCGCCGGGGAGAACGGGGAGCTGCTGCTGGTGCTCTCTGGGGCCATCGTGTTCCTGGATGAAACCGGAACGGAGATCGCCCGACAGGAGACGGAGCAGGACGCCTGGTATCGGGTGCGCCGGGATTCCGGCGGCAGATGCTATTTCATGAACGAGGGAGTCAGCACGGAGCTCTACACCGTGGACTGGGAGAACCACGCCCTGGGCCAGCTGGTGCTGGAAACCTCGGAGAATGGAACCCTGCAGGCGGGAGGCGGGGACTATGACTTCTTCCTGGTGGGCAGCGACAAGCTCATGGGCCTGTCCCTGAGCGCCGGAACCATGACGGAGATCCTCCGCTGGGAGAGCTGCGGCCTCACGGGCTCCGTAAGCCGGGTGGAGTATGTGGACGAGGAGCAGTTCCTGGTGACTGTGGGCTCCATGCTCAGTGAGGGAGAGCGGCTGTATCTGCGCCGGGTCCCGGCCTCGGAGGTGCCGGAGAAGACGGCTCTCTATCTGGCGGTGCCCCTGGTGTACTATGAGGATATGCCGGATCGGGATTGGTCGGAATCCCTGGATCAGATGATTACCGAGGAGATGAATATTTTTAACCGGAACAGCGGGGAATACCAGCTCCAGGTGGTCACCTACACCAGCGCGTCGGATCTCCAGCTTTTGATGCAGAGCGACAATCCGCCGGATCTCATCTGCTGGGACGGCGACTGGCTGGAGCAGCCCCCCAGCGCCCAGATCTACGGGGCCAAGGGCTATCTGGTGGATCTGGAGCCTCTGGTGGAGGCGGATTCTGAACTCAATATGTCGGACTTCATTCCCCGGTGCATCGAGCTCTTAAAGGAGACCTACGGGGGCCTGTATCTGTTCCCGAAGGAGTTCTACGGAACCGCTGTTATGGCGAAAAAGGAGTATGTGGGAGATATAGAGAACTGGACCCTGGAGGACTTCTGCCGGATCGCGGAGGCTCTGCCCGAGGGGGTGCAGGTATGGGATGTCAGCGGAAGAGATCTGCTGGAGATGCTGCTTCAGACCGGCATGGGAGAATTTGTGGATTACCAGGCGGGAACCTGCAATTTTGAGACCCAGGAATTCTATGACCTTCTGAACGTCTGCCGGGACAAATGCCCCCAGGAGGAGGGAAATGCGGACGGCGATTATTTGATCACCGGGGCGCAGGCGATCTTTGGCTGCTACGGCCAGTTTGCCGAGGAACTCATGGTGCCCGCCAGAGAGCAGGGCCTTACCATGATCGGCTATCCCGGGGCCCGGGGCAACGGCATGAACCTGACCTTCCGGGGGATGCTCTCCATCACCGTCTCCAGCCCCCATCAGGAGGCCGCCTGGTCGTTCCTGCGGGAGCTGATGACCTATGAGTTCCAGACAAACGGCCATCCCATGACGTCCATGCGTCAGGATGCGTTCAATGAAAAGGAAGACCGGTATGCGGCCATGTATCCGGACGCGGTGTCGGCGGAGGACTATGCGGCGGTGAAGGAATTGCCCTATGATGCGGGCAGTACCACCGTCTATGATTCGCCTCCGGAGCAGATCATTTTGGAGGAGTCCCAGGCGTTCTTCGCCGGGGATAAGACCGCCGAGGACACGGCAAAAATCATCCAGAACCGGGTGAGCATCTATTTAGGCGAGCAGTCCTAAAGGGCAGGGAAAAGGAGGAGACCGCAATGAAAAAGCGTTTATTATGTGGAATGCTGGCCGCTGTGATCGCACTGCTGGCGGGCTGCGGCGGAGCGGGGAAAAGCACCCAGGCGAGCAGTCGGCCCAGCCCGGAGGTCCCCGCCCAGGCCAGCGTGCGCAAGACGGCGATGCCCTATTATTCCGCCGAATTCCTGCTGGACGGCCTGAACTTCAACGGCGTGAGGCAGTACCGGCAGTGGAAGAATCGGCTGCTCTGCGCCAGCTATGAGGGGGAAAACGTTGTGGCCCTGCGGAAGCTCAGCTGGCGGGATTTGGAGAGCAGCCAGGAGACGGAGATCCCACTAGCGCTGACGGACAGCCAGGTGATCGCCGCCATGGACGTGACGGAGGACGGCATCATCTACCTGCTGACGGCGGATTATGTATCCGATGCCCTCAGTGAGGACGGCGTGGGCTTTGTGAAGTCCGACCTGGAAAATTATCATCTGCTCAAGCTGACTGGGGAGGGGGAGGTGCTCAGTGACCATCCCGCGCTCCTGGAGGGGGAGTGCCGTGACCTGACCGTTACGGAGCAGGGGGAGATCTATGTAGTGCAGTGCAGACTGGGGAAGGACAGCGGCTGGTTTGACGACCACTCCATCGTCCAGTTGGACGAAAACGGGAATGTGGTGGACACCTATGACCCGGACGCCTCCATCTACAGCCTCGAAAAGAGCGCCAGCGGTAACCTCTACATGGTGCTCCAGCGGGATCAGAACCAGATCTATCCCTTCAAGATGGATCCGGAGACTCAGCCGGAGGCCATCCAGGTGGAGGACGGGGATATGACCTGGCCGGAATATTACGTCTACGACAGGATCTATGTGCTGGACGACGACGGCGGCTTTTATATCTACGATCAGGACGGCCAGGGGGGCCTCCAATTCCGGTGGGGCGATCTGCCCGTGACCCTGAATAGCGGCATCCGGCTGGTGGCGGTGGAGGACGAGAACACCTGGATCTTCACCTGCGCCACCCAAAGCGGCGCTTATCTGTTTCGGGTGCACGGACAGACGGAGCCGCCCCCGGAGACGGAGAAGATCGAGCTGGTGCTGGGCGTCTGCGGCGACAGCACCGTGGCGTCCAATGTGGTGGAGTTTAATATCCTCCACCCGGACGTGAATCTGGTGATCCGGGACTACCGGACGCTGGTGCAGGATCCGGACGACACGGAGCAGATAACGGAGCTGCTGAACCAGGACATTCTAAACGGAAACGGCCCGGATATTCTGCTGCTGGACAGCACATTTACCGTGGGCGCCTATGTGGGCAACGGCTACCTGACGGATCTTCAGCCCCTGATGGATGGCGACGAGACCCTAGACCCGGAGAACTACTTTTCGGGGATCTGGAGCTGCGGAAATCTGCGCGGAAAGCAGTACGCCATGCCCACCCGCTTCTTCCTGGAGACGCTCATGGCCCGGAAGGGCACGGGGGAGGACGGCTGGACGCCCAGCGAGTGCCTTGCGCTGGCCCAGAGCACCGGAACGCCGGCCTGCATGACCAGAGACCTCAGCGACTGGAAGCGGGTCCTGCTGGGCCCGGGCCTCAGCAGCTATATCGATGGAAGCACCTGTGCCTTTGATACCGGCGAGTTCGCGGCGCTGTTGGAGCTGCTGTCCGGGAACTACGCCATGAACCTGGACGATTCCGACAGCGAGGCCAATTTCCCCCTGCGGAGCGGGCGGGTGCTGACCCAGTATACGAACCTGCGGCCGGATACTCTGCTGTTCACCGACGCGCTGTTCGGGGAGGACTGGACGGCCCTGGGCTTCCCAACGCCGGACAGAAGCACTGCCATTATGGATGTGTGGATGGCCTTCGGCATTGCGGAGACCTGCCAAAACAAGGAGGCGGCCTGGCAGTATATCCGCATGGAGATGGACGGCGAGGGCATGGTATCCCAGAGCGCCAATCGGAAATACATCGAGGAGGAGCTGGAGCGGGCGGCGCTGCCTGTGGAGGATCCCGACGCCTTGGCGAATCACGCTGGCTACAGCATTGATGAGCAGGAGCTGGAGCCCAAGCCCATCACGAAGGGACAGGCGGAGAATTATCTACAGCTCCTGGAGAACGCGGGCACGGCTATGGTGGATCCGGAGGTCACGGCCATCGTCCAGGAGGAAACGGAGGCGTTCTTCGCCGGTGATAAGACCGCCGAGGACACGGCAAAAATCATCCAGAACCGGGTGAGCATCTATTTAGGCGAGCAGTCCTGACAAATCGGAAGGGGGAAGATAGAATGGAACGCTACGACGGAAAGACCAGAAAGGACGATATCAGGAAGTATACGCTCATCGGCGTGCCCATTGCGCTGCTGGTGATCGGCTTCTTTGTGGGGCTTCACTTTCTCAAAAAGGCCGGGGCCGCGGACTACACGGTGGTGGTCATGTGCAATGGCACCCTCAATGAGGCGGCCCAGGCGGATCTGGAGGAGGCGGTGAAGTCTGCGGTGGGGGACGCCAACGGAAACGGCAGGATCACCGTGGACTTCAAGGAGGTCATGCCCGCGGTCTTTGGGGGCTATGACGTGACGGCCTCAGCCCTGTTCACTGGGGACTATGTATTCTTTCTGATCTTGGATCCCAGCCAGTGGGGCTCGGATATTCTGGCGGTGAAGAAGAACCTCAGCGGCACAAAATTCTGGAAGGACCTCGATACAGAGATGAACGTTTACGGTTGTATTCTGAACACCGATGAAACCCGTATGAATGAGGCCAAGCGGATCCTAAAGGCGCTGGAGAAGCAGGGGAAAGAGCAGGACGCTGCCAACTAATCGGGGGAAAACTCCATCCTGCGGCTTTACATCTGAGATGCTCTGTGGTATAATCGGCATATACCGAAAATAAAGGGGAGATCTATATGGCGCGGCCCCAACGCTGCCGCAGAATCTGCGACCTGCCCCAGGTAAGCCTCTTCTGCCCGAAGGAGGCCCGGGGACAGCAGTCCATCCGGCTGACCCTGGACGAATACGAGGTGATCCGGCTGGTGGATCTGGAGGAAAAGAGCCACCAGGACTGCGCAGCTCAAATGGACATTTCCCGCTCTACGGTTCAGGAGATCTACGAGAGCGCCCGGAGAAAGCTGGCGGCCTGTCTGGTCTATGGCAGACCGCTGGAGATCACCGGGGGCCGCTACCGGCTCTGCCAGGGCCGGGAGGGCTGCGGGCAGTGCTGCCAGTGGCGGAGCGTATCTGAGGCGGCTGCCAGTGGAGCTCCCCCGCGAAGAAAAGGAGATCTTGAGATGAAAATCGCGGTTACCTATGAAAACGGCCAGGTCTATCAGCACTTTGGCCACACGGCCCAGTTTAAGCTCTACGATGTGGCGGAGGGCAAGGTCACGGCTGCCCAGGTGGTGGACACGGGCAGCAGCGGCCATGGGGCCCTGGCGGGTTTCCTTACACGGCATGGGGTGGATACCCTGATCTGCGGCGGCATCGGCGGCGGAGCCCAGGCGGCTCTGGCAGGCGCGGGCATTCGGCTCTACGGCGGCGTCAGCGGCAGCGCGGACGAGGCGGTGGAGGCCCTGCTCAGCGGCACCCTGGACTATAACGCCAATGTCCGCTGCGACCATCATCAGCACGAGGGCGGCCACAGCTGCGGCAGCCATACCTGCCACGAATAAACAAGAAAATCCAGCCGACGGCATTGCCGCGGCTGGATTTTTTTGAAATTGGGGTCAGACCTTGATGAGCTCGTATTCCCGGGTGCCCAGACCGATCTTCTCGGCGTGGGCCAGACAGCTCTTCCACTCGGACTCCGGGTTGGAGTTGGTGAAGGGATCCTTGTAGTCGATGAAGCTGTCCTTTGCCATGTTGTCGCCCAACTGGCTCTGGGCAATGGGGGTGGCGGCGATGCAGGCGTCCACGCAGGCCTGATCCAGGGCCAGAGGATCGAAGGAGGCGAACATGCCGATGTTGGGCAGGATCGGCGCGTCGTTCTCGCAATGGCAGTCGCAGTTGGGGGACACGTCTACGATCAGGGACACATGGAAGTTGGGACGGCCATCCACCACGGCCTTGGTGTACTCGGCCATCCGGCAGTTGAGCACGGTGTTGGCATTGTCGTTGTCGAACTCAATGGCATCGAAGTTACAGGCGCCCAGGCACCGTCCGCAGCCCACGCAGTGGGTGTGATCCACGGTCATCTTCATGCTGGCCCGGTCAAAGATCAGGCCCTGGTTGGCGCATTCCCGCTGGCACCGGCGGCAGCCCCGACAGCGCTCCGCCACGATGTGGGGCTTGCCGCTGGAGTGCTGTTCGGTCTTTCCGGCCCGGGAGCCGCAGCCCATGCCGATGTTCTTGATGGTGCCGCCGAAGCCGGTCATCTCGTGGCCCTTGAAATGGGTCAGGGAGATGAACACGTCGGCGTCCATAATGGCCCGGCCGATCTTGGCCTCCTTGACATATTCGCCCCCCGCCACGGGAACGGCGATATCATCGGTGCCCTTGAGGCCGTCGCCGATGAGAATGGGACATCCCACGGTCAGCGGGGTGAAGCCGTTCTGCCAGGCGCACTCCAGATGCTCCAGGGCATTCTTCCGGGAGCCGGGGTACATGGTGTTGCAGTCGGTGAGGAAGGGCTTGCCGCCCAGGGACTTGACCAGATCCACCACGGCCCGGGCGTAGTTGGGCCGGAGATAGCTGATGTTGCCCAGCTCGCCGAAGTGGAGCTTGATGGCCACGAATTTTCCGTCCATGTCGATGGACTCGATGCCGCCCTTCCGCATGAGCTTCTGGAGCTTTGCGGGCAGACCGTCGCCGAAGGCCTGGGTCCGGAAGTCGGTGTAATAAACCCTTGCTTTTTCCATGGTTCATTCCTCCTGTTATGTGGGGCCGCACTCTGATTCCCCCGGTGCAGCCGTGAAAATTTCCTCTAACAATATAGCATAAAATGCCGGATTTGTCGAATCGTTTTAGGGCAACACCGCGCAAATACGCCATCGGAGCTCGTCGTCGCAAGCTGCGCATCCCTCGTTTTGCCCTTTGGGGACAAACTCTCTCTCCAGACGCTCTTGGCGATTTGTTCGGGATTGCACTAACATATAAATCATATGGGTATAATATAAATATTGTTGACTTTTAGGGAGCCCGGGGCTATAATGAGGAAAAACACCTGGGAGGTCATTGTATGGAACGCACGAAGGCGCTGGAGCTGCTCCAGCAGTATAATCACGAGCCCTTTCACATTCAGCACGCCCTGACGGTGGAGGCAGTCATGGGCTATTTCGCCCAGCAGCTGGGCTACGGGGACGAGAAGGAGTTCTGGAGCACCGTGGGGCTGCTCCACGACCTGGACTTTGAGATGTACCCGGAGCAGCACTGCGTCAAGGAAATGGCCATTATGACGGAGCTGGGCCTGGATCCGAAGCTCATCCACGCGGTGGGCAGCCACGGCTACGGCATCTGCTGCGACATCGCCCCGGAGCACGAGATGGAGAAGGTGCTCTATGCCACGGACGAGCTCACGGGCCTGATTGGCGCGGTCATCAAAATGCGCCCCTCCAAGTCCACCAAGGACCTGGAGCTCAAGAGCCTGAAGAAAAAGTACAAGGACAAGAAATTTGCCGCCGGATGCAGCCGCCAGGTCATCGAGGACGGCGCGAAGATGCTGGGCTGGGAGCTGGACGACCTGCTGACCCGGACCATCGAGGCCATGCGTCAGGCGGAGGACTGGGTCATTGCCGAGACTACACGGCTGACCGCCTGAATCAAAACGAAGCAGCCCGTGAACTGCGTTTTCTGCACAGTTCACGGGCTGCTTTTATTTTTCGCCCTTTTGCAGCTTCCGCTGGGAGTGCCGGTGCCGCAGCACCACGAACATCCGCCAGAAGATGCTGGGATAGACCCGGTTGATGACCGCCCCAATGAACACGATGGACATACAGAAGTACAGCCAAAGCATCACCAGGATGATGACGCCGATGGAGCCATAGAGGGTGGAAAAGGTGGAGAAATTGTTCACATAGATGGAGAAGGCCTCGGAGAACAGCAGCCAGGCCAGGGAGGTGAACAGGGCCCCGGGGATCTGCATATAAAACCGCATTTTCTTGTTGGGGAAAAAGGTGTAGATCAGTACAAACACCAATGCCATAATGAGATACAGGGTCAGGCCCCGGAGATCCATCAGCGCGGAGAATACCCGGGCCAGCCTGGGCAGGTTCTGCTGGAGCAGGGCCAGAATGTGCTGGCCGAAGACCCGGAGGCCCAGGTTGAACAGCAGCCCCGCAATGAGGATCAGCATATAGCCGATGCAGATGATCCGCTTGAAGACAAAGTTCCGGGTGTCGTTCACATCGGCGATGGCGTTGAGGCCGTCCAGCAGCCCCAGCATACTTTTCGCCGCGGTCCAGAGGGTTACGATCAGGGACACGGACAGGGCCGTGGCAGAGGTGGTGAGGATGTCCTCGGAGACCGTATAAAACAGACTCTGAAAGCTCCCTGGCAGCAGCGAGGCCATCATGTCGAGAAACTCCCTGGTGTCAAGGCTGGTGTAGCTGATAATGGACAAAATCAGCATCAGACAGGGGAAGATGGCTGTGATGATAAAGAAGGAGGCGCTGGCCGCATAGGTGGAGATATGATAGCTTCCGAACTGCTTGGAATAGTAGCGAAGGGTCTGAAAAGCCTTCATGGGCGGCCTCCTTTCTCACCTGTGCCGCAGGGATTCATCTGGGGCTGCCGAAGAAATACAGCGCCAGGGTGCCGGGGCCGGAATGGGTGCCGATGACCGGGCCGATGTAGTCAAGCAGTGTGGTCTCGATGCCGAAGCGATCCTTCACCAGCTTTTCCAAGGTCTTGGCGTCCTCCAGACAGTCGCCGTGGGAGATGAATACCTCTGGGTTGTCGAAGCCCTTGATCTGCTCCGCCATCCGATCCGCCAGGGCGGTGATGGAGGCCTTCCGGCCCCGGGCCTTGCCCACGGAGGTCAGGTGGCCCTCGTCATCCACATGTAAAATGGGCTTGATGCCCATGAGGGAGCCCACCACGGCGGTGGCCTTGCTGACCCGTCCGCCCCGATGGAGGTGGTTCAGGTCGTCCACGGTGAAGTTGTGTACCACGTTCAGGCGCATATCCGTGAGCTTCTGGGCAGCGGTCTCCAGCTCCTCTCCGGCGTCTCGGAGCTTCACGCCCTGGTGCACTAGAAGGCCCTGGCCCATGGAGGCGCACAGAGAGTCCACCACCAGGATCTTCCGCTGGGGATACTCCTCCATGACCATCTGGGCGGCGATCCGGGCCGCGTCGCAGGTGCTGGACAGGCCGGAGGAAAAGGCGATGTGCAAGAGATCCATGCCGCGCTCCATAAAGCTCCGGAACAGATCCGCCGTGTCCTCGGGGTTCGCGGCGGAGGTGGTGGGCAGGGCGCCGGCCCGGAGCTTGTCGTAAAAGACCTTGCTGTCCATGGCCTCGGAGCCGTGATAGGTCTTGCCCTCGATGGTAAAGCCCAGAGGCAGGACGGTAATGTCGTGGGTCTGGCAGTAGGAGACAGGGAGATCCGCTCCGCTGTCGGTGGAAATGCAGAAATTCATGGTCATTCTCCTATTCTCTCTCATTGGGTGCTTCCCTTGATCCTTTGATATTCCTTCCGGCCCTCTACAAAGATGCTGCGGCCCTGGCTGTCGATGGCCGTGAAGACCGGCAGATTCTCAATGGTAAAGCGCTTGACGGATTCGCAGCCCAAATCCTGAAACGCGATCTCCTGGGCCTCCTTGATGCAGCAGGCGATCAGCGCTCCGGCGCCGCCTACGGCGCAGAAATAGGCGCTCTGATTCCGAACGATGGCATCGATGACCGCCTGGCTCCGCTCGCCCTTGCCGATCATGGCGGTGAGGCCCAGATCCAGAAGCCGGGGCGCGTAGGGATCCATCCGGGAAGAGGTGGTGGGGCCGCAGGAGCCCACGGCCATGCCCTTCTGGGCCGGGGTGGGGCCGGCATAGTAGATCACGGAGCCCTCCAGGGGATAGGGCAGGGGCTCGCCGGCGTCCAGCAGGGAGAAGATCCGCTTGTGGGCGGCGTCCCGGGAGGTATAGACCGTGCCGGAAAGCAGCAGCCGGTCTCCGGCCTTCAGCTCCGGGATGGCGGCCTTCAAATCCGATGTATGCAGATGCAGAATACCCATCTTAAACCTCCTCTATTCCCTCGGAGGGATCCGGGATCATGGCGTCCATATCTACAAGGTGCTGTCTAGCCCCGGTCAGGGCGGCGGTCAGGCCCGCATAGGCGCCTTGCAGGGTGCGGAGCTGCTGCTCCATGGCGGAGATGGTGGCCCGGGCGGCCTCATCGGCGGACTCCAGCTGCGTCTGGGTGCTCTCACAGATATCACCCAGGGCCTCATAGAGCCGCTTGGCCCGCTGGGAGGCCAGCCGCTCGGCGGCCTCGGCTCTGCGGTAGGCCTCCAGCTCCAGCTGGCTCAGGGGCTCGTCCTGGGCGGCGGGGGCAGCCGGGACTTCCTCTGCCGGGGCAGAGGCCTTGGGCTCCTCCGCCGCGGCGGCAATGGCGGCCTCCTCGGCGATGGCCGCCTGCTCCAATACGCTCAGGCGTTCCTTGAGCCTTGCGATTTCCTTATCCTTCTCCTGCAGGGCCCGCTGATGGGCTTCGGCGGTCTTTGCGATGTAATCGGTGACGTCGCCCTTGTGAAAGCCGCCCACCGAGGTCCTGAAATGGGGTGTTTCTCCCATGATGCTCCCTCCGTCTGCCGGGGCCTGCCCGGCCGTCTGTATAATCTTTTGAATTATACCATATTCCATGCGGTCTTGCAAGATTTACAGGCCGAACCCTGGGGTTTGACATTTCCGCGCCCTGGGGCTATACTAGCTTCAAATCATACAAAAACGCGAAAAACCGGGAGGAACCGCATATGGCGCATACGGAGAAGCAAATCGCATCCCAGGAGATCTACGACGGAAAAATCATCCGGGTCACGGTGGATACGGTGGAGCTGGAAAACGGAAAGCAGGCAAAACGGGAGGTGGTGCACCACCACGGCGGCGCGGCCATCGTGCCCCTGACGGAGCAAGGGGAAATTTACCTGGTCCGCCAGTACCGCTATCCCATGGGCGGGGAGCTCTGGGAGATCCCAGCGGGAAAGCTGGAGCCCGGGGAGGATCCCAGGGAGGCAGCCATCCGGGAGCTGGAGGAGGAATGCGGTCTTCAGGCGGAGCGCTTTACGGATCTTTATCCCGTGTACCCCACGGTGGGCTATGATACCGAAGTGATCCATACCTATCTGGCCACTGGGCTCCGACGCACCCAGGCCCATCCCGATGAGGACGAGTTCCTGGACGTGGCGAAATTTCCCCTGGATACCCTGGTGGACATGGTGCTCCGGGGGGAGCTCCGGGACGCCAAGACCGTGGCGGGGATCTTAAAGGCGGCGGCACTCAGGGAGAAATAAACAGCAAAACACCGAATGCACAGCTTGGAAGTGCATTCGGTGTTTTATGCGCTGTGGCGTTATTTTTCCTTCCAGTCCAGGCAGGAGAGCCAGGTGAACCGGAACTTCTTCCAGCGGGACAGGGTGAGCCGGGTCAGCGCCGCCGTATGGAGGATCTCCTGCCGATAGGGCTCCAGCTCCTCCGGAGTGATGGTGTGCTGACTGAACTTTGCCTTCAGGGCCAGATCCTGCTGGGCCTGAGTGGGCTCCGCGCCCCAAAGGGCTAGCCGTTGGGCGTACTGCCAGAGATTCAGCACCGCTTGGTTGGTGCTTTCCACATAGAAGGATTTTTTGCGCCGGTGGCGGATGATGCACCGCCGGATCAGAAGCACCAGGAACGCGGCCAGCAGCGCACAGGGCAGGGCCAGCAACATCAAAATGAGATTCCGTGTGCCGATGCCTCTGGTGGGGCTCCCGGAAATCTGGGAATCGTCGGGGGTGTCGCCGATTGCCTCCTCTGGGGTGCTGCCCTCGCCGGAAACCTCCGAGGGGGAGGGGGAGGGCTCCAGCGCGCTGGAACCGGCCGCCTCGTCGGTGGAATCCGCAGGTTCCTCCGAGGGGGAGGGCGAGGGAGAGGGCTCCATGGAGGGCGGCGTCTGCACCTCCTGCTCCACCTCCGGGAGCATCGAGGTCTCACCGAAGCCGGGCGTGGTCTCCACGGGGATCCAGCCCAGACCGCTGAGATAGACCTCCGCCCAGGCGTGGGTGTCCTGATCCGTCACATCGGTGACGGTGGCGTCCTCGGTGACTGTGACCCGATAGCCGGAGGCATACCGGGAGGGAATGCCCAGGGCCCGGTACATGGCTGCGGCGGCGGTGGCGAAGTGGACGCAGTAGCCCTGCTTGCTCTGCTCCAGAAAATACAGGGCAAAGTCAAAGTTCACAGGCTGCCGGGCCACATCCAGCTTGTATTCACCGGCGCTGCGGATAAACTCCGCCACCCAGGCGACGGTCTGGGCCTGGGTCATGCTGGGGTCGTAGCCGCAGCTGACCGCCAGATCATAGAGGGCCTGACGGGTGTCGTCTGGAAGCTGAAGGCAGTGCTCCTGCACATACTGGTCGTAGTCGGCATTGGTATAGCCGCTGGCGCTGGTGATGTCCAGGGTGCGGACGCCGGGCCAGTAGTAGATGATATAGTCGTTTTCGCCGATGCCAATGCGCAGGTCGCTGAGGATGTCATCGGCGCTGGTGCAGCTGATATAGCCGTAGGGGGCGAACAGCACGGTGGCGTTGTCCCGGAGGTTCTTGATCTGCACGGCGGCCTGGCCCTCCGAGCCGAAGGCGGTGCCCAGAGACGTGTGGGCGTAGACGCTCTCGGCCTGGGTGGCCTCGTCGCTGGACTCCCAGCTGGTGCCGGTGTAGATATCCTTGGCCGCGCCCCGGAGATACAGGGGGCCGGACTGGGTGGTGCTCAGCTGGAGCATCACGGTGTCCTTCCGCTGGCGGATGCCCTGCTGGGTCAGGTCCAGGACCTTGCCGGTATCCGCTCCCAGCTCCTGGGAGGAAACGCCCTTGGTCTCCCGGGAGAGCATATTCTGCATGGGCCCGGGGAGCTGATCCAGAACCGTCTGGAGCAGCTCCGGCAGCTTCTGGTGCCGGGTATCGTCCTTGGGATAGGCGAAGCCGACGGTGCCCAGCAGCACCACCACGCAGAACAGCACCAGCGCCGAGCGCAGGGCGTCCATGGCCGGGGGTTCCCCAGGCCGCTCCCGGGACAGGAGCACCGTGACCCACACGGATAGCAGCATCACCAGGGGGAAGGCGCTGGGAGGCGTGTCGTTGATCATCACGCAGATCAGCAGGAAGGGCAGGGTGCCCGCTATGGTAATGAGGCAGGAGCGATAGCCCACGCCCCAGGCCACCCAGAGGGTCAGCAGCAGGGACACCATGCAGAAGAACAGCGTGATGCTCTGGGGCTCCGAGGGATCCGGGGCCGCCGGGATCGCAAAGGACATATTGGGATACGCCGAGGAAAAGCGGGTCAAAATGTCGTGAACCAGCTGGATAAACGTGGGCGACATGGGGGCGAACAGCTCGGTAAATACCGCCGCCGCCACAATGGCCAGCGCCGCCGGAATCAGGATCCACAGGGCCTTCTTGTGCATAAAGCAGAAGGTGAACAGCGCCGCGGACACCAGGCAGGTGAGGATCACCGCGGGAATGGAGATGGAGATATCAAAGGCGGTGGTAAAGGACAGCACCGTACCCAGCGCGCCCATGGCGGACAGCAGCGACTGAAAGATCAGCTTTGGGAGGTTCTTCATACATGCGCCTCCCCTCCGATGCCGGCGGAGAGCAGGATCTCTCCGGGGCGCAGCCGCTGGGGATCACAGCACAGGCCCGCGGGCTGGGCGAGCATGCTGGCCATAATGCCGTCCAGCTCCCCCTGGGGAGCGAGAATGCGCTGCTCCTTGCCCTGAGCGTCCAGCCAGCGGAGCTGGAGCCCGGCGTTGTTTTGATTGAGATAAATGAGGCACCAGGCCAGCTGATCCAGGGCCAGATCCCGTCCTGAGGGATCCGCGGGCCAGTCCAGCCAGACGGAGGCGACGCGCTCCACGGGCTCCAGGGTGTCCCGCACCACGGTTTTATCCAGGGCGGCGCTCTTCTTCCAGTGGATGGAGCGGAGGGTGTCGCCGGTGCGGTATTCCCGAAGATCATAGGGATTGCCGCCGCCGGAGAAGGGGCGGGCAATGAGCTGCGCGCCCATGGACCAGTCGGGATGCTCCGGAGGCTCCTCCGGGAAGGGCATCACCGTAACGGTCACCGGGGCCACCTTTTTCACAGGCATGGGGAGCAGCCCCATGAGATCCAGGATCCGCAGCCCCTTCAGGGAGCATTCATATTGGCAGCAGTGCTCCGTGTCCAGGGGAAAGCCGTCGTAGACGCTTTTCAGCTTGATCTTTTTGACCTCGCCGGTGACCAGGCTGGTGGTGCGGAGCTTGCCCCGCACCGGGCCGGTGGCAAACAGACGGCTCTGGCGCAGGGTCAGCGTCAGGGTGGCCTCGCCGCCCCGGATCACCTGATCCGGCACCGTCAGCAGCACCTGGGTATACAGGGCCCCGGGCAGGGTCAGCAGCCAGGAGAAGATGGGCAGGATCAGCGCCATCAGCAGCAGCATACCCGCCACATAGCCCGTATAGGCAATGCGGAACAGGCACAGGATCAGCAGCACCGCCACATAGACGATTCGGTTTTTCAGCATAAGAGCCTCACTTGACCTTGGGGGCGGGAACCTTGTGAAGAATGCCGGTGCAGATCTCTCTGGCGTTCTTCTGCTCCTGCTCCGCCTGACGGGTCAGCAGCAGCCGATGGGCCACGGTGTCGGTGAAAATAAACTGGATGTCCGAGGGGATCACATAGTCCCGGCCCTGTACCCATGCCACGGCCCGGGCCATGGAGGCCAGCGCCACGGAGGCCCGGGGCGAAGCGCCCTGGCGGAGATCCGGGTGATTCCGGGTGGCGGTGACCAGCCGGACGATGTATTTGAAGATGTCGTCGGAGGCGTAGGTGTTGGCCACCTTGTCCTGAATGGCGGCGATGATGTTCTGATCCGCCACGGCGGTGATGTTGTCCAGAGGGTTGCAGGCCTGCTTCCGGCGCAGGAGCTCCAGCTCGTTCTCCGGGGCGGGATAGCCCATGGTGAGCCGCATCATGAACCGGTCCATCTGGGAGTCCGGCAGCAGCTGGGTGCCGGAGGAGCCATAGGGGTTCTGGGCCGCGATGACCATAAAGGGCCGGGGCAGGGGATGGGTCACGCCGTCTACGGTGACCTGGCCCTCCTCCATGGCCTCCAGCAGGGCCGCCTGGGTCCGGGAGGAGGCGCGGTTCAATTCATCGGCCAGGAACAGATTGCAGAGGATCGCGCCCTCCTGGTACTCGGTGGTGCCCTTCTCCTTGTTGTAGACGGTGAAGCCGGTGACGTCGGTGGGCATCACATCCGGGGTGAACTGCATGCGCCGGTAGTCCAGCTGCAATGCCTTGGAGAAGGCCACGGCCAGGGTGGTCTTGCCCACTCCGGGCTTGTCCTCCAGCAGCAGATGGCCTCCGGCCAGCATGGTGAGAAATGTTTTAAGGATCATATCGTCCTTACCGACAATGGCGCGGCGCACCTCGGTAAGTACCTGTTCAGCATAGTTCAAAATAAAATACCTCTTTTCGGTCATAGGTACTTCTATTCTAACATAGGAAGACCGGTGGTTCAAGTCCGGGGGCGGGTGTTTGTATCAAAAGGTAACAGCTTTGTGGGACTTTTCAGAGTTAGTCTTCAAAAACTTGGGGGATTTTCTAAAGAATCTTTAGAGGTTTGTGCAAAACACACAGGACAATAGGACGCCGAATTTGATATAATACAAACAATAGAGTCTTGCGCTTCGGACGGGTTCTGGGTGCAAAGCTCCGGAATGAATTCGTATCATCTGCCGCCCTGCGGTGAAAGTGAGGTACATATGAGCAGACTTACCATCAAGTCGGCGTCCCGGGTGCAGACCACCATGGAGGGCATCTACACGGATATGGAGCGCCGCATCATCGCCAGCCCTCCGGGCATCTGTCCCGTGGATCTGACGTCGGCGTTTTTGAAGCTGTGCCGGGCCCAGACCTGCGGAAAATGCGTGCCCTGCCGCATCGGCCTCAGCCAGATCGCCAACATGATCTATGAGGTGCAGTCCAACACCGCCACCATGGAGACCCTGGATCAGATCCGCAACACTGCCCGGATCATCGAGGACTCCGCCGACTGCGCCCTGGGCGTGGAGGCGGCCAGAATGATCCTCCGGAGCCTGGACGGCTGCTGGGAGGACTATGTGGAGCATGTGAAGCATCACCACTGCTCCAGCGTGGTGACCCAGTCCATTCCCTGCGTGGCAAACTGTCCCGCCGGTGTGGATATCCCCGGCTATGTGGCCCTGGTGGAGCAGGGACGGTATGCCGACGCGGTGCGGCTGATCCGGAAGGACAACCCGCTGCCGGTGGCCTGCGCCATGATCTGCGAGCATCCCTGCGAGAGCCGCTGCCGGAGAACCCTGCTGGACGCGCCCATCAACATCCGGGGCCTGAAGCTGGCCGCCGTGAACTATGCGGGCACTGTCCCGGCCCCCGCCTGTGCCGAGCCCACCGGAAAGCGGGTGGCCATCATCGGCGGCGGCCCCTCCGGCCTGTCCGCGGCCTATTATCTCCAGCTCATGGGCCATCAGTGCACGATCTTTGAAAAGCGAAAGCACCTGGGCGGCATGCTCCGGTACGGCATCCCCGGCTACCGGCTGCCCCGGGAGCGGCTCCAGGCGGACATCGACTGCATTCTCTCCACCGGCGTGGAGGTGCGCAGAGAGACCGGCGTCGGCGGCGGCGCGGGCATGATCTCCATGGAGCAGCTCCGGGAGGACTATGACGCCGTGTTTATCTCCATCGGCGCCCATGACGACAAGAAGCTGGGCATCCCCAATGAGGAAGCCGAGGGTGTTCTGTCCGCGGTGGACATGATGGGCGCCATCGGTGACGGCATTCTCCCCGACTTCAAGGGCAAGAAGGTCTGCGTGGTGGGCGGCGGCAACGTGGCCATGGACTGCACCCGCAGCGCCATCCGCTGCGGCGCGGAGAAGGTCTCCATCGTCTACCGCCGGAGAATGGTGGACATGACCGCCCAGACCGAGGAGGTCCAGGGCGCCCTGGAGGAGGGCGCGGAGATGCTGGATCTCCACGCGCCTCTCAGCGTGGAGGTGAATCGGGACGGCCAGGTGGTGGGGCTCTGGACGGAGCCCAAGCAGGTGGGCCTTATCCATGACCGCCGGGCCGATGTGGTGGGCTCCGGACGGTCTCCGGAGCTGATCCCCTGCGACGTGATCGTGGTGGCCGTGGGCCAGTCCATCGACACCCAGTATTTCGCCGAGGAGGGCATCCCCATCAAGCGGGGCGTCATCGACGCCCAGGACTGGACGGCGGTGGACAACGCCGAGGGCGTGTTTGCCGGCGGCGACTGCGTCACCGGGCCCAAGACCGCCATCCGGGCCATTGCCGCCGGTAAGGTGGCGGCGGCCAATATCGACAACTATCTGGGCTATTATCACCAGATCACCGTGGACGTGGACATCCCCGAGGTGAGCCTCCGGGATCACAAATACTGCGGACGGATCAACCTGTCCGAGCGCTCCGCGGCGGAGCGGAAGGACGACTTTGAGCTTATGGAAAAGCCCATGACCGCCAAGGACGCCAGCCAGGAGGCCAGCCGGTGCCTGCGCTGCGATCACTTTGGCTGCGGCATCTTTAAGGGAGGAAGAAGAAACGAATGGTAAATGTAACGATCAACGGGATCTCCGTTTCCGTCCCAGAGGGCAGCACCATTCTGGAGGCCACCAAGGCCGCCGGCTTCCCGGTGCCCACCCTGTGCTATTTGAAGGGTATCAACGAGATCGGCGCATGCCGGGTCTGCGTGGTGGAGCTCAAGGGAGCGGATCATCTGATCACCGCCTGCAACAATGTGTGTACCCAGGGCATGGACATCTGCACCAACTCCCAGAAGGTCCGGGAGGCCCGGCGCACCAACATCGAGCTGCTGCTGAGCCAGCACCGGATCAACTGTCCCGCCTGCAACCGGGATAAGACCTGCCAGCTCAAGAAGGTGGCCAACTCCATCAACATGGACGACACCATGAACTACCGCCACGCCTATCCCGCGGACAACTGGGATAACAGCTTCCCCCTGATCCGCAACGAGAGCAAGTGCATCAAGTGCATGCGCTGCGTCTCCGTCTGCGAAAAGGTGCAGACCCTGAATATCTGGGATATGGTGGGCACCGGCTCCCATACCACCGTGGGCGTTTCCGGGGGACGGGGCATTCGTCAGGCGGACTGCGCCCTCTGCGGCCAGTGCATCACCCACTGTCCCGTCAATGCCCTCCGCTCCCGGGACGACACCAAGGCCATCTTCGGTTTGGGCGGGGCCCTCAACGATCCGGAGAAGATCGTGGTGGTGCAGGTGGCACCGGCGGTGCGGGCGGCCTGGGGCGAGGTCTTTGATCTGCCCCCGGAGGTGGCTACGGAGAAGCGGCTGGTGACGGCTTTGAAGCGCATCGGCGTGGATTATGTGTTCGACACCAATTTCTCCGCGGATCTCACCATCATGGAGGAGGGCACGGAATTCCTCCAGCGGATGCAGGACGGCAAGGAGCACAAAATGCCCATGTTCACCTCCTGCTGCCCCGGCTGGGTGCGGTTCCTGAAATCCCAGTACCCGGACATGGTGGGAGAGCTGTCCACGGCGAAATCCCCTCAGCAGATGTTCGGCGCGGTGACCAAGACCTATTTCGCAAAAAAAATCGGCGTGGATCCCAAGAATATCGTCTGCGTGTCCGTGATGCCCTGCGTGGCCAAAAAGGCCGAGGTGGATATCCCCAACATCAACGACGCCGGGGCAGGGAAGGACGTGGACTACTCCATCACCACCCGTGAGATCTGCCGGATGATCTCCGCGGATCAGGTGGACGTGCCGGCACTGCCGGAGACGGACTTTGACTCGCCTCTGGGGGCGGGTACTGGCGCGGCGGTGATCTTTGGCGTCACCGGCGGCGTCATGGAGGCGGCCCTGCGGACCTGCGCCTATGTGCTCACTGGGGAAAATCCCGACCCGGACAAGAGCTTCCTGGGGGCCCGAGGCATGGACGGCTGGAAGGAAGCGGAGTATGACGTGGCGGGGATCAAGGTGCGCACCGCCGTGGTCAGCGGACTGGGCAATGCCCGGCGGCTGATCCGGGCCCTGCGCCGGGGAGAGGTACACTATGACTTCGTGGAGGTCATGGCCTGTCCCGGCGGCTGCGTGGGCGGTGGCGGCCAGCCCATCCACTACAATGAGGAGCGGGCGGCGGAGCGCGGAGAGGTGCTTTACCGCTACGACAGCAGAAACGTCCTGCGGTTCTCCCATGAGAACCCAGAGGTACAGACCCTCTACAAGGACTATCTGGAGACCCCCTGCGGTGAAAAGGCACATCATCTTCTGCATACCGACCACTTCGGCTGGGAGATGCCCCTGTCACCCAATCTTGACGAGGACGTGCGGGTGATCCGCAAGCGCTAAATCATCATACAGTGCCGTCTTTTTGGGCGGCACTGTATTTTTTTCTCGAATCGTGAAACACTTTGGGCCTGGAATACGCCTTTATTAGTAGAAGGAAGCAGAGAGATGAAAGGAGGGAGCCGCATGGATGACAGGCAGATCGTGGAGCTGTATCTCCAGCGCCGGGAGGAGGCCATTGTCTGCACCGACGCCAAGTATCGGGGCCTGTGCCTCCATCTGGCCGGGAACATCCTGTCTCGCCGGGAGGATCGGGAGGAGTGCCTCAATGACGCCTATCTGGAGCTCTGGAACACCATCCCGCCCAAGGAGCCCCAGCGGCTGGGGGCGTATCTGAGCCGAATCACCCGGAGCCTTGCCATTGACCGGTGGCGAAAAGACCAGGCGGACAAGCGGGGCGGGGGTCAGCTGGACTGTGCCCTGGAGGAGCTTGATTATATGCTCTCCGGCGGCAAAAGCCCGGAGGAGCAGCTGGAGGCCCAGGCCCTCCGGGCGGCGCTGAACCGATTTTTATCGGAGCTGACGGTGACTCAGCGGCGGGTATTCCTGCGGCGGTATTGGTACTTCGACTCCGCCCAGGAGATCGCCGGAGAGCTTGGGCTCACTGCGGCGGGGGTGCGGGCGATGCTGCACCGGCTCAGGAAACGGCTGAAACGCTGTTTGGAACAGGAGGGATTTACGCGATGAAGGGAATGGACGTGATCGAGGCGCTGGGCGAGATCCGGGAGGACTGGCTGGAGGATGCGGCCCCCAAGGGGACGAGGAAACCGCCCCAGTGGATTAAATATCTGTCCCTGGCGGCCTGCCTTGTGCTGCTGGCGGGCTTTTCGGGGCTGACCCTGACACGGGTGCTGCATGGGGAAGCCGGTCAAAATGCGGCTCAGCCGCCCGCGGAACAGGCCTCGATCCCTGCGGCGATGCCGGAGGACAGCGCGGAGGAGGACTCGGAGCGGGAGATCTTCTTCCAGCGGTTCTATCAGCTGGATCAGAATAGCGTGCTGGACTATGCGGCGGCCCACCCGGAGTGCTTGGAGCGGGGCTGGAGCGGCGTCGATCTGACCCCGGAGGCCCTGAATGCGTCGGAGCGGCAGATCACCACCATCCAGGGGGATCCGGTGCTGGCCCTGGACGCGGAAAACGGCATCCTGCTGGTGCGGGTAGAGGCAGACGACAGCCAGGGCGTATTGGCTATCTGCCAGGACACCTCCGGGCTGCGGCTGTGCGCCGCCGAGACCCTGCCGGATTCCGGCGAAACAGTAGGGACGATCTGCGAGAGCAGCGGCGGTCTGCTGGCCATCACCGGCAGCGCCTTCGTAGATGACGGCACCAGCGATGGCGGCACGCTCTCGGGCCTTGCCGTCTGCCAGGGAACCGTGCTGGGAAGCAGCCTGGCACAGCCTGGGGTAAAGCGCTTGGAACTCCGGGCAGATAACCGAATGTATCTGGTGGACAGCACCGACCCCGTAGGGGAGGACACCCGGGACGCCTGCGAGTTCCAGCCCGCCCTGATCGTGGACGGCGAAGACGTTACGGATGATACCAGCTGGACCGGTCCCAACCCCAGAGCGGCCATCGGCCAGACGGACCGTCTGGAAACAATGCTGATAGTGGTAGAAGGGCGGCTCTGGAACAGTCCCGGCTGCGGAGTTGAAGCGGTTGCGGAAAAGCTCCTGGAGTATAACTGCGTCCAGGCCATGAATCTGGACGGCGGCACCAGCGCCATAATGTACTACAAGGGGAGCTATCTCACCCGGTGCTCCAATACGGCCCTGCCTCAGGGGCGGAAGATGCCCACGGCCTGGGTTTACGGATAGAGACAAAAGACGCCCCGGAAAGCAATGCGAACGGCTTTCCGGGGCGTTGATTTTTTGGCTGGACAAAAGAAAAAGCGTCTTGCGAAAGCAAGACGCTTTGGCAGGGGATGAGGGATTCGAACCCCCGATAACGGAGTCAGAGTCCGGTGTGTTACCGTTACACCAATCCCCTATGTTCATGCCCGCTGGGTGGTGACCCAAAAGGCATGATTCATTATACAGCATTTTCTCGGAATGTCAAGCACTATTTTAGAAAAAACGAAATTTTTTTCTCAGGGCTCGTAATCAAACTCGATATCGTAGATGCTGACGGTGTCGCCCTTCTCAATGCCCATCTCTTCCAGGCGCTCAAAGAGGCCGCATTTCCGCAGCTGCCGGTCAAAGTACATCCGGGACTCGTAGTCGTCGAAGTTGATGTCGGCAATGAGTCGCTCCAGCCAGGGGCCGGACACCAGCCACAGGCCCTCCTGGGGCTCGATGGTGATCTCATCCACGCTGCCGGCCTGGGGCAGGGGCTTTACATACTCGGGCTCGTAGACGGTGATGGGGGGCAGGGACTGGAGCTTCTGGTAGACCACCCGCATGAGCTCCTTGGTGCCCTGGTGGATGGCGGCGGACATCTCGTAGAGCTCCATACCGTGCTCCTGGGTATAGG